>CALFMN010000033.1 GCA_937879875.1 uncultured Chloroflexota bacterium | reverse complement strand
CGGACTGATCTGCGCGATCGACCGCTGGGTGCTCGAACAGGCGTGCCGGCACGCCGCGGCCTGGCGCGCCATGCGGCCCACGGCGCCGTTCGTGCTCAGCGTAAATCTCTCCGCCCGACGGCTGTTGCAGCCGACGATCGTGGCCGACGTGGCGCGTGTGCTGCACGAAACGGGCCTTATGCCCGACAGCTTGCGTATGGAGATTACCGAGAGTGCGGTGATCGACGATCTGGACGCGGCCGCACAGGCGCTCAACGCCCTTGCTGCCCTCGGCGTCCAGATCGCCGTGGACGACTTCGGCACCGGCTATGCATCGTTCTCTTATCTGCGCCGCTTTCCGATCACCACGCTCAAGATCGACCGCGAGTTCGTCAGCAGCCTGGACACCGACCCCGGCGCCGAGACGATCGTGCGGGCGGTGGCAGGGCTGGGGCATGGGCTGGGCATGGACGTAACCCTTGAGGGCGTGGAGACACTGCGCCAGCTCGACCTCGCGCGCCAGTTGCACTGCGACCGTGTGCAGGGGAACTTCTTCTGGGCGCCGCTGCCCGGCGAGGCGATCGGCGAGATTCTCGCTGCTGCCGGCGCGTAGCGACACCGCAACGTACAATATCCACCAGCCGAGACCGGCAGCCTGGCCGCACAGACGCCGCAGCCACGCCTTACGCGCGCGGCGGACGGCTGCGGGAATCGATCGGCAGGCATACGGTCACGGTCGTACCCGCTCGGAGCGTGCTCTCCAGCGCGATCTGGCCGCCGTGCTGCGCCACAGCTTGCGCCGCGGCAGCGAGGCCAATGCCCGTGCCGGGAATGGACGAAGCGTTGGTCGCGCGGTAGAAGCGCTCGAATACACGCGGAAGCTCGTCCACCGGGATGCCGAGACCCTGGTCGGCGATGCGCACTTCGGCCCAAACGCAGCCGTCCGCCGCAGTTCTGCTGATCTGCACGCGCACAACGCCGCCGAGCGGACTGAACTTTGCGGCGTTCGAGAGCAGGTTGGCGATTACTCCCTCAAGGCGCTGCCGGTCCCAACGGCCGATCAATACCGCCTCATCAGACTCGACGGCGACCGTGTGCAGGGGACTCACGCGCGCCAGCGCGGCGGCTTCGCGCTGCACCAATGCCACCAGGTCCGTGGGAACCGGCATCAGCTCCACCAGCTCACCGCCTTGCACGCGCGCAAGGTCGAGCACCTGGCAGATAAGGTCGTTCATGCGCGTACTGGCCACGCCGATCGTATCCAGCGCTTCGGTCAACAGGTCCGGCGTGATGGCGAGGCCGCGAGCGGCACGGCGTTGCACGATCTGCACCATGCCCTGGATCGCGGTAAGCGGCGTGCGCAGGTCGTGGGAGATGGCGACGAGGAAATCCTCGCGCACGCGCAGCGCCGCCTCGGCCTGGGCGCGAGCGGCCTGCTCGACCTCCAGCAGCGCGCCCCTGGCGCGGTGTGCCTCTTCTAACTCGCGGGTGCGCTCCTGCACCCGCGCTTCCAACGCCGCATTGAGCCGGCGAACCTGTTCCTCGGCACGGCGGCGCTCTGCCAGCTCGCGCTGCGCCGCTTCGTGCAGCCGCGCATGCTCGATCGCGAGCGAGGCGAACTGGGCGAAGCCGTCGAGCTGGGCGATGTCGCGCTCGGAAAAGGCAGCGTCTTCGTGCAGATGGGCGAGCCCGATCACGCCGACGACGCGCCCGGCGGAGGTCAGCGGTACGCCGGCCACGGCGCGCAGCATATCGCGGCTCGTTCCGGGCACGCGGTTGGGCCAGCGGCCGGCCGGTCTGCCAGACGGTGCCGCCGACGCCGACGCCGTAGCCGATGCGGGCGCCCAGCCGCTCGGCGAAGAGACCGATTCCGGCGCGCGCCACCATCGTGCCGGCGCCCGGCTCTACGACATAGATGTAGCCGTGCGGTGCCCCGAGCAGGGCGCCAGCGCGCATGACGATCGTGCCGAGCAGGGCATCGAGGTTCGAGCCGCCCGTCAGGGCGCTGGCCGTTTCGTGCAGCAGCGAGAGATAGCGCTCGGCGGCGCCGGCCGCATGCTCCCCGGCCCGCGGCGCTGCACGATGGTTCACACGACTCTCCCAGAGCGTAGCTGGCGGCCAGCGTTCGGCCTGAGAATACCTCATTGTAGACACGGTAGACGCGTGGCGTGTGCGCGGCGCGGAGATACATAAAGACGTACGGCGCGCGGTGCTGTTCGCCGCGGCTTCGACGGCGCGGGGCGCCTAACCCTGCTTTGCC
>CALFMN010000032.1 GCA_937879875.1 uncultured Chloroflexota bacterium | reverse complement strand
ATCGCCCAGCCCCACGCCGTCGCCGACGCCCACCCCGACGAGCACGCCGAGCCCCACGCCGGCCCCGACCCCCGCGCCGACGCAGCCCGGCGTCGAACTGCCCGACCTCGTGCTGCGCGACTTCAGCGTATTGCAAAGCGGCGCGGGCGCGGGCTTCCTCGTGGTCGAGATCGGCAATGCCGGCCGTGCGGCGCTCAGCGGCCAGGAGATCGCGATTATGGCCGTGGATCAGACCGGCGCGACGGTGGTGCAGGTCACCACCGGCCCGGTGACGATCGCGCCCGGCGCCACGATCGAGATCCGCACGGGCTACAAACCGACGGCGCGCACGATGCTGACGGTGGTGATCAATCCCAACCACGCGATCGCCGAGGCGGACGCACCGCCGGGATTTCCCGACACCAATAATTCGTTGACCAAGGCCGTGTTCCCCCCGAACCCGTAACTTTTCGCAGGCTCCCGGTGTTACTACGGATGAGGGGCGCCGCGTGAGCGATAACACCGTCGAAACGGTCCGCGAACGGGTGGATATCGTCGAGCTGATCGGCGAGCAG
The DNA here is from genome assembly GCA_937879875.1 of uncultured Chloroflexota bacterium. Taxonomy (GTDB): domain Bacteria; phylum Chloroflexota; class Dehalococcoidia; order CAUJGQ01; family CAUJGQ01; genus CALFMN01. Next base: position 28,182 of record CALFMN010000032.1, on the reverse strand, counting down.
GTGCGGCTGCTGAAGGCGGGCCGCACCTTCAAGGCGCTGTGCCCGTTTCACAGCGAGAAGACGCCCTCGTTCGTCGTGAACCCCGAGCGGCAGACGTGGAAATGCTTCGGCCAGTGCGCCGACGGCGGCGATGTCTTCAAGTTCGTAATGAAGCGCGACGGTGTGGACTTCGTCACGGCGCTTCGCGCGCTTGCGGAGCGGGCCGGGGTCACGCTGGGCCGCGGCCCGGACCCGGAGGCGCAGGCGGCGCATGAGCGGCTGTTCGCGGCGAACGAGGCGGCGATCGCCTTCTTCCAGCAGGCGTTGCGCGGCAGCAGCGCCGGCGCCGAGGCGCGCGAGTATGTGGCGCGGCGCGGCTTCGACGAGGCGACGATCGCGGCCTTCGAGCTGGGCTTTGCTCCGGAGGGCTGGGACAACCTGCGCGGCTATCTGCTCGGCAAAGACTTCCGCGAGGAAGAGCTGATCCAGGCGGGCCTGCTGACGACCGGCGAGAGCGGCACGCCCTATGACCGCTTCCGCCGCCGGCTGATCTTCCCGATCCGCGACGAGCGCGGCCGCGCGGTCGGTTTCGGCGGTCGGGCGCTGGACGATGCGAAGCCGAAATATCTGAACACGCCGCAGACGCCGCTGTTCGACAAGGGCGGGCTGCTGTTCGCGCTCGACCGGGCGCGCGAGGCGATCCGCGAGGCGGGCGAAGCCGTAGTCGTCGAGGGCTACGTCGATGCGATTACGGCGCACCAGTTCGGCTACCGCAACGTCGTGGCCACGCTCGGCACGGCGCTGACGCCGCGCCATATCCAACTGCTGCGCCGGCTCACGCGCCGCGTGACGCTGGCGATGGACGCGGACGCGGCCGGCATCGAGGCCGCCATGCGCGGCGAGGAGGTCGCGCGCGAAGCGACGGGCGACGGCGAGCGCGCCGACGACATCGTGCGCTGGGACGGGCTCGTGCAGCACCAGGCGCGTTCGCCCGTCGAAGTCCGCGTCTTCACGGTGCCATCGGGCAAAGACCCCGACGAGGCGATCCGCGAAACGCCGGAGGGCTGGACCGCCTGGGTCGGCGGCGCCGTCTCGCCGTTCGACTTCCGCCTGCGTCAGGAGCTGGCGCGCACGAACATGGCGGACCCACGCGCCCGTGTCGAGCTGGCGGACCGCCTGCTGCCGCTGCTGCTCAAGATCGACGATCCGGCGCTGCAGGCGGCCTATCTCTCGCGCCTGGCGCAAGAGGCATCGGTTCCCGAGCAGACGCTGGCGTTGCACCTGCGCGAGCTGACGCCGCGCAAGGATCGTGGCCAGCGCATCGTCACGCGCGAGCGCGTGTCCAGCGCACCGCCGGTTGAAGAAGAGTCGGCGCCGCCGGCCGGGCGGCCCGACCCCGTCGAGACGTTCGCGCTGGCGCTGCTGCTGCAGTTCCCGGAGTTGCGGCAGAGCGGCGAGACGCTGGAGCCGGGGCTGTTCCAGCAGTCTGTCCACCGCGGCCTCTTCGAGCTCTGGCGGGAGGCGCCGGACCTGCCCGATGCTGCCGTGCCGTATGAGCTGAGGCCGACGTTGGAGGAGCTGCGGCAACAGAACCTGGCCGCGTTCACGCCGCTGAACGCCGTGCCCGCGCTGGCCGATGCGACGGCGAAGCTGCGGCACCGGGCGCTGATCGAGCAAAAGCGGCTGCTGGACGCCGAGATAGGCGAATCGCAAGGGCAGATCGACGAGGGCGCCGCCTTCCGGCTGTTGCAGCAGTTAGAGCAGGCGCCGGGGTCAGCGGACCTGGACGGCGTGCCGGAGCCGGTGATCGCGCATACCAACCATCTGCGCACGAACCGCTATCTCAGCCGCGAGGCGCTGACGATGGAGTGGGAGCTGCGCACCGGCCAAACGCCGCGCTGGGCGGGCGTCGCCGGTGAGCCCGAGGCGGGCGGCGCGTCGTATTGAATCCCGAGTGAGCATATTTCCCGGCAGCGCGGCGCCGAAGCAGCGCCCGCAAGCGCATCGCACATCAAACAGTGAACGATTGACGGCGCGAAGCGACCGGTTGGAACGAGAAGAGGACAACACATGGCAAAGAGCAACAGCAGCGGCGGCGAGGCGACCATGACGCGGCCGGCGCGCGGCAATGGCGCCGCGGCGAACGGCAAGAACGGCCACGCGGCGCGCACACCCGAGGAGGCGCTGGTCGCGGCGGCCGCCACGGCAACCGGCGAGCCCGGAACTGCCGTGGGCGCGGCGCTGACGCGCGCCACGCGGCAGGCATCGCTGGCGCCGCTTGAAGACGTAGCTGAGCCGGAGATCGCGGCGAAGCTGGAAGAGGAAGAGGAGGAAGAGCCGGAGAAGGATCTCGAAGCCGGCCTGCCCGCCGAGGAGCAGGAGGGCATCGACGACCCGGTGCGCATGTACCTGCGCGAGATCGGCAAGGTCTCGCTGCTCTCCGCCGATGACGAGAAGCGGCTCGCCCGGCAGATGGAGGAGGGCAAGCACCTGCTGCGGCTGGCCGATACCTGGCAGATGAGCATGGGCCGTTCGGCGGGCTCGTCCGAGATCGCCTACATGCTGTTCATGGAAGTTGACGAGCTGCGGCCGATCATGCAGTCGATCCGCGAATATGCCGGCGTCGAGGAGACGGACCTCGCGGGCATCATCGGCAGCACGGCCTTCCGCAAGGTCGTCGACGCCGAGATGGACCTCGAGGCCGCGGAAAAAGTCCGCCAGGATCACGGCTACCCGAACGACGAGCAACTGATCGCCGAGCACAAGATCGTGCAGCTCTCGATCGTGACGCACATCCTCAATCCGGATCTGGTGCGCCAGACCGAATCGACGCTGCCGGCAGGGACGGCGATCCTGCCGCCGCCCGACGATCTCGCGCAGCGCATCGCCACGACGCCCGCGGTGCTGCGCCATTATGCCGACCTCTTCCGCAAGATCGACGAGGACGGGCGCAAGGCGGAGAAACGGCTGACGGAGGCGAACCTGCGCCTCGTCGTGTCCGTGGCGAAGAAGTACATCGGCCGCGGCATGTCGCTGCTCGACCTGATTCAGGAAGGCAACATCGGCCTGATCCGCGCGGTCGAGAAGTTCGACTACCGCAAGGGCTACAAGTTCAGCACCTACGCCACGTGGTGGATTCGCCAGGCGATCACCCGCGCCATCGCCGACCAGGCGCGCACGATCCGCATCCCGGTGCACATGGTGGAGACGATCAACAAGCTCGTGCGCGTCAGCCGGCGGCTGGTGCAGGAGTTCGGCCGCGAGCCGACCAGCGAAGAGATCGGTCGCGGCATGGAGATTACGCCGGAGAAAGTCCGCGAGATCATCAAGGTTTCGCAGGAGCCGGTCTCGCTGGAGACACCGATCGGCGAGGAGGAAGACAGCCACCTGGGCGACTTCATCCCCGACGACGCGGCGCTGGCGCCGGCGGATGCGGCCTCGCACCAGTTGCTCAAAGAGCAGGTCGAGGACGTGCTCGCCTCGCTCACCGGGCGCGAGCGGCGCGTGTTGCAGCTGCGCTTCGGCCTCGAAGACGGCCGTAGCCGCACGCTGGAAGAGGTGGGCCGCGAGTTCGGCGTCACCCGCGAGCGCATCCGCCAGATCGAGGCGAAGGCGCTGCGCAAGCTGCGCCACCCCTCGCGCTCGAAGAAGCTGAAGGACTACCTGGACTAGGGATTAGGTGTTAGGGAATAGGGAATAGAGGGCGATGAGCGCGCCGGTTGAGGACGGCCCTATTCCCGTCGTGGTTCGAGCGCTTTTGGGGGCCGAGCTGCCTGCTGTGGAGCGGGGGCTCGGCTCCCAGGCGTATGCGGGGCAGCACGCGCGGCGCTCATCCTCTCCTGTCTCCTTCTCCCATTCCTGCGTCATGGGAGAAGGAGACGACCCTGGGTCGAGCGATCCGACTCCATCCCGGATACCCCGACGCCTTCCCGCTTCAGCACTGCCGGATCGCCCCTTCTCTCCCATGCACGCCGCAATCGTCTCGCGGTCTACATGCCTCGTGTGTATGGGAGAGAAGGGGACGGGGGTTATGAGGGCCACCATCGCGCGCGCGATCGCGATTCCAGCAGCGCCCCGTTTCGGCTGACGTGGTCCTATACTGACGCCGAGGGCCGGCCCGGCATCGAGGGCGAAGACTGCGTCTACATGACGAAGCGTTTAGTGCCATAAGGCGGAACAGCCTGCAGGAGCGCACCCCTATGGCTGTGGAGCAGCCATCTCCAACCAACTGCGCCCTTCGCGCCCACAGGCGCGACCATGGTCCGAAGGAGAGTGAGAATGCCCGTCTACGAATACTACTGCCCCTCCTGCTCGACGAAGTTCGAGAAGCTGCGCCCGATGGCCGCTGCCGACGAATCCGTGGCCTGCGCCGCGGGCCATACGCAGGCGCAGCGCCTGATCTCTGTCTTCGCCAAGCCGGCGCGGGGCGGCTCGGTTGAAGAGGTGCCGATGGCCTCGGGCGGCGGTTGTGCCTGCGGCGGCGCCTGCTCCTGCGGCCGCTGACGGCCCCGGCCAACGTCGAGTTCGAAGTCAGCGAGCCGCTGCAACCGTGTGAGCACCGCGCCGGTGACGCAACCAAACGGCGATCAGGGCTGCGATGGCGACCGCCCCGGCTCCAACGGCCGCGGTTGGCCACCATGGTGCTCCATCGGGCCGAGCCGCGGGAGTGGGTTGAACTGCGGCCGCGGCGTGGCTCATTGCCGCCCCGTGGCGCGCCAGCACTGCGTCGATGGTCGAGCTCGTGCGGTAGGCCAGAGCCGTCGTCGGCCGGTCGTCCGGCGAGATCGGGCGATCGGGGTTGGGCGAACCGCTCACCTGCGGGAAGAGATAGCCGTCTCGACCCAGCACACCGGGTGGCGCATAGATGAAGTTCAGCCCCTGGAGAGCCACGCTGTGTCCGAAGCTCACGTCCACCTTATGAAATGGCCGAACCGGCAGGTTGGCCCCAACTGGAACAATCGCCTGCGGCAACGGCGCGAGCGCGGCGGCAAGCGTTAGCGCGTCGTCTGAAGGCAGCGGCTCTCCGTCCAGGCCAACGGCCACGCCGAGAACCCGAACAGAAGCCGAGATCACCTCCGCGTACGACGGCTGTTCGCCGATCGCGCCGGCCTTCACGAGCGCGATGTATTGCGCCGCCAACTCGACGAGCCCGTCGTCGCCCTTCTCCCAGCGGCCGTACTGACGATCCTCGGGGCGCGTGCTGTATGAGTTCGAGCGCGCCGCCCATGGCAGCACGAAGGCGGAGCCGCCGGGATCAGGATAGATCGTCTCGCAGCAGTCCTCATGGCGCTGGTCGCCAAGCGCGTCGGCCAGCGTGTCGCCGCTCAGAATGTCGTAGCCGACCCCGGGGTCGACCAGGGGGCCGCTCGGCAACGGGGTGTAGCCTTCGCCGCGCCGGGCGCCGGGATTGTCCAGCTACTCGTTGGCGATCTTCACGGGATGCGGCAGATCACCGCCCACGATCCAGATGTCAGAAAATGGCCCCTTCGCCTGCGCGCGTGCCGGCGGGACGAGCGCCGAACCGGCGACCAGCACGACGGCGGCGGCGAGGCTGAAACCGAGGAAACGGCCGGAGCGTTTCACTTGCGGAATCCCGGTCTGCGGAAAACAGACGGCAGCCGTACTATCGCACTGCACCGGGCGGCTTTCAAGCCACAGGGTGCGCGATCTCTTCCGGCTGCTCCTCGGCTGCCGCATCCTCGGCCTCGTGCTGTGCTTCCGCCCCGGTTACAGGAGCGGGCTGGGGCTTCGGTCGTTGGCGGCGCAGGTAGAGGAAGGCGCCGCCGCCGATCAGGGCGGCTTGCGCGACGATCAGCACGGCGATCAGCAGCGTCGCGTCGAGCCAGAAGCCTTCGGGAAACATCTGAATCAGGTGGTCATGCAGCGGGTCGAGCTGCCAGTCGCTGTTGCCCGGAAAGGCGATCTGGTGGAACTTGACGAAGGCCGAATCGAAGCCGCCCGTGCCCGCGGCGGCGCCGAAGAGCAACAGCAGCCCGATCGTTACGGCCGAACCGGTCAGCGCCCGCCGCGCCAGCGCCGCCAGGCTCTCTTCCCGCGCCCACAGCACGACGCCGGCGATGTAGAGCGCAAGGAACGCCAGCGAGAACTCCTGCAGGCCGTACACCAGATGCACGAGGCGCTTTACGTCGCGCATGTGCAGGATCTCTTTGGTGTTGAACAGCGGCACGACGTTACCATCCGCGTCGTGGACGCGCGTGCGCAGGAACTGCTCGTCGTTGCTGAAGTAGGCGCGGAGGTCGTGCGTCGCCGCGATCAGGTCATCGTGCGAGATGCCGGTCCGCGTGGCCGCGTCGTAGTGGTCGATCGCATAAGTGTAGACGCGCTGCTCGCTGAAGGCGACACGCACACTGCTGGTGATCAGCGCCAGGGGCAGCGCGATGTAGAACAGCGCCCGCGCCAGCAGGCGCAGCGTCGGGCCGGCCGCCCGGGCACGCGTCCCCTCGCTCGCCGCCTCCATGGCCGTTATCCTATCACATAGCGGCAGCGCCTCAGCCCGCGGCAGCAGGCACGCCGCCACGGACGAAGAGTATGACCATAACGATCGTCGGCCTGGGTCCTGGCGACCCCGGCATGATTACCCGAGCCACCGAGCGCGCCCTGGCGAGCGCAACGGCGCTGTTCCTGCGCACGGCGCGGCATCCCGGCGTGCAGGAGCTGCTCGATGGCAGGCCGTACGAGAGCTTCGATGCGCTCTATGACACACTCGACAGCTTCGACGCCGTCTACGAGGCGATCTGCGCGCGCCTGATCGAAGCAGAGCAGCGGCTCGGAAACGTCGTCTACGCCGTTCCCGGCGACCCGCTCGTCGCCGAAGCCACGGTGCGGCGCCTGCTGCAGGCAGCGCGCGGCGGCGGGCCGGACGTGCGCACCGTGGCCGGCGTCAGTTTTCTTGAGCCCGTCTGCCACGCGATCGGTCTGGACCCGCTCGAAGCCGGACTGCAGCTTGCGGACGCGTTGGAACCGGGAGCGATCGACCCGGCGCGGCCGGCGCTGTTCGCGCAGGTGCATGGGCGCCGCGCCGCCTCGCACCTCAAGCTGGCGCTGCTGGAGCTGTATCCGCCCGAACACGAGGTTGCGCTGGTCACGGCGGCGGGCGTCGCCGGCGCGGAGCGCGTCGCGCGGCTCGCACTGGCGGAGTTGGACCGGGCCGATCAGGCAGATCACCTCGCGACGCTGTTCGTGCCGCCGCTGGCGCTCGAAGCCAACCGCCGCAGTTGGAGCGGATTGCAACGCATCGTGCACCGGCTGTACGCGCCCGGCGGCTGCCCCTGGGACCGCGAGCAGACCCACGCCTCGCTCAAGCAGCACCTGCTCGAAGAGGCGTACGAGGTCCTGCAGGCGCTGGACGAAGAAGACCCGCACGCTCTCGCGGAGGAGCTGGGCGATCTGCTGCTGCAAGTCGGCCTGCACACCGAAATCGCGGACGAAGCGGGGGAGTTCGGCTACGGCGACATGTTCGAGGCGATCACGAGTAAACTCATTCGCCGCCATCCCCACGTCTTCGGCGATGTGACGGCCGCCAGCGCCGGCGAGGTCGTGGCCAACTGGCAGCGCATCAAAGCCGCGGAGAAGGCCGACAAGGCGCGGCGCGGTGCCAGCGAGCAGGAGTCGATTCTGGCGGGCGTGCCGCGCGCCATGCCGTCGCTCGCCTATGCGCAGGCCGTGCAGGACCGCGCTGCCGCCGTCGGCTTCGACTGGCCGCAGGTGGACGACGTGCTCGCCAAGCTTGGCGAGGAGGTTGCGGAGCTGCGCCGCGCGGAGTCGCACGCGGAACGGCTGGACGAGTTCGGCGACGTGGTGTTCGTGCTGGCCAACCTGGCGCGCTGGCTGAAAATCGACGCCGAGGAAGCGGGGCGGCTGGCAGGACGGAAGTTCTACCGTCGCTTCGCGGCGATCGAGCGGCTGGCACGAGAGGAAGGCCACACCCTGTCAGAAATGACGCTCGCGGAGATGGACAGCCTCTGGGATCGCGTTAAGCTGGAAGAGCACGCGGCAGAACCCTGAGCGACCGGACTTTCACCGCCGCGCGTCGTGAGGGAGACCAATGCCGCCCGCGAGCAATCCGATCATCGAGGAGATCAGCGGCGTCGTCGAGGCGGCGAACCCGCGCGGCTTCCTGCTCGCTGGCCGCGATGGTTGGCTGAATATCTCGCGCTATGCCGACCCGGTGCCGGAGATCCCGGCCGAAGGTGCGCTGGTGCGTGTCGGCCTCGACAAGGCGGGCTTCGTGCGCACGATCGACGTCGAAGCAGAGGCCGAGCGTTCCATGCTGAACGTTACCGAGAGCGGCGCGCCGTACGCGGCTTCGTCCAGCCTGCGCGACATGCGCATCATGCGGCAGGCTGTGCTCAACACCGCGACCGCGATTCTCGCCAGCGGCGGGCGCGAGGCGGACGCGGAGGCGGTGCTGGCGCTCGCCGAGCGGCTCGAAAGCTGGGTAACTCGCTGAATATCCAGGCCGCTACAATACTGCAATGCCGCTACCCGCCGTATAGCGGCTTACGTTTCGTTGCCGGCATCGCTACACTGTCAGCGGCGGCTACGAGTGGGCCGACGGCCGATACCGGCACGCGAAGCCGCAAGACGGAGGAAGACACGGTGGTTACGAAGCAACAGGTGGTCTCACCGGAGCGCTTTGCCTCGGCATTGACGTACGAGGGCTTCATCGCCCAGGCGGAGAAGAACCTCGACGAGTTCAAGGACAACTACGCCAACACGAAAGTATCCGATGCCGCCAAAAAGCGGCTTCAGGCCGTGGCCGCGAAGCCGAACGGGCCGAAGAAGCTGCTCGTGCTGGGCGAAGACTGGTGTCCCGACGTCTATCGCGGCCTGCCCGTGCTGGCGCGCATCGCCGAGGCCGCGGGCATCGAGTTTCGGGCGCTGCCGCGCGACAAGAATCTCGATATCATGAACGCCTATCTCAACAAGGGCGAGTTCCAGTCGATTCCTTGCGCCCTCTTCTTGACCGGCAACATGGACCTGGTGCTGGTTTGGCACGAGCGCCCGGAGAAGGCCAACAAAGAGATTCCGCAGATGCGCGACATCGTGGGCGATCGCACGCGCGAAGAGGCCGCCGACGATCTGCTGAAGTTCCGGCGCGGCCCCGTCTGGGCCGGCTGGCGCGACGCCACGGTCGAAGAGATCACCGGGCTGCTGGAAGCGCAGACGAAGTAGCTTCGCGGCAGACCGCATGAACGCCGGGCCGTTCCCATGCGGAGCGGTCCGGTTTCTGTGCCGCTGCGGGTTTCCGGCTGGGACGGCATCCCGGGGCGGCTCACGCTGCATTGGCTTGCGCCGGTGCGGCCCCTGCCGGTGTCGGTCTGGCAGTACCTGGCCTGCATCCGTGTCCGACGGCGGTGTGCGGCGCCTGTGGCATCGGCTGCGACGTGCCGTGAGAAACAGCGCCGGCTCGCTCGACTGGTTGGAACGCGAAGCCTTCGATTCGGCCGATGCGCGGCGGCTGCGCGGCGAGCTTGAGGAGGCAGCCGCAGTGAGCTGAGCGCACCGTCACCACGCGTGGGAGACCAGCGGACCGCGCACGAACCGCAGAATGGCGGCGAAGTCCGGCGCATACTCGGCTGACGTCGTCGTATCTACGCGCAGCACAGGCACGCCCAGCTCGAGCGGTTCATACGCCTGCGCGCTGAGGAGCCGGCGGAGCCGGGGCAGCGCGTCGCGATCGTGGTGATCGGGATGGCGCTCGCCGCGCGCGGCCCGCTCCAGATAGCGGCGCACGATGGTGTCTGTGTCACCACCACAATGCACCAGCAGCGTCTGCGCCTGGCGCACCAGCGGCCCGAGGCTCGCCTCGGCCAGACCGCGCTGGTAGTTGGCTTCGATCAGGATCGAAGTCCCCGCGGCCAACACGCACCCGGCAACAGCGCTCAGCAGTGCCAGCGCAGCCATGCCCAACCGTTGCGAGCTGGCCTGGTCGGCGGCGCCCACCGTGTCGTACAGCACTTCCTTGAACGAGTCCTTGCTGAGGGCCGGCAGCCCCAGCTCGGACCCGAGCCGCTGCGCAAGGGTCGTCTTGCCGCTGCCCGGCGCGCCGCTCACGATCACCAGGAGCGGCGGCGCGCGGCGGCACGCTTCGTCCGACCCGTCCATCAGCGCCTCCGCGCCTGCGCGGCCCGGCTCTCGCGGTACAGCCGCCGTGCGGCGACAGCAGGGTTGCTGCGCCCCGTCCGCGCTACTGCCCCGTGCGGTTCTTCATCGCCCAGCGCCGGGCGCCGAAACCGGGGATGGAGAGGCCGGCGTTCTGGCCGTCGCCGACGCCATCGCGGATGCGCGCCGTGTTGATGCCGATCACCTGGCCGCAGCGGTTGAGCAGCGGTCCGCCGCTGTCGCCGTGCTGCAACTGCACATCGCTGACGATGTAGGCCTGGCCGGTGCCGCGGTCCACGGTGGTCTGGATGTAGCGGCCCTGTTCCTCGAAGGGCACCGGCGAGCCGCCGGCGTAGCCGATCGCGTAGAGCACCGAGCCGTTTTGCAGCTTGCCCTCATCGCCCCAGTTGGCGGAAGGCAGCGTGCCCGTTTCCGTCTGGATTAGCGCAAGGTCGAGATCGGCATCGGAGGCGACCACTTTCCCCGCGCTCTTGTGGCCGTCCACGTAGAAGGTGTTCACGAGCTGTCCGCCGGCCGAATCGATCACATGCTGGTTCGTCAGCACCCAGCCGCTGTCGATGATGATGCCGGTGCCCGAAGAGTAGCCGCCGTTCGCGTCCGGCGGGGTCGTGATGCGCACCAGCGCCGGCAGCACTTGCGCCAGCGGGTCGGCGTCCGGCGTGCAACTGTCGCCGCGCACCGTATTGCGGCCGGCGAGCTGCTCACCGGCGAGCGGTGTGGGTGTCTTGCTGCCCGACGAGCCGCCGCAGGCGGCGAACAGCATCAGCGCCGCCAACGCCCAGCCCGTGGCTGTCGCTCGCAGCGCCTTCACGTTCGCCCGGTCCCCGTTCCGCACACCCACCGCCCGCATGTCCGGCGTGACCGCAGTATAGCCGAGATCGTGACTTTCGACACGTTGACCTCCATCCGCCGCCTGCTGCCGCAACGTATTACCATTGGGAGCCGGTCTGATCGTACAGAGGACGCGCAAATCATCGATTCATAGCCATAGATAGGGATGGAAACGCGACGAACATGCCGGGTGGGCGCGCGCTTACTTGACGTAGGGCGCGAAGGTGGGCAGTTTCACACCTTGTCCATAATTCAGGGAACAGCCCTATGCACGGCCGCCGAGTACGCTTCGACTATCAAGCTATGGAGGGATCCAGGGCAGGAGGAAACGCCATGTATCGCTGTACCGTGTGCCACTTCGATGTTGAGCTGGACGACGTGGAGATCCGCGGGGGCTACCGCGCCTGCATCTGCGTGCGCTGCTATTCGCGCCTCGTCGAGAACGAGAAGCGGATGTCCAAAGAGCTGCGCCGCGAGCTCGTCGCCTTCATGGCCGAAGTCGCGTAGCGTTCCTCATCTCCCTGCCGGCCGCCGGCGCGCCTCGCCCGCGGCCTCCGGCGCATGCCTCACTGCAGGCTGCGCAGCACCGCGAACGCATGCAGGTAGAGCTCGGTCAGGTCGTGCGCGAGTGTGAACGGATTCCCGGGGCGCTTCGGATCGACGTGCTGAAAGATTGAAAACGCCGAGCAGTACGGCTTCAGGCCCGCCGCCTTTGCCGCGGCGCACATGTCGCGTGAGCCGGTGAACGGCAGCAGCGGATCGTTGCGGTCGTACATGATGAACAGCCGCGCCCGCACCTGCGCGATGCGCGGCAGCGGCGACAGTGCCGCCAGGTTCGCCTGCAACGCCGTCGGCAACGCGGGCACGAAGGCCCGGCCCGCCGCCCTTTCCCTGCTCGTCAGCAGCCCGACGATCGCCCGCCCCTCCGCTGACAGGCTCACGCCGTCGAGCGCGTGGCTGTCGCCTTCCACGAAGTAGCGATGCAGCGCCGCGGCCTCCTGCGCATCGGTCAGGCCTGCAAGCAGCACGTTGGTCAGATGCTCGCTGGCGATCTCGTTGGGGTTCCACGGCCGCACGGTGCCGCGATCGTCGAGCGTGCGCGTGCCGATCGAGAGCAGGGCGTCTTCAAGCGTGTCGAAGCTGCCGAAGGCGTCCACGCTGCGCAGCCGGTCGCGGATCGCCGGGTCCGTCGCCGCCACGATCGCCAGCGAGCCGCCAACCGAAAAGCCGAAGATACCAACGCGATCCGCGCGCGTGTACGGCTGGTCCGCGGCGAACTGCACGCCTTCGACCAGCGCCCGCGGCAGGTCGGGCGCCAGGCGGTCGCCGTTCAGCGCCTCACTCTCGATCAGCACCGCGACCAGCCCGGATCTGGCCAGTCCGTCCATCAGCCGCACGACGCGCACATCGTCCGGCGGCGCCGGGTCCAGACCGAGCGAGAGCACCAGCGCCGGATGGCGGCCGTGCGGCGGGCGGTAGACGTGCGCCCGTACATAGCCATCGACCGGCGGCAGCTCCACGACCTGGCGCACGGGTCTTGCCGTCACCAGGTCGATCGGTGAGCCGGGCAGCGCGGCGAAGAACGAGGGCAGCAGCGCCAGCGAGCGCAGCGCCAGCCGCGTGGGCGCTGAAACCGCCAGCAGCACGGTCCAGAGCAGCACGGGCAGCAAACAGCCGGCCAGCACGCCGCGTCGCGCGCGCTGCGCCGTGCGGCAAACACGATCCGCCGAACCCGCGCCAGTGCTCATCGCGAAGCGCCCGCTCCCTGCGGCGAATGCAGCCAGTTCCGAGCCAGATTGCCCGCGAAACCGCGTTGCGCCCGCCCTATAATGACGGGTCGGTGCGAGGTGAGTGTATGCAGTTTGAACGGTCGACTCTGCGCGACGTGCTGCGCGCCCGCAAGCTGCTGCGTCGGTATCTACCGCCGACGCCGCTGACCAACTACCCGGCGCTCGACCGCCTGATCGGCGCCGAGGTCTGGTTGAAGCACGAGAACTGCCAGCCGGTCGGCGCCTTCAAGGTGCGCGGCGGCGTCTATCTGCTGTCGCGGCTATCGGACGAGGAGCGCCGGCGCGGTGTGATCGCCGCCTCGACCGGCAATCACGGGCAATCGGTGGCGTACGCGGCGAAGCTGTTCGGCGTGCCGGCGATCATCGGTGTGCCCGAGGGTGCCAATCCCACCAAAGTCGAGTCGATGCGCAATCTCGGCGCCGAGGTGATCGCACATGGCCGCGACTTCGATGCCGCGCGCGAACACGTCGAGGCGCTCGCTGCTGAACGCGGTTATCGTTACATCCATTCGGGCAACGAGCCGCTGCTGGTGGCCGGCGTCGGCACGCTCACGCTGGAAATCCTCGATGAGCAGCCCGAGCTGGACACGATCATCGTGCCGGTCGGCGGCGGCAGCGGCGTCGCGGCCGCCTGCCTCGTGGCGAAAGCGATCGACCCGGCGATCCGGGTGATCGGCGTGCAGGCCGAAGGCGCGCCGGCGGCGTACCGCACCTGGAGAGAGCGCCGGCCGGTGGAGACGCCGCGCATCGACACGTTCGCGGAAGGGCTGGCGACGCGTAGCTCGTTCTCCTTCCCGCAGGCGATCATGGCCGAGCTGCTGGACGACTTCGTGCTGGTCAACGACGTGCAGATCCGCGAGGCGATCTGGCTGCTGCTTGAGAAGGCGCACACGCTGGCCGAGGGCGCCGGGGCAGCGCCGCTCGCCGCCGCGCTGGCCCAGCGCGAGCAACTCGCCGGCCGGCGCGTCGCGCTCGTGCTGAGCGGCGGCAACCTGAGTCCGGCGCAACTGCGCGAGGTCATGGCCGAGCGCCCGGAGCACGATCGCTAGCCGCGGCCGGCGGATTACCGCCGGTGTTTCTCTTGCCAGGCTTATGCATGCCGCCCGGCGCATCGTCGGTGGGCACGAGCAGGCCGCCGCCGAACAGCAGGGCGACCATTACAACCGGGAACAGGTCGACGCGATCCGGCCCGGCGATTTCGAGAAACGCCACCGGCGCAAGCGCGAGCGAGAAGATCAGCGCCAGCGCGGCGACCACGCCTCGGTGCGCCGCGGGCCGAACAGCGAGGCGACCGCGTCCGCGGTTTGCCAGCAGCCCGATCGCGCCGAACGCTCCGGCGCCGCACAGCCCCACGAATAGTGCCATCAACATTGCGCCGCACCCCCGCCGTCGCCGTTCGATATACACTGGCAACCCTCGCCCCGATTATCGTCGCTGAGCACCGGCACCGATCAGGGCGATCCGCACCAGTCCGTCTGGTGCGTCCGCACCCGTCGCTGGCACACAGCTTGACGCCGCTGCTACCGTGAGCTTGCCCCGAAAGGCAGGCAACGCGCAGGTACGCGACGGTGAAAGACGGCGGCCCTGCGCCTGAACGGAGCGATGGAGGCCATTTCGTGGCGGAAGCGAACCTCAACGGCAAACGCACGGCGCTGGTCTTCGATCCGGCGTATCTGCTGCACGACACCGGCCCGATGCGCATCTCCGGCTCGGGCGAACCGTTCCCGTTCAACGAGTTCGAGCCGCACTTCGAAAGCCCCCGCCGTGTCGGCCGCGTCAAAGAACTGCTGGACAAGTCCGGCCTGATCGCCCGGCTCGACGAAGTGCAGCCCTATCCCGCACAGGACGAGGATGTCGGCCTCTATCACAAGCGGGACTACATCGAGCAGGTCAAGATCGAAAGCCGGCGCGGCGGCAACGCCGGACCTGGCACGCCGGTGGCGCCCGGATCGTTCGAGATCGCGCTGCTCTCCACGGGCGGCGCAATGACGGCCGTCGATGCGGTGATGACGGGCGGCGCGCCGAACGCCTACGGCCTGCTGCGCCCTCCGGGCCACCACGCCGTCGCGCACCAGGGCATGGGCTTCTGCGTCTTCAACAACGTGGTGATCGCCGCCCGCCACGCGCAGCGCAGCCACAGAGTGGGGCGCGTGCTGATCGTCGATTGGGACGTGCACCATGGCAACGGCACGCAGGACGCCTTTTACGACGACCCCTCCGTGCTGTTCATCAGCCTGCATCAAGAAGGGCTGTTCCCCGCGAACTCGGGCCTCGCGGGCGAAAGCGGCGCTGGCAAGGGCGAAGGCTACACCGTCAACCTGCCGTTGCCCGCCGGCACGGGCGACCGCGGCTATATCGAGGCATTCGAGCGCGTCGTCGTGCCGATCGCGAAACAGTTCGAGCCGGAGCTACTGCTCGTTTCGTCGGGCCTCGACCCCAGCCGCATGGACCCGCTCGGCCGCATGGTCGTGACGGCGGAAGGCTTCCGCACCTTGACGCGGATGATGGTCGTGCTGTCTCGCGAATTTTGCGGCGGGCGTATGGCGGTGCTGCACGAGGGCGGCTACGCGCCGACCTACGCCCCGTACTGCGGCCTGGCGATCATCGAAGAGCTGTCGGGTCAGCGCAGCGGCATGGCCGAACCCGGCGCCGCGCTGGCCGCGGCCCTGCGCCCGACCTGGGATCTCGGCCGCGACACCCAGGACCGCATCGCCGAGATCGTCGAGCATCAGCGGCGTTACTGGAAGCTGTAAAGGCGCGGCGTGGCGTGCGGCCGTGACGGCGCGCGCGCCACCGCTGAGGGCCGTGGCTTCGTTCGTGGAAGAGCACACCACGGCGCACTCAACGCCGCGGCTCTGTGTTCGGCGGTGTGCGACAATGAAACCAGCCTGTCCTGAGGAGTCGGTGCGATGAGCCGCCAGCGCGTGCGTGTGCAGTCGAGCGGCCAGATTACCTTGCCCGCGGCGGTGCGCCGCCGCCTTGGGCTGAAGCCGGGCGATCAGGTCTCGATTGAGGAGACGCAGGCCGGCGTGGTGCTGACGCCGTGCAACGGCGCGGAGCCCGAATACACCATCCCGTACGTACCGCTGAGCATCCCGGAGCCCACGCCGGAGCAGCTTGCCAGCCGCCGCGAGCTGATCGACCGCATCCTCGAGAACCGCAAACGGCGCAACATCTCGCCGCTGACCGCCTCGGACCTGATCCGGCTCTCGCGGGACGAGAACTTTTGGTATGGTCCCGAGCGCTGAGGCGCTCGTCGTCGATGCCTCGGTGGCGGTCAAGTGGCATTTGACGGACGAGCCGGACGCCGATCGCGCCGCTCGCCTCTACGAGGCATTCCTCGAGGGTCGAATCATGCTGCGCGTGGCGACGACAATCGAGTTCATGCTACGGTGCAAACGTGATACTCGCGCCCGCCGTGGAGTAGACCCACGCCCCCTGCCAGGATCAATTCGCTGATCAGTGACCTGGTAATCGGCCATAACCGGGTCGTAGAGCAGGACGAGGTCAGCTCCCACAATGCGAAGCGGTGTACCGGCCTCGCTCGCCACCATCGTCCAGCGGGGGTTGATATGGAGCGCTGATTCCATGGGACCAACCGCAGGAATAGTTGCCTGCATGGTCGTTGGAAGGAACACCCAGTAGCCGGGGCTGATCGGCTTGAATGCGGGCGGATGATTGCTATCGAACACCACCATTCGATACGCACTGTCCCCTGCCGCAAACGTGTAGGCGGACTCGTTACTGAGCTGTATGGTAAGCTGCGCTGCGACGCCTTCGTCCATGATATTCCAACCCGCAGGGAAAGTAACGCGGGTGCTGGGGAGTGTCGGGCTGGTTGATACGGGACTCGCTGCGCCAACGCCGCCCCTGTCTCGGCTTCCCAGCGCGGCAAGCCCCAGCCCCAGTGTGACGATAACTGCTGCGGCCAGCGCTGCCTGCTTCATGCGTCACCTCCACCGAGGCGCAACCCGCGAAGGCTCGCCTTCTTCACCTGACAACAACCCGCATGCCGTCGACGTGGTGATCGCCAGCCCGCCGGACGTCACAGGATGCATTAACTCGGCTGCCTGCACTCGCTGCGGTACGTCTCATGTATGGGTCAGCGAACAGATCACTCGCCTCGTGGTGCATTCGCACCGGCAGTGAAAGCCGCGGCCCGTCGTAGCATACTCACGCAGGACGATTGCTCAACGGGGTAGCTCTCTGCTGAAACGAACGCACTCCCGAACCGTCGTCGTGATCGGCGCCGGGCACAACGGGCTGATCTGCGCCTGCTATCTGGCACGGGCGGGACTCGACGTACTGGTGCTGGAGCAGGCGGAACACGTGGGCGGCGCGGTCTGGACGGAAGAGACGGTTCCGGGCTTCCGCTTCGATACGCACGCCGTCGCCCACAATATGATCAACATGACCGACATCCCGCGCGATCTCCGCCTCGACGAATGCGGCCTCGAATACCTGCCGCTGGACCCGTTCACGACCGCGCTCAGCCCCGGCGGTCCGCCGTTCCGCCTCTACCGCGATCTCGATCGCACCTGCGACGACATCGCCCGCACCAATTCAGCCGAGGCCCGCGCCTACGCTCGCTTCGTGCGCACGTTGCAGCCGCTGGTCGCCGCGGCGCTGGAAGTGATGGCTGCCTCCAGCTGCACCGACCGGCTGAAGGCGCTGCCCGGCCAGGCCTTGAACCTCGCGCGCATGCTGCGCCGGCTCGGTCCCGCCGGACTGGCCTCGACGCTGGCCGCGCCGTACCGCCGGCTGCTGGACGAATATCTGCCCAGCGAACGGTTGCGGGCGCCGATCGCTGCGCTGGCCGCGCACGCCACGGTCGGCCCCGACCAGCCCGGCGGCTCGTTCTATGCGATCTGGCAGGCGGCCTACCATCTCTCCGGCATGTGGCATCCGCGCGGCGGCTCTGGCAGCCTCGCACTCGCGCTCGAACGCCGGCTCGTCAGCCTGGGCGGCCGCGTGCGCACGGGCGCGGACGTGGCGCGGATCGAGCTGCGGCGCGGCCGCGTGGCCGGCGTCACGCTGCGCTCCGGCGAGAAGATCGCTGCGCGCACCGTTGTCGCGGCGATCAATCCGAAGATCGCGCTGTTAGATCTGCTGCCGCCAGGAGTCGCCGCCGAGCGCCTGCTGCAACGCGTGCGCGCCACGACGATCTCGAACGCCGTGCAGTTCGTCGTCCACGTTGCGCTGACCGAGCTGCCGGCCTACCGCGCCGTGCCGGGCGACGACGCCTGGAACGGCATGGCGGCGATGACGCGCGACGTAGCGCAGGTGGGCCGCGCCTTCGCGCAGGCGGTCGCCGGCGAAGCGCCCGACGATCCACCGGTCTATGCCTTCACGCCCAGTGCGATCGACGGTTCGCTCGCGCCGCCCGGCCGCCACACGCTCTATCTCGCCTGTCCTGCCTATCCGTACCGCTTCGCCGACGGCAGCCGCTGGCGCGATGTTGCACAGCGCGAGGCCGAACGGCTCGTGACCGCGATGGAGCCGTATGCGCCGTGCCTGCGCGATCGCATTCTGGCCGTGATGCCGCGCACGCCGGCGCAGGCCGAGCAGGAGATTCGCCTCGTCGGCGGCCATCCGATGCACCTCGACCTCACGCCGGACCAACTGCTGTTTCTGCGTCCGCTGCCTGGACTGGGCCGCTACCGCACGCCCCTGCCGGGGCTGTATCTGAGCGGCGCGGGGACGAATCCGGCCGGCGGCGTGATCGGATCGCCGGGCCGCAATGCCGCGTGGCGCGTACTGGGCGATCTGCACATAACACGAATGTGAACAGCCTATTGCCGCTGGCCCGGCTCGGTCGTAGTGTAAGCACGAGCGAACGGGGGAGTGGCATGAGCACGAACGGCAGCAACGAGGCTTCGACCGGACCCGCGGCTTCCGCGGCGGAGACCTTAACCGTCATCGATAACCGCACCGGCAAACGGTACGAGCTGCCGATCGCGCACGGCACGATCCACGCCGCCGATCTGCGCCAGATCCGCACCGACCCCGAAGACTTCGGCATCATGAGCTACGATCCGGCCTTTGTGAACACCGCGTCCTGCACCAGCCGCATCACCTTCATCGACGGCGACGCAGGCATCCTCGAATACCGCGGCTATCCGATCGAACAGCTCGCCGAGAAGAGCACCTTCCTCGAGGTCGCGTATCTGCTGATCCACGGCGAGCTGCCGTCGAAGGACCAGTACGAACTCTGGCGCTACCGCATCACACACCACACGATGGTGCATGAAAATATCAAGCACTTCATGTCGGGCTTTCATCACGATGCCCATCCGATGGGGATGCTGATCGGCACCGTGGGCGCGCTCAGTACGTTCTATCCGGACGCCCGCAACATCCACGACCCCGAAAGCCGCATGCTGCAAACCTACCGGCTGATCGCCAAAATGCCGACCCTCGGCGCCTACGCCTATCGCCATGCGCTCGGCCTGCCGTTCGTTTATCCCGACAACGATCTCTCGTTCACCGGCAACTTCTTGAACATGCTGTTCAAGATGAGCGAGCTGAAGTACACGCCGAACCCGGTGATCGAGAAGGCGTTGGACGTGCTGTTCATCCTGCACGCCGACCACGAGCAAAACTGCTCGGCCAACGCCGTGCGCGCGATCGGCTCCAGCGAGCCCGACCCCTACTCCGCCATCGCCGGCGGCATCGCTGCGCTGTACGGGCCGCTGCACGGCGGCGCCAACGAGGCCGTGCTGAATACGCTGCGCAGCATCGGCAGCGTGGACAAAGTCCCCGAGTTCATCAAGCGCGTGAAGAACCGCGAAGTGCTGCTGATGGGCTTCGGCCACCGCGTCTACAAGAACTACGACCCGCGCGCCCGCATCGTCAAGCGCACCGCCGACGCCGTGTTTGACGTGATGGGCCGCAACCCGCTGATCGACATCGCGCTGGAGCTGGAGCGCATCGCACTCGAAGACGACTACTTCATCACGCACAAGCTGTATCCCAACGTCGACTTCTACTCCGGCATCATCTACGAGGCGATGCGCCTGCCGTCCGAAATGTTCACGGTGCTGTTCGCCATCGCTCGCACGGCCGGCTGGATGGCGCAGTGGCTGGAGATGGTTGAAGACCCTGAACAGAAGATCGCCCGGCCGCGCCAGGTCTATCTCGGTCCGCAGCGGCGCGATTTCGTGCCGATGAGCCGCCGCCGCGGCAAGGCCGAGCAGCGAGTGCCACGCGTGGGGCGCAGCGTCACACGCCGCGCGGGCGGCATCGGCAGCCAGGAGGCGGCGCGGCCGCGTTAGCCGAGCCCCTATACCAATCCGGCAATTTTTCGTGTGCCTGCCTGGCCGAAAGGAACGGGGATGGCTGCGCGTGCGCTGGTGATGGGCGGCGGCGGTGTCATCGGCGTCGCCTGGGAGACGGGCATCCTCAAAGGGCTGCGCGACGGCGGTGTCGATCCTGCCGCCGCCGACCTGATCGTCGGCACCTCGGCGGGTTCGATCACGGGCACACAGGTGCGGGCGGGCTGCTCGCTGGACGAGCTTTACGCGGCGCAGACGGCGCCCGATTCCGGTGAGATTCGCCGGCAGATGACCAACATCGACGTGCAGGCACTGACGGCCCTCTTCCAAAAATGGTCGGCCACGCAGGAGATGACCGAGGCCGTCGCGCGCGAGATCGGCCAGCTGGCGCTGGCGGCGCGCACGGTCGATGAGGGCAACTGGCTGCAGGCGATCGCCGCCGCCCTCAGCGTGGGCGACTGGCCAGCGGGCGGCCTGATCGCGGTCGCCGTCGACGCCGAAAGCGGTGCGCTCGCGGCCTGGGATCGCGCATCCGGGGCGCCGCTGGGGCGCGCGGTGGCGTCGAGCTGCGCGGTGCCCGGCATGTTTCCGCCGGTGACGATCAACGGCCGCCGCTACATGGACGGCGGCGTGCGTTCCGGCACGAACGCCGGTCTCGCCCGCGGCCACGAACTCGTCGTGATCGTAGCGCCGATCGGCGCGCGGCCGGAAGGGATCGGCCGCATCGCGCGGCAGGCGCTCGATGCCGAAGCGGCAGCGTTGCGTGCTGCGGGCGCCGCCGTCGAGGTGCTGCTGCCCGACGAGGCCGCGATCGAGGCGTTCGGTCCCGACCTGATGAACCCGGCCCAGCGCGTACCCGCCGCGGAGGCAGGTCTGCGCCAGGGCGCCGAGGCCGCCTCGCGCCTGCGAGGGCCGTGGGCAGGCGCACGGGCCTGAACGCCGTTCAGGCCGGTACCGCACTTGCGGCGGCGGCGTACCTTGCGACCGCCGGCTGAGCAGCGAGCGCCTTTGTCTGCGGGCTCGCCGCCGATCGGCGGGCCGTTGCGCTGCGTGGTACGATCCTGCCGGAGAGACGCGTTATATGTAACGATAGAAAGGCGACCCAATGGCTCGCTACCTTATTCAGGCGGCCTACACCCCCGAAGCCTGGGCAGCGCAGCTCAAGAATCCGCAGGACCGCACCAAGGCTGTCCAGGGCATGCTCGACAAGCTGGGTGGCCGCATCGAATGCTTCTACTACGCGTTCGGTGCGAGCGACATCGTCACCATTGCCGATCTGCCGAATAACGTCAGCGCCGCTGCGATCTCGCTTGCCGTCAATGCGAGCGGGTCGATGAAGTCCTTTACCACCACCCCGCTCATGACCGTCGAGGAGGGCCTCGAAGCGATGCGCAAGGGGAACGAAGCCGCCGCGCTGTACCGCGCTCCCGGTGTCCCTGCCTCGGTTTGATGCAGTGCGGCCCCGAGCCCGATCTGAGTATGCACTCCGTCGCGCG
This sequence comes from uncultured Chloroflexota bacterium, assembly GCA_937879875.1. Taxonomy (GTDB): domain Bacteria; phylum Chloroflexota; class Dehalococcoidia; order CAUJGQ01; family CAUJGQ01; genus CALFMN01. The sequence continues at coordinate 6,666 of CALFMN010000032.1, read as the reverse complement.
CTCCTCTTGACCAGCAGCCAGCCTTGAACTCTTTCCGCGGCGCGTCTCTCCTTCCCAGCGCCGACGGCGTTCAGTCGGCTGCTACACTGCAAGCGTGATCGAGAAGGCGCCCGTTCGCATCGCCCAGCACTCGCGGCCGCACGACCGGCACTTGCCACTGCCGCGCCGACTGCTTACGCTGCCGATCTTTTACAAGGTGCTCGCGGCCAATTCAGCCATTGTCCTGCTCGGCGCGCTGGCCGGCACGGCGATCACCGCGGCGCGTGTGCGCGCCCATCCAGGCGTCAACGTCGCGGAGCTGATGGCCGCCTTTGTGCTCGCCGGCATCGTCGTCAGCGTCGCCGTCAACGCGATCGTGTTGCGCGCCGCGCTCTCGCCGCTGCTGCGCATCGAGCGCACGATCGACTCGGTGCGGGCCGGCCGCACCGGCGCCCGTGTGCCCGACGGCACACTCACCGATCCGGAGATCGAGCGGCTGGGCGAGACGCTGAACGCGATGCTGGACGAGTTGGACCGCGCCCGCGAGCGCCAGACCGCGCTCGGCGCGCAGGTGATCTCGGCGCAGGAGGAGGAGCGCCGCCGGATCTCGCGGGAACTGCACGACGATACGGCGCAGTCGCTCACATCCCTGCTGCTCTACGCGAAGGCGCTTGAGGAGGGCGAGCAACGCCCGGCGGTGCGCGAGGCGCTGGCGGAGATCCGCGACGAGGTCGGCCGCAGCCTGGACGGTGTCCGCCGGTTGGCACGCGAGCTGCGCCCTTCGGCGCTGGACGATCTCGGGCTCGCGGCCGCACTCGACTGGCACGTGCAGGAGTTCACTCGCCGCACTGGACTGAGCGTGCGCTTTGAAAATGGCTGCTCCGGCGTGCGCCTTTCGCCCGCGATCGAGCTTGCCCTCTTCCGCGTCGCGCAGGAGGCGCTGACCAATGTTGCGAAGCACGCCAGCGCCCGCTCCGCCGCCGTCCGGCTTACGTGCTCAGAGCACCTCGTCAGCCTCTGCGTCCACGACGACGGGCGCGGCTTCGACGTCGCGGCCACACCGGCAGGCGTCGGCCTCTACAGCATGCGCGAGCGTGTTGCGCTGATCCGTGGCGCGTTCACCATTATGTCCAGCACGCACGGCACAGAAGTGCGGGCCGAGGTGCCGCGCGATGGTCGCTGAGGCCGGCACGGAACGGCGCGCGGGGCGCATCCGCGTGCTGCTCGCGGACGATCATCGCCTGGTGCGCGCCGGCCTGCGCTTGCTGCTGGGCACGCAGCCGGACATCGAGGTCGTCGGCGAAGCGGGCGACGGCGAAGAGACCGTCGTGGAGACGCAACGCCTGCGCCCCGACATCGTGCTGATGGATCTGGCCATGCCCAAAGGCGGCGGGCTGGAGGCGACGCGGCGCATCGCCGAGAGCGGTCTGCCGGCGCGCGTGCTGATTCTCACAGCGCAGGCCGAGGCCCAATACCTGCTGCCGGTGCTGCGCGTCGGCGGCTCCGGCTTCTTGCTGAAGGACGCCGCGGACGAAGAGCTGGTCGAGGCGATCCGCAGGGTCCACCGCGGCGAGGCGTATCTGCCGCCTTCGGCCGCCACGCTGCTGGTGCGCGATTATCTGAAACGCGTGGGCGAGAGCGAGCCGAGCGATGCCTTCGAGCAGCTCAGCCCGCGTGAACGCGAAGTGCTGCGCATCACCGCCGAAGGCTACGACGCGCGTGAAATCGGGGAGCGGTTGTTCCTCAGTCCCAAGACGGTCGAAACGTACCGTCGCCGCGCGATGGAGAAGCTCGGCCTGCAAAGCCGCGCCGAGCTGGTGCGTTACGCCCTGCGCCACGGGCTCTTGCAGGCCGAGTAGGGCGTGGGAAGCACAGGGCCGCGGGCCGCACACATAACACGCCGCCACGCCCGCGACTTCCATCGGGAAATCGGGGCGAGCGCAGCCGCTGTGCTAGGCTTGAGCCAGGATACAGCGATGCCGGTCTTCGACCCAGCCGACCTCACGCCGCTCCAGCAGACGTACCTGGGCGTGCTCGCGCTTGGGCTGGTGTCGGCGGATCAGGCCCGCGATCCGCGCTTTCGCATGGAGTCCATCTGCGCCCGTGGTCAGGCGATCGTCGAGCACGCGCCGCCTGAGCGCTATCTGAGCGACACGGAATATGAAGCCTGCGACTCGTTTCGGGCCGGCCTGCGCGAGGCGATGATCGATCTCGACCGGCAGGGCATCATCGGCCTCGGGCCGCCGCACGATCTCGTCGTGCTGACACCCTCGCTGGAGTCGCGCGAAACCGTCTATGCGACGGTGGATGTGAACCGCCATCCGCCGGTCTTCGACCGCTACCTGGCGCAGCGCTGCATGGACACCCTGCTCTCGCAGCCGGACGCGCACGCGTATCTGATGGCGCTCTACGCCGACAGCAGCGAGATCTGGCACGAACTGTATCAGCGAGGCGAGGGCCAATGGCGCTGAACGGTGCAGAGCATGCCTCGCTGCGATCGGCGCTCACGAGCGCGGGCCACTACGCGGGCCTGACCTTTCCCGAGCCGCCGCCGGAGCGGCCGTTTGTCTACCTGAATATGGTCAGCTCCGTGGACGGGAAGGCCACGGTGGACGGATCCGAGCGCGGGCTGGGCAGCGCCGATGACAAGCGCGTGATGCAGGAGCTACGCTCGCACGCCGACGCCGTGCTGAACGGCGCGACCACGCTGCGCGTCAGCGGTTCGTCTCCAGTGGTGCGCGACGCGGCGCTGGTCAAGCGTCGTGAGCGGCGCGGGCTGGCGGCACAGCCGATCGGCATCATCGTCAGCCGCCGCGGTGAGCTGCCGCTGGACGCGCCCTTTTTCCACTCGCCGAAGTACGAGGGCGTGGTCGTCGTCACCGACGCGGCGACGGAGCGGCAGCGCGCGGCGATTCGCGCGACCGGCCGGCGGCTGATCGTGATCGCGGATGGGCCAGATAACGGCGCCGCGCTGGTGCGTGCGATCCGGCAGGAGCTGGGCGTACGCTGGCTGCTGTGCGAGGGCGGGCCGACGATCAATCAGTCACTGCTGCGCGCCGGCGTGGTCGACGAGCTATTCCTCACGTTCGCGCCGTGGATCGTGGGCGGTAAGGAGAACCTGACGATCGTCGAAGGCGAGCCGTTCGGCCGTGAGACGATGCCGCGGTTGCGCCTGCAGCAGGCGCTGCACGACGAGGCGACCGACGAGCTGTATCTGCACTATGCTGTGCTGCGGTCACCGTCTCATTCCTGACGCTGCCTCGCCTACCACCACGGCGGTAGGCCAGCACTGGCCGCGATGCGATCGGCGGACGCCGTGCGCGGTATGGGCGAAATTTTCAGCCGGTTGTAGCGTGAAGCCGGTGACACCAGATCCAGCCGCGGCCCAGAAACGCAGTCCAAGCAAAACGAACCGGGAGCAGATCTACATGTGGTACACGTTGGTCCGTTTCAAGGATGCCCCGCAGCACATTACCGGCGTCTCGCAGACGCGAACACCCGACGAAGCGCTCTCCTTGATGGACGCGTGGACCAGGGAGTTTCCGGATCACACGACCGTTGTCTTCGATCCGAAGAACGCGCCGGTCAACCGCAGGGCGCTGGCCGACGCCGCAGCCAGCGCCCAGACCGTGCGGGTGCAGAGCACCTGAAGACCGGGCGGCCGCGGCTCCGCCAGTGCGGGCGCTTCCGGCAAGCCGGCGATCTACTCCCTATGGGTGATGAGCACCGCCGAAGCGGCCAGCAATACTGACAGCGTAAGCTCACGGTTCGGCGGGGTGCCGTGAGACGCAGCAAAGGGGAGCGGCTATGCCGCTCCCCTTTGCTGTTGCGCCCGGATCAGGCGCGCATGGCCGCCAGCAGCGCGTCCGCCGCCGACGCCGGCAACGCGCCGCCGCGAACCAGGGGCTCGAACCAGGCGATCGCGGCGGTATCCGGTTCAGCAAGCTCGTCGGGCCCGGCGGCGCGCACGCAGGCACGCAGATAGCGCGCGGCCAGCAGCAGCTTGCGAAAGCCTCGGCCTTCGGCCGCGTCTGCCGCGGCCTCTTCGAGCAGCAAGGTCGCGACGTTCAGGTGATAGAGCCGGCGCGCCACGCCGTCCAGCGCGAGTTCACGCGCAGCGCCATCGAGTCCGAACCAGCGATCGATCTGGATGCGCAGCCCGGCCGCCGCGATCCGGACGATCTGCGCGGCGCCGGCAAGCTCGATCAGCCGGCAGCCGTCCAGTCGCTGCTCGATGTCGGAAAGCAGCGCCACGTGCGCCTGCTCCTTCTCCATCGCGCGGGCGATATCAAGCAGAACGACGTTGCTGGCGCCTTCCCAGATCGAGCCGAGATGGCTGTCACGCACGAGCCGCGCGTTCACCCAGTCCTCGATGTAGCCGTTGCCGCCGCGCACCTCCATCGCTTCGGCCGTGACGTAGCGAGCGCGTTTGCACAGATACCACTTGGCCAACGGCGTGAGAATGCGGACCATGCGCGCGTCGAAGGCGGCGCCGGCCTGCAAGACCACCGCGAGCGCCGTCTCCGTGTCGAGCAGCAGCTCCAGCAGTTTGTCGCGCATCAGCGGCAGCTCAGCCAACGGCTTGCCAAAGGCGACGCGCCCACACGCGTGCACCAGCGCTTCGAAATAGGCGCGGCGCATCATCGCGGCCGCACGCATCGCGTTGGAGAGCCGCGAGGCGCTGACCATCTCCATCATCTGTTTGAAGCCGCGCTCCAGCGGGCCGACCTGATACGTCAGCGCACCCTGAAACGTGTACTCGCCTGAGGCCATCGAGCGCGAGCCCAGCTTCTCTTTCAGGCGGTTGATCGTGAAGCGGTTCTTCGAGCCGTCCGGCAGCATCGCCGGGACCAGGAACAGGCCAAGCCCGCTTGTGCCGGCGACGGCGCCCTCCGGCCGCGCCAGCGTGAGGATGACATCGGCGCTGGCGTTCGAGCAGAACCATTTGTCGCCGTAGAGCCGCCCGACGCCGCCCTCTTGCCGCGCAACCGTGCGCGAGGCGCCGACATCTGAGCCGCCTTCTTTCTCGGTGAGAAACTGAGCGCCCTGCCAGAGCGAGTCGAAATCCAGCGCGGTGAGCCGCGGCAGGAACTGCTGCTTCAGGGCATCATCTGCGAACAGCGAGAGCACGCGGGCGAGCGAGTCGGTCATATTGACGGGAACGAAGATGCCAGTCCGATTCCGTCACGCAACGGCGCAAGGTCCATCACCGGCTGAGGCGGCGTGCCACGGGCGGCAACGATCGTGAGCCCCACGGCCTCATAGACCAACGGCCGTTCAAGCACCGGCCAGTCCGCGATGCGTTCGCTGGCCACGCTGCACCAGTGCATCAGGTCATCGAGCCGGGCATCGAGCCCGGCTTGTATGGCGTCCGCATCGGCCAGCCGCGCCGCTTCTGCGGCCAGTTCTTGCCCAAGCGTCGCCAGCCGTTCCAACTCGACAAGAATGCTTTGCCGCACCTCGGAGACGACGGTATCTGCCAGCGCGTCGAGCAGGTTGCGGCGGCGCTGCTCAAGCTGCGCTTGCCGGTCCTTGACGGCCTGACGCAGGGGAAGCAGCGGGTCCGCCGCGCGGCGCCGCGCAAGTTCCAGCCGCAACAGGTCCGGTTGCTGGACAAGGCGCTCAATCGCGGCCCACGCCACGGCGTCGCATGTGGCGGCGGGGATGGAGTGGCCGGGGGCACAGCGCCCTTGTGGTCGCACGCAGCGATAGGCGCGCCGGCCGGAACTGTGGAGTGTGGTCAGGCTCATACGGCTGCCGCAGTGCGCACACTCCACCCGCCCGGCGAGTGTCGATTCCTCGGCGCGCAGCAGCACCGGCCGGCCGGCCGCTCGCGGCTGCGCTGCCTGCCACGTTGCACGGTCGATGATGGCCGGCGCATCGGCAAGGCGCACCCATTCGTCGCGGGGCTTTGCGATCTGCTGCTTGCGACCGTCCTTGCGCACGTACTGCGAGCGCAGTCCCACGTCATCGCCCCGGTACAGCGGACTTCCCACGATGTACCCAACGATGTAGTGATGCCAGCGCCCCCCGGTGGGGCCGGGAACGCCGTCGGCCTCAAGCCCGCGTGCGACCGCGCGCGTGTGGCTTCCCGCGGCGCGCTCGCGGAAGATGCGCCGGACGATCGTCGCTTCGGCCAGATCCTCCACCAACGCCGTGCGGGCGTCGTTGTAGCGATAGCCATAGGGCGGCTTCTTGCCCGGCAGCCGTTCGCCGCGTTCCACCCGTTTGCGCCGCCCGGCCTGCGTGCGGCGGAGAATCTGGCTGCGCTCGAAGCCGGCGATTGAGGCGAGCACTTCTTGCAGCAGCACGCCGAGCGGCCTATCCTCGAAGCGCTGCGATGCGAAGTCGAGCTTGACGCCTTCCTTGTCGAACAGCCATGTCAGCGTTGCCACCGGCCCGCCGCCGCGCCCGAAGCGGTCCATCACGTCACTGAGCAGAATGTCAAAGCCGCCGGTGCGCGCCTCGGTCAGCAGCTCCATGATCGCGGGGCGTTCAATCTCGGTGCCCGTGTGCGCGTCGAGCACCACGCGCAGCACCGTGTAGCCGCGTTCGGCGGCGGCCTTCCGGCACAACTCGGCCTGTGTCTCGGGGCTGGATCCCTCAAGCTGGCCGCGCGTCGAGACGCGGGTGTAAATGACGCAGCGTTCACCGGCCACGATCGTCTTCCCCCTGCCGCACGCGCCG
>CALFMN010000031.1 GCA_937879875.1 uncultured Chloroflexota bacterium | reverse complement strand
CGGACCTACGAGATCTTCGCCGGCTCCTGGGGAACGTGGGACGATCCGGGCGACAGCCCGATCTGGACGGCGTTGAACACGAAGCCCAAGTACGTGGCATCGACCACGCTCAGCGACCCGCAATGGGCGGACACGACCGTCCTCTCCGGTGACGTCGCGGCCGCCGTCCGCGAGTTGAAAGCCAAGCCGGGACGCGAGCTGCAGGTGCACGGCAGCGGCGCCCTGTTCCGGTGGCTGCTCGACAACGACCTTGTCGACGAGGTGACCCTGTTCACCTTCCCCGTGGTCGTCGGCCAGGGCACGCGGCTGTTCCCTGACACCGGCCGGGACAGGGCGCTCGAACTGGTCGAATCGCGGGCCACCCCGAGCGGTGTGACGATCCAGGTCTACCGGCCCACCGAGCGCCCGCAGTACGTAACGGCCACGCCGACCCCGAGCACATGACGTAGGTGCCGCACTAGACGACCGACTGGTTCCAGACTCCAGCGTAGACCGCAGGGGCCTCGTAGCCGAGCGCGGAGTGTCGCCGGCGGTGGTTGTAGTCCGCCTTCCACTCGCTGATCACCACCCGTGCCTGAGCCAGTGACCAGAAGCGGTCATTAGTCACGCGAACGGCCCGCCGGTGTCACGGATGATGTGAGGAGGTCTGCCACGGAGTCGACCCTTTGGATTGCCTTTAGTTCTTCACGCAGGGGTCAGTAGTTCAACCCGGGCTCCGACGGCTGACCGCGCTCCGTCCGCACCTGCTGATGCTCTGGCCTGAAATTCGGGCCCGGCCGGCCGATGAGCATGTCGCCATGCCTCGCCAACAGGGTGGAACCAGCCTGGATCGAGACCACAGGAGGTCGAAGTGTCTGTATCAGTGCTCTACATGTCGATGTCACTCGACGGGTACATCGCGGGGCCGAACGACGAACCGGGCAACCCCGGCGGCGACGGCTTCGCCCGGCTGCACGAGTGGTTCGTCACTGCGGGCGGGGAGTTCTTCCGGCCATCCGGGCCGGCCGGGGAGTTGTTCGACGAGATGACGAACGCGGCCGGCGCGGTGCTGGCGGGTCGGCGTACCGTGGAGCAGGCCGACCACTGGGGCGGCGATCATCACGGTGTCCCGATCTTCGTGCCCAGTCACCGGCCGCCCGGCCCCTCCGTCGCGAACTATCCGTTGGTGACGTACGTGACCGATGGGATCGTCAGCGCGATGGCACAGGCGAAGGCCGCCGCCGGGGACCGGAACGTGATGGTGCATGGCGCGTACACGGCGCAACGGGCGCTCGAGGCCGGTGTGCTGGACGAGTTACAAATTGACCAGATCCCGGTGCTGTTCGGTGGTGGCCGGCGGCTGTTCGAGGTGTTGCCGTCGCGCATCGAGCTGGAGATCGTGCGGGTGATCGACACGCCGGAGGCCACACACATCCGCTATCGCGTCCGTCGTTGAGCCGGTCGCGCCGGCTGCCGCCTGGTTGTGGTTGGTCGGGGTGAGTTGACGGATCGGGCGTGGGCGGGGATTGAGCCGCTGTTGCCTGTGTCGGGTCGGGGGCGCCGGTGGCGCGATCACCGGCAGGTGCTCAACGAGATTCTGCAGAAGTTGCGGACCGGGGCGCCATGGCGTGACCTGCCGGAACGCTACGGGCCTGGAAGATCGCGCACGAGCGGCTGCGGCTGTGGACCGCCGACGGCACCTGGGACAAGATCCTGGCCGAGGTGATCGTCGGGGACGACGCGGTGGGCGAGGATGAATTTCAGGACACACCCTGGCGCGGTCCTGCTAGGCGGCTGCCGCGTACGCTCACCGCGTCCACAACGCTCAGCAACGGCATCCCGTACCTGACCTGCGAGTCCGCCGGCACGTAAGCCGCGGCGCGACGCCCATACGCCCCTGGGCGTGATCACGAACGCACCACTGTCAATCGCGGTGGTGCGTTCGTGATCTGCAAGCGTTGCTGACCGGGCGGGCCGCGCTCTCAAGCCCTCTATTCTCTATTCCCTAACACCTAATCGCTACCGCAGGCGAACCTCTGCCGTGCCGCGGGCCATCGTGGCGCCGTACTGCGTCGTCATCTCTACCTGCACCGTGGCGACGCCGCCGCCGCGCGGGGCAGCCTCTTTGCCGAGCACGTTGCCGTTCAGCAGGGTCAGGTCGCCGGTGAGCGGCGGATGGCGGTACTGCGAGCGGCAGTGCTCGATGAAGCCCGTCTCGCCGGCCCAGTTGGAGAGGTAGTCGAGGATCCAGGCGCCCATGCTGGCGCCGTAGCCGTAGGCGCGCGGCACGCCGATATGCTTGGCCCAGCGCTCCTGCACGTGCCCGCGCGAGGCGCCGTAGTAGAGCCCGTCGCCGCGCGAGGGGTCGATGCGGGCGTTGTCCTCGTTGCGCGTCATCTCGCGCGTCCAGCCGGCTTTGGCCGTGGAGGTCGCGAAGCCATCCGCGTAGGACGAGCCCCACACCGTCATCATGTAGGAGCGCCACTCCGTGGTGAAGCTCTGCAGCGAGTGCGGGCCGATCGGCCGCTGCGGCAGCGTCTCGCCCTCTTTGACTTCGTCGAACGCGCGGATCACATGGCCCTGCAGCGGGCCGAAGTAGGCGATGACCTCGCGCTCGATCCGCTCCAGGTCTTCGTCCGTCCACTCCGGTTCGTGCTCCAGCTCTTTGAGCGAGTCGAGCTTGCGCGCGTTGGTCACCAGGTAGCGGATCGAGGTCGAGCGCTGGCGGGCGACGACCTCGCCGTGCTGATTGATGTAGCTGGTGTCGCCGCGCTGGAACATCGTCTGGCCGGCGAAGCTGGTGTTGGCGAGGCGGTAGTCGTAGGCCAGCCGCTCCGTGTGGATCGTGTCGCCGGGATAGATGCGCGGGCCGAAGAACCACCACTCATCGCCGCCGAAGAGCATGTGCGAGCCGGGGATCGTGCCCTGGATCGCGGGCGAGGCGCCGTGGCTGGTGTCGCAGCAGACGGCGAACGACTGCGGCGCGGTCAGCCGGCCGAGGGCGCTCTCTTCCGCGAGCCGCTCATCGTAGTAGAGCGGGTTGGCGTTCTGCATGCCCTGCGCCCAGCGGCGGATGTCGTTCGGCGCCACCGGGTCTTTGAGCTGGTTGCCGCCCACGGGCCGGCCGACCCAGCGGTCCACGTCGGCCGTATCGATCTCTTCGAGGTCCAGACCCTGCGAGACGTCGGTTGCCATCGCCGTTGCTCCTGTCGCTTTGTCGAAACTGAGGCGGATGCCGCCGACGCTAGGTTCTGCCGAGCGTGGCCTGCATCGCTGGATCGCCGGCCAGCGCCGTGCGGAAGTGGCGCTCCATCTCCTCGCAGGCGCGGTCGATCTCCCAGGGCACAGGCGAGGACAGCTCGGAGATCACCGCCGGATTGTTGAACAGCGCGATCGTGTAGCCGTGCACCAGCAGGACGCGCCCGGTGAGCCAGTCGGACGCCTCGCTCGCCAGGTAGATCACGGGCGGGGCGATGTTGTCCGGCGAGCGCAGTTGATCTTCGGGGTCCACGATCGGGCGGCCGTCGCGCTGCGGAATCGTGCCGGTCATGCGCGTGGCGGCGCGCGGCGAGATGCAGTTGGCGGTGGCGCCGTAGCGGCCGAGCGCATTGGCACAGGAGTAGGTGAAGCCGACGATGCCCAGCTTCGCCGCGGCGTAGTTCGGCTGGCCCGGCGCGCCGAGCAGGCCCGACTCGGAAGTGAAGTTGATCAGGCGGTATTGGCCTTTGCGCTGGCTGCGCCAGTAGATCGAGGCGAACTTGCTGGTGTTGAACGTGCCCTTGAGGTGGACGGCGAGCACTGCGTCCCACTCCTCTTCCGTCATGTTGAACACCATGCGGTCGCGCAGAATGCCGGCCACGTTCACGAGAATGTCGAGCCCGCCGAAGCTGTCGATCGCGGTGCGGATAATGCCCTCGGCCGCGTTGTGGTCGGCGACGCTGGCGTAGTTCGCCATGGCCTTGCCGCCGGCGGAGCGGATCGCGTCCACGACCTCATCGGCGGGGCCTCTGTCCTGGCCGCTGCCTTCCACGCTGACGCCGATGTCGTTGACGACGACGCTGGCACCCTCGCGCGCCATGATGCGGGCCACGGAGGCGCCGATGCCGCGCCCCGCGCCGGTGACGATCGCTACCCGGCCGTCCAGCCGTCCCATGCTGTTCATCCTTTGGCATGGCTGACATGGCCGCGTACGCAGCCATGTGGCACGCTCGCCGAAACTCGCGGCCGCTGCCGCGCGGCGTCCACGCGGGTTATACTCCGCCGCTTGCGAAGCTGTCAACGCGACGCCGGCACGCCAGCGTTTTGCAAGTGAATCGGTGAATCTCGTCACGAATTGCAGGAGGCGATCGTTTTCCGAAGCGCGGCCAACCCGGCCTCGATGTGACCCTCGTCGCTCACATACAGGCCGAACAACGCCTCCTGCAACGGCGCGAGGCTGACGTACACGGCGGCCCGACGCAGCAGCGTCTCGGCCGCAGCACCGGCCACGCCGTAGGCGGCAAGCGTCTGCCGGGCGAACGCTGCGCCGGGGTGTGAGAGCAGGTCAGCGAAGTCCAGCGCCGCGTCGCCGAGCCTGGTGTCTCCGAAATCGATCACGCCGCTGAGTCCGCCCGTCGCCGCATCGACGAGGATGTGTCCGGTGTGCAGGTCGCCGTGGATCAGCACTGGTGTGAAGGCGAACCGATCGCTCGCCGGCAGAGACGCGAGCCAGCTCGCGAAACGGGACCGTTCCGCCTCTCCCAACAACGGGCCAATCTGCCCGTGCGCCCGTTCGAGAAAGGCGAGGAGCTGCACCGAGCCGCCGGCCGCATCCGCCGGCTGCACGCCGAGCGCGGCTGCCTTTGTGGCCGGGAAGGCGTGCAGTGAGGCGAGAAAGCGGCCAAGCTCGCCGGCCAGCACTGACCGCTTGATCGGGGAGAGCCGCAGATGCGAGAGCTGGCGGCCGAGCAGCAGCGGATAGCCCGCGAACGGCAATGACGCCGCCCCGCATTCACGGACGACGTGCGAGAAGCGCGGAATCGGTGCAGGCAACGTGGGACCGAGCACAGGCAGCAGGCGCAGTTCCCGTTCGAGTTGCGTGGCGACGGGCGCCCGCTTCGGGAAGCGGAAGACAAGCGGCGCATCGGTGCCGCCGTTCACGAGAAAGGCGTCGCTGTCCCAGCCCCCGCCCAGCCGGCGCACGGAGCGCAGCGGCAGCTCCGGCAGGCAGGTGCTCAAGACGCGACGAGCGGCTCGGGCGTTCATGCCCGCGCGCTCTGTCGATCTGCGATGCAGGTCTGAAGCCGCACCCTCGCCAACCCGATGCTCATCATGGATTCACCGCTCCTTCACCGCGCTCTCATATGACGGCGCGAGGCTTGATGCCAGGAGGCCGGGGCATGGCGACGTTGGCACAGGGCACGGGCAGTATCGCATCCGGCGGCAGCGCGGACGAGCTGACACTCGCTGGCCGCTGCGCGGCCTACCGCTGGACGATGCTGGCGCTCGGCTTCTACCTCGCGGCGGCCGGGCTGGGTCTCGGTTGGGACCGTGCCTGGCACGCCACGCATCCCTTCCGCGACTTCTTCTCGCCGCCGCACCTCTTCATCTACTCCATGTTTGCGCTGGCGATGCTGAGCATGGCGCGCCTCTGCGGCGCGGAGCATCTCCGGGCCTGCTTCGCCGGCGAGCCGGTGCACCTTCCGGGGCTGCGCGTGGCGCTGCCGGGACCGCTCGCCTTCGCCGCGGGCGGGCTGGCCGTGGTCGGCGTGGCCGGCCTGCTCGATCTCACCTGGCACTCGCTGTTCGGGCTGGATGAGACGGGCTGGTCGCTGCCGCACGCGCTGCTGGGCTGGGGCATCATGCTCTCGCTGCTCGGGCTGATCTCCTGCCGCCTGCGGCTGGCCGCCTATCGCCCGCTCGCCTCCCATACGCCCTACATCTTCGCCGCGCTGTTGCTGATGCTGCTCGGCGACGGCCCGATCGCCCCGTTCAACGGCAACCACACCGCAGAAGGTCTGCGCGCCGTGTACCACCTGCCGGTGCTGGCGGCGGACAAGGCGGCGCAGCATACGTTTCGTATCTACAGCGAGCACGGCCTGACGCGCAGCAACCCGCTGTTCATGCTGGTTTCGGCCTTCGCCGGCGGCGCCGGGTTGGCACTGGCGCTGGCGCTGTTCAAGCGGAGGCGGGTGGTGGTCGTGGCCGCCACGATCGCCTTCCTGCTGGTGGCGTCGAGCGGCATGCGGGCCGCACGCTTCTTCGGTCTGCCCCACAGCACCGCCGAGTGGCTGCCCGTGCCCTTCCTCGCCGCGTTGTTGATCTACCTGGCCTGCCGCGCCCTGCGTGCAGCCGACGGCTGGAGTTGGGCGGCGGCCGGCCTCGGCTTCGGCCTGATCGAGGCGGCGGTCTGGACCCACCGGCCCGCCGTGGCACTCGCCTCGGCCGCGCTGCTGGCGGCGGGTGCGCTGGCGGGCGACTGGCTCGCTGAAACCGTACAGCGGCCGGACGGCCCACGCCTCGTCCGCCTGTTCGCCGTGCTGGCCGTTGCCTGGCCCGTGACAACAGGCATCATCGACCTCTGGCTGCGCACGCACACGGCGTAGGGCGGGGCAGAAGGTCAGGGGACAGCAGCGGCGAGCTGAACGATCGCCAGGGCGCCGGCGGGATGCACTGCCGCCACGCGGAGCCCGGCATCCGCGGCAAGCGCGGTGAGCGCGGCAACACCGCGTTCCCGGCCGCCGAAGTAGGCGAGCACGCGCAGGTCCATGCCAGTGCGCAGTGACTCACCATCTGCGCCGATCTTCTCTACGACGAAGACGGCGCCGTCCGTCCCTGCCGCTTCCGCGCAGCGCCGCAGGATCGCGCGTGCCGCGGCGTCGTCCCAGTCGTGCAGGATCGCGCAGAGCAGGTAGCCTCCGGCGCCCGGCGGCAGCGGATCGAAGAAGCTGCCGGCCACAACTTCGCTCCGGTTCGCCAGACCCGCCGCCGCCAGTGCCCTGTGCGCGGCCTCGGCGGTATCCGGCAGATCGAGCACGGTGCCTCGCAGAGCCGGATACGCACTCAGCAACGCGATCAGCAGCGCCCCGTTGCCGCCGCCGACATCGACCACATGGCCCAGCGAGCCCCAGTTGTAGGCCGAAACGAGGTCGCGCGCCCACGCCGCGGCATCGACGCCCATCCGGGCGTCGAAGGATGCAGAGCGCGCGGGGTCCGCTGCCAGATCGTCCCAGAAGGGGCGGCCGAACTGCAGCGGGAATGCGGGCTCACCGGTGCGCACGCTGTGCAGCAGGTGCACGAACGACAGGTCGGCGCGGCCGATCGCACTTTCGATGTCCAGCATGGCGCGCAGGCCGGCGGGGTGATCGTCACGCAACGCCTCGCCTCGCGCGGTCAGCGTGTGCCGTCCCGACCCGTCACGAGTCAGCACCCCCACCGTCACGAGATGCCGCAGCACGCGATCGAGCGCATCAGCATCGGCGTGCACCGCCTCGGCCAGATCCGGCGCGGTGCGGAGCCCCTGCGCGATGTGGTCGGCGATGCGCAGTGTCGCCGCCACGCGCACCGCCATCGGCGTCACCAGATCCGCCATCGCCTGCAGCCGGTCGCTCCCCTCCGCGTCATCTGCCATCATGTCCTCTCGTCGCATCGGTGCGTAGATTTGTACCCTCGATCGTGCCCTGTTCCACGCTGTGGGTATACCTCCCGCAGCGAAGGCGGGCTTGAGAAGTGCCTCAACCATCGCGCGGCTGCAGCATCGTCACGAGAATCACAGCGGGACCGTCTCCCGCCCGATCGGATGCCCCAGACCAAACCTTTCCTGTATCGGGAAGGGAGATTTGGCTTCAGCCAAAGCGGGGTTAGATGCCCCGCGCTCGGCGATGCCGCGGAGACGGGCGCTTGCCGCCGTTGACAGGCGATCGGCCCGCGGGTAGCGTGCGGAAACGAGTCGAGTTCGATGACGGAGGCGAGCATGAACGACCACGGGCGCTACGAGTTTGGGCTATTCGACTGGATCGACCGGCGCGATGCGCCGATCGGCCGCATCTACGAAGAGCGGCTGCAACTGCTCGAATACGCCGATACGGCGCCGTTCGTCTGCTACCACCTGGCCGAGCACCACGCCACGCCGCTCGGCCTCGCGCCCTCGCCCGCGCTCTTTCTCAGCAGCGCCGCACAGCGCACGCGGCGCATCCGCCTCGGCCCGCTCGTCTATCTGCTGCCGCTCTACGAGCCGCTGCGCCTGATCGAAGAGGTGGCGATGCTCGACCAGCTCGCGGGCGGGCGGTTGGAGCTGGGCGTGGGCCGCGGCGTCTCGCCCTACGAGCTGGGCTATCACCACGTCGACCCGGCGGAGTCGCGCGCCATCTTCCGCGAGTCGCTGGACGTGCTTACGCGCGGCCTCACGCATGAGCGTCTGACCTACCACGGCACGTACCTGAACTACGACGACGTGCCGATGGTGCTGCATACCCAGCAGCAGCCCTACCCGCCGCTCTGGTACGCCACCAGCACGATCGAGAGCATTCCATTTGCCGCCGAGCAGGGCATGAACCTGATGCGGCTCGGTCCGGCGAGCGCGATGGCCGAGGGCTCGCGGCGCTACTGGCAGGTGTGGGAGGAGCATCGCCACGACGCGGGCCGGCTCGGCGCCAACATCGCGCGGCCGCGGCTGGGCATGAATCGCCAGATTCTGATCGCGCCGAGCGACGAGCAGGCGCTGGCCGAGGCGGCGTCGGCCTTCGAGAGTTGGTGGCAGAGCTTCGATTACCTCTGGCAACTGCACGGCGACTCTACGTACGCGCGGCGCGGCGGCTTTGCGACGCAGCGCGAGCAGGAGACGATCATCGCCGGTTCGCCGGCCACGGTGCGCGAGATCATCGCCCGCGCCTTCGCGCAGAGCGGCTGCACCTACATCACACTCTGCTTCACCTGGGGCAGCATCACGCACGAACAGGCGCTGCGTTCGATGAAGCTGTTTGTCGAAGAGGTCATGCCTGCCTTCGCCACACCAGCCGGCGCCCCGGCCTGAGGTTGTGCGTTGCGTTGGCCTCGATCGTGAGACGTGCGTCTTCAGTTGCCCGGCGCTGAGAGGACGGCCCCATCTGCATGGAGGAATTTCTCAGAAAGGCCGAGGAGAGCCTGGCCGGCGCCGAGGCCGAACTCAGCGCCGGACGGTACAATAACTGTGCGAACCGGGCGTACTACGCCTGCTTTCAGGCGGCCGTGTATGCGCTGTGGCATGCGGGAATACGGCCACCGGGAGGCGGCGATCGCTGGGACCACAGATTCGTGCAGGCCGAGTTCGCCGGCCGGCTCGTGAATCGGCGCAAACTCTATCCGCCGGAGCTGCGTGACACGATCAGCCGTGTGTACGAGCTGCGCGAGCGGGCAGACTATCGGCCTCGACTGGTTACCGAGACGGAGGCCAGCCGCGTGGTGCGGCGAGCACAGGAACTTCTCGCGGCGGTTCGGCAGCGCACGGAGGACCAGCCATGACGACGGTGAAGCGCTCACGCCGCGCGCGAATCCAGGAGGCGCTGGCCGAACTCGAGCACCTCATCTCGGAACATTACCCGGAGGCAGAGTTCCGTGTGCGTCGCGGCATCGATGATCCGCGCGAATGGTGGCTCGATGTCACGGTCGACCTGGAAGACACCAAGGAGGTCACCGATCTGGTGATCGACCGTCTGTTTACCTATGAGGTCGAGCAGCGTCTGCCAGTCTATGTCCTGCCGCTACGCTCCGATCGCGCCGAAGCGATCGTTCGCCAACGCGACCTTGCGAACAACTACGCACTGGGGAGGTGGGTGCCTTCAGACTATCGCGCGTTCCGAGAGGCGGCCTCTGGCGATCGCTTTTCCCAATAGCAGCGAATGCACCTACCCGCCGGCCAGCAGCCGGCCCGCCTCCGCGATCTGCGCCAGTGGGTAGGGCGGCTGCGTCAGCAGAATGATCCGCTCGACGCCCAGCGCCTCCAGTCGCGCCCGCTCGCCACTGCCGGCTTTCAACCAGCGCTCGTTCAGTCCGGCGAAGACGGAGATCTCGAACGGCGCCCCGGCGCGTTCGCTTGCCGCGTGCGCCGCGCGGGCGATGCCGATCAGCCGCTCAAGGTCCGGGTTGCCGGCCTGCGTGTTGAAGCCGTCGCCGTGGCGCCCGGCGAGGCGTGCCATGCGCGGCCCGAAGCCGGCGATCACGATCGGCGGCGGCGGTTGCGGCTGCATGAAGCCGTGTGCGCTCTGCAACTGGTAGTGCCTGCCCGCGAACGAGTGCGTGCCGCCGCTCCACAGCAGCCGCAGGATCTGCGCCGCCTCGGCCACGCGCTCCGCGCGCACCGGATTCTCCTCGATCGGCAGGCCAAGCTGCTCGTACTCGCGGGCGTAGGGCGTCTCGCGGCTGCCGCCCGCGCCCAGGCCGAGCACGAAGCGCCCGCCGCTGATCTGCTGCAGCGTGGCCGCCATGTTCGCCAGCAGGCCGGGATGCCGCGTGGCCACGTTCAGCACCAGCGGCCCGAGCTGCACGCGCGAGGTCGCCTCCGCCAGCCCGGCCAGCGTGGTCAGCGCCTCCAGCGCCGTGCCCGCCCCGCCGTCCGCCACGCGCAGGTGGTCCCAGGTCCAGATGCCGCCGAAACCCGCGGCCTCAGCCGCCACGGCCGCGGCGCGCAACTCGGGATACGCCGTACCGAACGGCACCAGCACCAGATCGACGCGCATCGCTCACCGCCCCGTGCATGCTGCGACCATGCTACGGGCTGGCGGCGCCGCGGGACACAGTATTCGTACGCGAACGGCATCCCCCGGTATCGCGGCCGATCGACCAGCCGCACGCCGTCTCAGAATTCGCTGATCTCGGCGTCCCAGCTAATGCGGATCGCGTCCTTCACGCTTTCGTGCGCCGGGCAGCCGCGCGGGTGGAACTCCAACGCCCGGTCGGTCTCGGCGCGCGTGCCCGCCGGAATGGCGAGCTTGTAGCGCACGGCGATGGCGGTGATGCGGATCGTCTGGCCTGCGCCCTCGATCGTGCCTTCAACGTCGGCCGTGTAGCGGGAGCGGTCGAAACGAACGTTACGCGCTGACAGCGCGCCGGCAAGTGTGCCGTACATTCAACCGGCGACCGCGGCGACGATCTGGTCCAGCGTCGAGGCCAGAACCGGCGCGCTCTCCGGCGCCTTGTAGTATTCCCGCAGGCCGCCCTGCACGCCGTAGACCACCGGCGTGGGCACGTCGCCCAGATAGGCATGGCGCAGACCGCCGTGATACTCGATCGTGCTGCGCGAGATGTACTGAAACGGCTCGGCCATGGGATTGCCTCCTCTTCGGCCCTCATCCTCTCTTCTGCGTTGGAAGTCTCCAACGGTTGCGCTGCGCTCTGGCCCCCAATCCTGGAGGGAAGGAGACGATCCTGCTGTGAGCGTTCCGTGGCCGGTGCGGCTAACCGTGGCGCTGCTGCTCGCGTCTGCGGCCGCGATGGGCGGTTCACGAATCGCCTCTACCATCCATTCGGGTAACCCAACACCCTCCGAACCAGCACCGCCGGATCGCCCCTTGTATGTCTCTGACTCCGTAGACT
>CALFMN010000030.1 GCA_937879875.1 uncultured Chloroflexota bacterium | reverse complement strand
CGCAGGCGGCGGATCTCCCAAGCAACTGTGTATGGGAGAGCAGGAGGACGGGGGGTTATGAGGGCCACGCCGCTCGCTCCGCTATCCTTGCCGCCCACGTTTCGGAGACACTGAATGCGAACGAGGGAGGCGATGACACAAACGCCGCTGCCGACCGCTGCCGTTGACTTCGCCGCAGCGCCCGCCGTTCCCGATGGCGCGACGATCGTGATGCGCGGCGTGAGCAAGTGGTACGGCGATAAGGTCGCGCTCTCCGACGTGAGCTTCGCCATCGGCCCGGGCGTGACGGCGATGCTCGGGCCGAACGGCGCCGGCAAGTCCACCACGCTCAGGCTGCTGACCGGCCAGCTACGCCCCAGCCGCGGCGACGTGCGCGTGCTGGGCGAGGCGGTGGTGGACAACCCCGCGCTCTACCGGCGCATCGGCCTCGTGCCTGAGCAGGAGAGCCTCTATCCGCACATGACGGCGCGCGGCTTCCTCGAATTCTCCGCGCGGCTCTACCGGCTGCCAGACCCGGCGGCGGCCGCCGAGCGCGCCTTGAATCTCGTGGCGTTGCTCGACGTGGCCGACCGCGGTCTCGGCGGTTTCAGCAAGGGCATGCGCCAGCGCGTGAAGATCGCTCAGGCGCTGGTGCACGAGCCGGAGGTGCTGGTGCTGGATGAGCCGCTGAGCGGCGCCGACCCGCGCCAGCGCGTCGAGCTGATGGGCGTCTTCGACGAGATGGCCGCCGCGGGCGCCACCGTGCTGATCTCCTCGCATGTGCTCAGCGAGGTCGAGCGCATGGGCAGCAACGTGCTGGTGCTGGTGGACGGCAAGCTGGCGGCAGAAGGCGATTTCCGCCAGATCCGCGACCTGATGAACGACCGTCCGCGCCGTGTGCGCGTGCTCTGCGAACGGCCGCGCCTTGTGGCGGCGGCGCTGGTGCAGTTGCCCGGCATCGTGGAGTTGCGACTGGACGGCGGCGGCATTGAGGTCGAGACGAACGACGCCCGCGCCTTCGCCGTGGCCGTGCCGCGGCTGGCGCGCGACGCCGGCGCCCGGCTGACCGGCATCGAGAGTCTGGACGAGAGTCTGGAGAGTGTCTTCCGCTATCTGGTGGAGTGAGCGAGTGCGATGGCGGCTGGCGGGCAGATGACAGCGCGAAGCGCGGCACGCGGCGGTATGCCGACGCTGGTGATCTTTCAGGCGAGTCTGCGCGCCCTGCTTACGGGGAAGCGCTGGATCGTCGTCGTAGTGCTGGACGCGATCTTTCTCTTGCTCGCGGTGCTGCTCGCCACGCAAAGCGATATCGCGACGCATCAACTCCATCTGGTCGAGCTGTTCCACGACCTCGGCCTGCCGGCGTTGCTGCCGTTCGTCGCGCTGCTGTTCAGCACCGAGGCGCTGGGCGCGGAGGTCGAGGACCGCACGCTGATCTATCTCACCTTGCGGCCGCTCTCCTCCGCCTCGATTGTGATCGCCAAGTTCGGCGCGGCCTTCGTGATCACGCTCGCCGCGACGTGGGTGCCGCTGATCGTCAGCTTCGTACTGCTCAGCCTGAAAGCTACGCCCGCGGGGCAACTGCCGGCGCTGCTGCTGGGCGGCGCGATCGGCAGCGCGGGCTACTGCGCGGTGTTTTTGCTGCTCGGTCTGTTGCTGCGCCGCGCCTTGCTGATCGGCGCGATCTACGTGCTCGCCTGGGAAGGAGCGATCGCCTCGCTTTCGACCTCGGCGGCGCATCTGAGCGTGCGCTTCTACACCTTCGGCGTCTACGCCGGTATTCTGCGTCGCGACGAGTTTCTCAACGGCGATCCGTATCCGGCGCCGGCCGCGGCCTTCATCTTCCTGCTGCTGGTGGTGCTCGCCGCGCTGTGGTGGACGGCGCGGCGTGTGCGGCGCACAGAGCTGAAGTAGGCACCTCCCCTGATACTGCGCCGCGCGTCCTGCGCCGCCGCTCTCGCGTGAGTCTGTGGATTTTGTTGCTCTGGCCGCCGCGTTCGGGCCGGTCGGGTATACTGGCGCGCGGCCGGCGGTGCCGGCATCTCGCCCGCAAGCATCCGCAATAGGAGGCGCACGATGCAACGCAGCAGCGAACGGATTCTCACGACTCATGCGGGCAGCCTGCCGCGGCCGCCCGCCCTGCAGCCGCTGCTGGCGGCGCGGGACGAGGAGCGCCCATACGATGCGGCGGCGTTTGAGCACGAGGTGCGCAGCGCCGTGGCGGCCGTTGTGCGGCGCCAGGTCGAGTCCAGCATCGATATCGTCAACGACGGCGAGGAGTCGAAGCGCAATTTCACGACCTACGTGCGTGAGCGGCTTGCGGGCTGGGAGGCGCGGCCGCGGCAGGAGGGTGCGCCGCTGGCGATGATCTACGGCCGCGACCTCGCCGACTTTCCCGAATATTTCGCCGGGCGCGGCAACATGGCCGGGCGCGAGGCCGTCTGCAACGGCCCGCTGCGTTACACGGGCCAGGCCGCGATCCAGGCGGACATCGACCGCTTCAAAGCCGCACTGGCCGGCGCCTCGGTGACGGAAGCGTTCCTGCCGGCCGTGGCGCCGGGCACGATTGAGCACTGGCTACGCAACGAGTACTACCCGAGCGACGCTGCCTATCTCGAAGCGATCGCCGAGGCGATGCACGCGGAGTACGCGGCGATCGTGCAGGCCGGCTTTATCCTCCAGATCGACGACCCCGACCTGCCGGACGGCTGGCAGATCAACGCCGGCATGAGCGTGCCGGAGTACCGGCGCTTCGCCGCGCTGCGCATCGAGGCGCTCAACCACGCGCTGCGCGATCTTCCGCCCGAGCGCGTGCGCTTCCACATGTGCTGGGGCAGCTATCACGGTCCGCATAAGTACGACATCCCGCTCAAAGAGATCGTGGACCTGGTGCTGAGCGTGCGCGCCGAGGCGTACTCGATCGAGGCCTCGAATCCGTGCCACGAGCACGAGTGGCAGGTGTGGGAGGACGTGAAGCTGCCCGCCGGCAAGATCCTGATCCCAGGCGTCGTCGGGCACGCGACGGACTTCATCGAGCATCCGGAGCTGATCGCGCAGCGGTTGGGCCGCTACGCCCGGCTCGTGGGGCGCGAGAACGTGATCGCCGGCACGGACTGCGGCCTCGGCCCGCGCGTGGGCCATCCGGAGATCTGCTGGGCCAAGTTCACGGCGCTGGCCGAGGGTGCGCGGCTGGCGACGCAGCAGCTCTGGCAGCCGGCGGCCGCGGCGAGGGGATAAACGCTATGGCATCTGCCTATCGGGCCGACCACGTCGGCAGCCTGCTGCGGTCGCCGGAGGTGTTGGAAGCGCAGCAGGCGCTCGCGCAGGGCCGCCTGCCCGCCGAACAGGTGCGGGAGATCGAAGACCGCGCAATTCTCGATGCCCTGGAACTGCAGCGCGCCGCCGGGCTCGACGTGTACTCCGACGGCGAGTTCCGCCGGCGCGCCTGGGCAAGCGACTTTGCCGCCGCTGTGGATGGCTACGTGGACGGCAGCGCCCCTGTCGCGCTGGCCTGGAGCGGCGGGCGGCAGGCCGCCGTCGCGCAGCCCGCCGTGCCCGGCCGCGTGGTCGGCGAGCGGCTGCGGCAGCGACGGCGCCTCACCGCGCACGAGTCGGGCTTTCTCAAGGCGCATGCGCCCGGTCCGTTCAAGATCACCATGCCCGCGCCGTCGTATATCGCGGCGCGCGGCTACAAGCCCGGCATCACGGATCGCGCGTACGCGAGCCGTGCCGAGCTGTTGCAGGACATCGTCGCGATCGTGCGCGCCGAGATCGCCGCGCTGATCGACGATGGCGTGCCCTACATCCAGCTCGACAATCCGCACTACCCGGACTACATCGACGAGACGCGGCAGGCGCAGTGGCGCGAGCTGGGCATCGATCCGGAAGCCGCGCTGGCCGAGGACATCGCCGCCGACAACGCCGCACTCGAAGGGCTAGACCGCGGCGGCGTGACGATCGGCCTGCACATTTGCCGCGGCAACAGCCGCAGCGCCTGGCACACGTCGGGCAGCTATGACCGCATCGCGCAGCAGGTGTTCGGCGGCGTGGCTGCGGACCGCTTTCTGCTGGAGTACGACAGCGAGCGCTCGGGTGGCTTCGAGCCGCTGCGCTTCGTGCCGCGGGGCAAAGTCGTCGTGCTCGGACTGATCACCACCAAGAGCGGCGCGCTCGATGCGCCGGACGCGCTGCGCCGGCGCATCGATGAGGCGGCGCAGTACGTGCCGCTGGACAACCTGGCACTCAGCCCGCAGTGCGGCTTCGCCTCGGTCGCGGAGGGCAACCTGATCACGCCCGAAGAGCAGCAGCGCAAGCTGGAGCTGGTCGCGGACACGGCCCGGAAAGTCTGGGGCTGAGCGGCCCTCGCCCTCACCCTCTTCCCCTCTCCCAATCCTGGGAGAGGGGCGATCCGGCGTCGGGCGTGCCGATCGTTTTGCGGTTAACCCGACGCCGTCCGATTTCTGCTCCGCCCGATCGCCCCTTTCGCCCAGGATTGGGAGAAAGGGGACGGGGGATTGAGGGCCGAACGCCCCGCTACCCCGTCAGCCCCGGCACGACGAACTCGCCGTCGCGCAGCGCGTTGCGGCGGCGCTGGCGGTCGGGGCGGATCTCCGGGTTCCACTCGATCATCTGCCAGAGCACGCCCAGCCCTGACTTCGGATGCACCAGCACTTCGCGCCGCACCGCGTTGTCGAGCGAGGGGTTGACGAGCCGCGCGCCGCAGCGCTCCGCATCTTCCATCGCGGCATCGAGGTTCGTCACCGAGACGCCGACGTGGTGGATGCCCGGCCCGCGCCGACGCAGGAACTCCGCGAAGATGCCGCGCTCGCCGAGCGGGTGCTCCAGCACGATCAGCATGCCGCCCAGCTCCAGCACCGCGCCGTCGTTGATCGCGCGCTCTTTCGGCGGATGGCGCCAGAGCAGCTTCGCGCCGAGCAGCGTGGTCGCCGCGTGCACCGCCGCATCCAGATCCGGCACGGCGATGGCGATATGGTCGATCTCTTCCGTTTCGAATCCCATCTCAGTCGTTCTCCTTGAATCGGCGGCGGACCGCCTCGGGCCGCCGCCGGGGTGAGTCTACTATACGGGTGGAGCGCGAGCAGACGGGGCGTTTCGCGCGAGGCCCAGGCCCGGCACAATGCTCGCAGGAGCTTGTGACGCGGACGGCACGGGCCGCGCCGGGGAGGACAGGAACGATGAAAGCGGCGGTGTACTACGAGACGGGCGGGCCAGAGGTGTTCCGCTACGAGGATGTGCCGGACCCCGTCTGCGGGCCGCGCACGATTGTCGTGCGGGTGGAGGCGATCAGCATCGAGGGCGGCGACGTGCTGCATCGCGCCGGTGGCGAGATGGCCGGCAGGCCGCACATCGTGGGCTATCAGTGCGCGGGCACGATCGTGGAGGCGGGCGAGGGCGTCACGGAGCGGCAGATCGGGCAGCGGGTCGTCATCACTGTGCCGCACGGCTCGCACGCCGAGAAGGTGATGGTCGGCGCCCGCGGCAGCTGGCTGGTGCCGGACGGCATGGACATCCGCGTGGCGGCCTGCATCCCCATCCCCTTCGGCACGGCCGACGACTGCCTGTTCGAGTTCGGCCAGCTCAAGGCGGGCGAGTCGGTGCTGGTCCAGGGCGGCGGCGGGGGCGTGGGGCTGGCCGCGATCCAGCTGGCGAAGCGGGCGGGCGCGACCGTGCTGGCTACGGCGTCGAGCGACGAGAAACTGGCACGCCTGCGCGAGTTCGGCATGGATGCGGGCATCAACTACCGCGAGCGCGATCTCGTGTCGGCCGTACAGGAGGCGACCGGCGGCTGCGGCGTGGATCTCGTCGTCGATCCGGTGGGTACGACCTTGCAGGGCAGCCTCGCCTGCCTGGCGTACCGCGGGCGCTGCATCACGGTAGGCAACATGGGTCGCTCCGACCGGCGGCTCGACATTTCGATGCTGGCGCACGGCAACCAGACGCTGACCGGCGTGTTTCTGGGCGCGGAGATGCAGACCGAGCGCGTCCAGCAGCTGATCGCGCGGCACATCGCCGACGTGGCGGCGGGCAAGCTGCGCGTGGTGATCGACCGCATGTTTCCGCTGGCGGAAGCCGCGGCGGCGCACGTCTACATCGAAAGCCGCAGCGCCTTCGGCCGTGTGTTGCTGATTCCTTAATTCTGCTCGATTCCAACGGCCCGAAGCGCAGGCTGCATTCCGTGCCGCGCACCAACCCCGTACCATGCAGGCAAGAACGATGGGGTATGGGGTGCAGGGTGAAGGGTAGAGCAAGTTTCGCCGGCGTTGCCCTGCACCCTCCACCCTCTACCCCACACCCTGCAAGTGCGTCAGCAGCGGTGAGGTCATGGTCTCCCGGCTGAAGCAGCTCGACTACAAGTGGCTGGTCGCGATCGTCTTCATGTTCGGGCTGTTCATGGACCTGCTGGACAGCACGGCCGTGAACGTGGCCGTGCCCAGGCTGCAGGCCGACTTCCACAACGCGCCGCTTTCGACCGTCGAGTGGACCGTCACCGGCTACCTGCTCAGCCTGGCGCTGTTCATTCCCGGCGCCGGCTTCATCTCGGATCGCTTCGGCACCAAACGCACCTTTCTGACCGCAATGGCGATCTTCGTCGCCGGCTCGGCGCTCTGCGGCCAGGCTCGCTCGATCAATGAGTTGATCGCGTTCCGCTTCCTGCAAGGCGTGGGCGGCGGCATGATGACGCCGGTCAGCACGGCGATCCTTTCGCGCGAGTTTCCCGGCGAGGAGCGGGCGAAAGCCTCGGCGCTGATCTCTGTACCGGTGATCTTCGCGCCGATCATGGGTCCAGTGCTGGGCGGCTACCTGGTTGAATACACGAGCTGGCGCTGGATCTTCTACATCAACCTGCCGGTGGGTATCGCCGGCTTCATGCTCGGGCTGAAGGTGCTGCGCGAGCACAAGGAGCCGTACGCGCAGGGCCGCTTCGACGTGTTCGGCCTGCTCACCGGCGGCGTGGGCGCGGCCATGATCCTCTACGCGCTTTCAGAGGCGGCGACGAAGTCGTGGGGCTCGGTCAACGTGGCGGCGCCGGGGCTCGGCGGATTGGCCTTGCTGTTCGTCTTTACGCTGATCGAGTTCAACGTTTCGCCGCCGATCCTCGATCTGCGGCTGTTCAAGCAGGGGCTGTTCGCGCTCGGCACGGTGATCACCGTCTGGTCGTTCGCCTCGTATGCCGGCTTTATCTTCTCGCTCACGCTGTTCCTGCAAAATTTGCAGGGCCATTCGCCGCTGGAGGCCGGCCTGATCCAGGCGCCCAGCGCCGCTGGCACCGCCGTCGCCCTGCTGCTGGCCGGCAGCTATTACGCCCGCATCGGGCCGCGCCGGATGCTCACCGGCGGCTTCTTCTTTGCGGCCGTGACGCTGGTACCGTTCGCCTTCGTCACCAAATCCACCATTCCCTTGCTGATCATCATTCCGCTCATCTTCCGCGGCTTGACGACGCCGTTTGCGATGACGGCAGCGCAAACGATCGTCTACGGCCCGCTCGACAACTCGAAGCAGGGGCCGGCCTCCTCGATCTACAACACGATGCGCCAGGTCGCGGCGTCCTTCGGCGTAGCGCTGCTGGCGACGGTGCAGGTCAACCGCTACACCACGCATCTTTCCGACGCGGTTTCGGCTGCGCACGGTGGACCTGCGACAGACGCCATGATCGAGCATGCCAAAGTGATGGGCTACCACGACGCCTTCGTGCTCTCCGGCGTGCTGTTGCTGGTTTCCGCCGCTATGTCGCTGCTGGTGAGCGACCGCAAGGCGCGCGAGGCGATGCTGCGCCGCGCGCGCGTGCCGAGCCGTGCCGAAGCCGCGGCGAAACCCGCGGCGGCGACCGGAGACTGATGCAGCTCCGAGACGCCCGCGATACCCCGGTTGGGGTCGTTCGTGAACGACCTCTCATGACACATGATTCATGACACATGATGCGCAGCGGCGAGCAGCGGCGCGCCGTTTCGCCGTGAACCCCGACCATGAAACGACCTGCACCGCAGCCGCTGGCGGCTGCACGGCAACGCGCGATGGGCGTAGAATCGAATGGCAGCGGGATCGCGCACGGTTTCGGCTGCGGGAGTGCGGCAGATGACCTCCGAGGCGGCCACGCCACAGAACCAGCCGAAGATCAGCTTCACCGAGTCCGCCGCGGCGAAGCTGAACGAGGTGCTCAGCAGCTATCCGCGGCCCGTCGCCGGGCTGCGCCTGCAAATCCTGGGCCGCGGGCCGGAGGGCCTGGAGCATGTGCTCAGCGTCGTCGAGCGCGGCGCCGAGCCGGCCGGGGACGCTCAGGTGACGGTTGAGGGTCTGGCGGCGCCGGTCTACGTCGAGGGGCGCAACCTGCCCTATCTGGCCGATGTCACCGTCAACTACCGCTACAAAGGCCCGAACATCAGCGGCCTCGAATTCGAGAACCCGAGCCCGGTCTGGCTGGACCCGCTGGCAATGCGCGTGCAGCAGGTGTTCGACACGCAGATCAACCCGGCGATCGCCGCGCACGGCGGCTTCGTGCAACTGCTGGACGTGAACGACGGCGTGGCCTACGTGCAGCTCGGCGGCGGCTGCCAGGGCTGCGGCATGGCCGATGTAACGCTGAAGCAGGGCATCGTCGTCGCCGTCAAAGAAGCCGTGCCGGAGATCCGCGAGGTCGTGGACAGCACGGACCACGCCAGCGGCGCGAACCCCTACTTCAAGCCAGCAAAGAAGTAGCAGACGAAGTAACCGCCGCCATTCAGAGCGGGGTCCGCGCCGCCTCGGCGTGAATGCGCAGCAACTCCGGAATCGACTCGGGTGGCCGGCGGCCCATGCCGCACTCGGCGGCGATGCCGAACCACGGTACGACGCCCGCCGCCGTGGTCATCCGGCGCCGTGTGCCGGCCACACCGTCCGTCAGATGCACCAGCCCCAGATAGAGTTCCGTCTCCGGATGCAGTTTCAGGTCGCGCAACGGCGCAAAGTACGCCTCGTCGTCACGCCCGCGAGGCACCGGCAGATGCACCCACTGAAGCGGCCGCTGCACACCGGCACTGACGGCGTTCGCGATCGCGGTGAGTCTGCCGGCGTCGGCCGGCTCGACGAAGTGCCTGTGCCGGTAGTCGCCATAGCAGAGGTGGTAGCCAAGCTCGACGGCCGCGGGAACGGCGTTGCCCAGCCGCACGAGCCGTTCCACGATCTGCGGCTGCGGGTCGGTCAAGTGGGAGGGCATCACGCCTTCGAGGATGCCGAACTCGACCGCCGTGTCCCATTGCACGGCTAGATCAGTGGCCGGAATCATGTCCATTAGCTGCTTCAGATCGGCCAGCAACGCGGCCTCGTAGCGGGGCTCGACGGCCTCTCTGTCCGGAGGCGGGACAAAGACGCTGATCGGCGCGAGCGGCGTGGGCAGGCAGACCTGAAAACGGATGCCTGGCGGAATGGCGCCCTCCCGGCGGAGCCGTACGAACTGCGCGTACGACTCGATCGCCGCCGCGGCGTAGCCGGGCGCGCGGAAGGCGATCGCGTCCGCTGCAACGCCGGGGCGAAGCTTCGCCTGCCGGCCCGTGCCATAGCGGGCTGCATCATACGGCAGCGCCTCGAAGGCTGGGTTTTCGGCGAGAAGTGGATACTGCCACATGATCCAGTTGGAGCGGACGCCGGTTTCACCGTCCGGGATGCGCTTCAGTGCCCCGCCGAGCGCGGCGGCGCTGGTACGGAAGACTTCCTCCGCGTTGCCGAGTGGCACGCTGCCCACGAGATGAACCGGCCGGTCGGCGGTGGATTCGTTCGTCATTGCCCGCCTTGCCCTCCATCACTGCGCGGTGGCCGGCTCGATCGCGAAACGCAGCGCCGCGTGGGCCTGGCGCAGCGCGGCTTCCACGCGTTCCGGGCTTTCGCCCTTCGCAAAGATGAAGCCGAGATATTCGCTGCCCTCCGGCAGCGGCACCACGTCCTGCCCGCGATGAATTGAGATCGTCACCGAGACGATGCCCGGCACGGCTTCGGCTTCGGCGACGCCGGCCACATCGCGCAGCACACCGCGCTTCGGGATCGGGATCATCATTACGCCCGCGGCGCTGCCCTCGCGTTCGAACGACGGGATCGTCGCGCCCGTGGCATGGCGCAGGATCAACTCCTCCAGCGACATGCCCGTGCCGAAGCTGAGCGTGCGCGAGCAGAGGCCGCCGATCGAGCGCGCGGCGATGTCCACCGGCCAGGCGCCCTGTGCGTTCAGCCGCAGCTCGGCGTGCAGCGGGCCGTCGCGCAGGCCGAGGGCGCGGGCGGCGCGTTCGGCGGTATCGGCGATCTGCGCCTGCGTCTCGGCGGGCAGGCGCGACGGCGTGACGTAGATCGTCTCTTCGAAGAAGGGGCCGACCAGCGGATCGGGCTTGTCGAACAGCGCCAGCACGTGCAGGCGGCCGCCGTTGAGCAGCCCCTCCAGCGCGACCTCTGCGCCGGGAATGTAGCCCTCGACCAGCGCCTGCCGCGCCGCTGGGCCGCACTCCGCGGCCACATCAGGATCGGCCAACAGCGAGCACAGCCGTGCGAAGGCCGCGACGAACCCGGCGGCATCGTCGGCTCGCATCACGCCGCGGCTGCCGGAGAGCGCCAGCGGCTTGATCACGCACGGGTAGAACAGCGCAGTCGCGAGTTGCTGCGCATCGTCGTCCAGATCGAGCAGCCGGTATGGCGGCGAGAGCACGCCGCTTTCCGCGAGCCGCTGGCGCAGCAGGTGCTTGTCGCGCGTCGCCTGCACGGCGGGAAACGGGTTGTGCGGCAGCCCCAGCCGTTCAGAGGCGAGCGCCGCGACCAGCGTGCCGCCGTCGTCGACGGGCACGATCGTATCAAGGGGAAAGCGCCGGGCGAAGGCCGCGATCTGCTCCGCGCCGCGCTCCGGGTGTGCCATGTCCACGGCCAGCGATCGGCCGGGCATGATCGCTTCGAGCGCCTGGCGTTGGTCCGAGCCGACGACGACCTGCACGTCAAGCCTGCCGGCCGCTTCCATGAAGTCGGGAGCGCGGTACGTGGCGCTGGGGATCAAGAGTAAGACACGCGGCATGGTCGGCCCTCACCCCCGACCCCTCTCCCAATCCTGGGCGAGGGGCGAACGCGCATGGAGCGTTCCAATCGACTTACGGTTAACCCGACACCCTTCCGGATCGCTCTACGCAGGATCGCCCCTTTCCCTCCAGGATTGGGGGAAAGGGGACGGGGATTGAGGGCCGATGGCCCGAACACCTCCCAGTGTAGCCCGTTCGGGCAGACACACGGTCACGGCGCCGCGCCCCAGGCCATGATCGCTTCCACGGGCAGCAGCAGGCGGGTGCCGTCGCGGAACTGCTCGACCCATTCGTGCAGTTCGGCGCGGATGCTGGCCTGCGTCTGCGCGGGCTGGGCACGGTACAGCCGCGTGCCCGGCATGCGCCCGGCCAGCACGTCGGCCCAGAGATCGTCGAAGTCTATGCGCCGCAGCTCGCGTGTCAGCACGGCAGTGCCGGTGCGCGCGAAGCCCGCCTCGCTCAGCCAGGCCTGCGCCACGCCCGCCGCGACGGCCTCGAAACCCTCTTCGCGCCCGCTCGCCAGCCCGTGCCGCGCCAGCGCCGCGAGCAGCAGCCCCCAGCCCGGCGAGCGTTCCGCCGCGCCGGCCACGAGCACGCCCACACGCCCGCCGGAGACGAGCACGCGGCGCAACTCGGCCAGCGCGAGGCCAGCATCGGCGGTGTTGCCGAAGCCAAAGCTGCATGTCGCCGCGTCGAAGCTGCCGGACCGCAGCGGCAGGCGGTAGAGATCGCCCTGCACGAAGCGCACGTTGCCGAGGCTGTGACGCTGCGCCAGCCGCAGGCCGGACGCGAGCATTTGCGCCGAACGGTCAAGGCCGACAGAATGGCCGAACGGGCCGGCGAGCGGCGAAAGCTGCGCCACCAGCGCGCCGGGGCCGCAGGCTACGTCGAGCAGACGGTCCCTCGGCGAAACCCAGAGCTGTTCGATCAGCGGTTCGAGGAACTGGACCGTGAGCGGCAGCCAGCGGCGCGCGTACCAGGCGGCGTCTTCGGGCATCAGTCGGGCAGCAGCAGATCGGCCGCGCCCCAACGCTCGGCGTGCACGGCGCGCAGGTGCGCGAAGCGTTCGCGGTAATCCGGCGTGTGGATCGGCGGCGTCGTCATGATCAGCGCGTCTTCGTTGTTGTCGGTGTAGTAGCGTCGCCGCACGCCGACGCGCTCGAAGGCGTATTTTTCGTAGAGCGCCTGCGCACCCGTGTTGCTGACCCTGCACTCCAGCGTCAGCACCTGCTGCTCGCGGCGCAACGCCAGATCGACGGCGGTGATCACCAGCAGCTCGCCGATGCCCTGTCGGCGCAGCGCCTCGCGCACCGCGACGGTGACAATGTGGCACTCTTCGAGCATGAACCACAGCCCAAGAAAGCCGGCGAGTTGTTCGCCGCGCTCCTCGGCGGACGGCAACTCCTTGCGCAGCATACGGCGCAGACTGCGCACGGTCCCACCGAGACCGCCGGACGGGCGCTGCGCTGGATCGACCGGCGCCATGGGAACGGGGCGGCCGACCACGAGATAGCGGGCCATCGAGTTCTGTTGCAGCTCGCGTTTGTAGGCGGTCTGCGGCCACATCGTGGGAAACGATTCGCGCTCGATCTCCGTGACCTGCGGGATGTCGCCGACTGTCATCGGACGAACACGATACGAAGAAGCGACCGCGGCCATCAGCACGCCTCCGCGCGGCGCCGGCGCTGTACCTTGAAGTGTAGCAGGTAGGGTATGGGGTACAGGGTGTGGGGTTCAGGGTATGGTGGCGCCGGCTTTGGCGTGCCGTGTCGGCGTCGGTCTCCTAAACCCTACGCCCTGCGCCCTCGACCCTCCGTTGCCATCTCCTTACGTGAACGTTAGCATGGGGAGGACTCCCAGCCACCGCGAATGTTGACGAGGCGTTTCATGCCGGTTCTCGTGCGTCTGCTCGGTTTCCTCCGCCCCTACAAGCTGCGGACGACCGTGGTACTGATCAGCACCCTGCTCACGGGCCTGTTCGTGCTGATGACCCCGTCGATTCTCGGCTGGGCGATCGACAATACCAACCTGGCGCCGGGCAAGCCGCTGGACAAGCTCGGGCTATTCCTTGCCGGCCTGGCGATCCTGGTCTCCTCGCTGCTGCGCGGCATCTTTTACTACCTTCAGCAGTATCAGGGCGAGACGCTCTCGCAGCAGGTCGCCTTCGACCTGCGCAACCAGATCTACGACCGGCTGCAGCGCCTGAGCTACGCCTACCACGACAAGGCGCAGATCGGCCAGATCATGTCGCGCGCCACCCAGGACGTGGAGGGCGTGCGCTTCTACATCAATATGGGCGTGATCCGGCTGGCCTACACAGTGGTGCTGCTGCTGGCCGCGCTGGTGCTGATGTTGATCTCGAACTGGCGGCTCGCCATCGTGTCGTGGCTGGTGCTGCCGGTCATCGCCGCGCGCTCGTATTACGTCTCCAACAAGATGCGGCCCCTGTGGCTCAGCGTGCAGGACGGCATGGGCCGGCTGGGGACGGTCCTGCAGGAAAACCTGTCGGGCGTGCGCGTGGTCAAATCGTTCAGCCGCGAAGAGTTCGAAAGCGCCAAGTTCGAGCGTGAGGCCGATGACCTGTTCACGTCGTCGTTCGGCACCAACCGCATCCAGGCGTTCAATCAGCCGCTGCTGATCGGCCTCGGCTCGCTGGCGATCGTGATCGCCACCTGGTATGGCGGCCATCTCGTGATCGACCATCAGCTCACGGTCGGCCAGATCACCGAGTTCCTCGTCTACCTGACCATCCTGCAGCTACCGGTGCGCTCGCTCGGCTTCATGATCACGATCATCGCGCGGGCGCAGTCTTCAGGCGAGCGCATCTTCGAGATCATCGACGCCGAGTCGGCGGTGAAAGAGAAGCCGAACGCCTACGAGCTGAACGACGTGCAGGGCCACGTCACGTTCGAGCAGGTCAGCTTCGGCTACGACAGCATCAGCGCCGTACTCAAGGACGTGAGCATCGATGCCCCGCCGGGCGAAGTGATCGCCCTGCTCGGACCGACCGGCAGCGGCAAGTCCACCGTCGTCAACCTGATGCCGCGCTTCTACGATGTAACCGGCGGCGCGATCAAGATCGACGGGCATGACATCCGCGATGTGACGCTGTCCTCGTTGCGCCAGGTGATCGGCATCGTGCAGCAGGACGTGTTCCTGTTCATGGACACGATCCGCGAGAACATCCGCTACGGCCGGCTCGATGCGACGGACGAAGAGGTCGAAGCGGCGGCGAAGACGGCGCGCATCCACGACTTCATCCTGACGCTGCCGGATGGCTACGACACCTGGGTGGGCGAACGCGGTGTGACGCTCTCCGGCGGCCAGAAGCAGCGCATCTCGATCGCACGCACGCTGCTGATGGACCCGCGCATCCTCGTCTTCGACGACTCGACCAGCAGCGTGGATATGGAAACCGAGTACCTGATTCAGCAGGCGCTCGCCGAGCTGATGAAGGGCCGCACCAACTTCGTGATCGCCCAGCGCTTGCGCACCGTGCGCCGCGCCGACCAGATTCTGGTGCTGCGCCGCGGCCAGATCGTCGAGCGCGGTCGCCACGAAGAGCTGCTGCTCCAAAACGGGCTCTATCGCCAGATCTACGATCTGGAGCTGCGGGCGCAAGAAGAAGCGTTTGAGCGCAGCACTACCGCTGCAGCAAACGGCAGTCATGAGACCGACGGCAGCGACGGTTTCGACGAGCGGGCGGCCGCACTGCCGGGCGGGCCTGCCTGATTCCGCCGAACGCGGCGGCAGGCGGGTTGAGGCTGCGCCAGGAGACGGGAGCGACCAATGGGTATGTTCGGCGGCGGCGGCGCCGCGGGCGGCTGGAGCCAGAGCCTGACCTCAGGCAATCACGGCTTCCGTCGCGGCATGGACGGCTGGAACGACGACGAACTGGGCAAGCTCTACGACGCCAAAGTCGTCGGCCGGCTGGGCAAGTACATCAAGCCGTATCGCTGGCGCATGACGCTGTCGATCGTCGGTGTGATCGGTTTTGCGCTCACGTCGTACGCGCAGCCGCTGCTGATCGGCCTGGCGATCGACGCCGTGCAGAAGGGCAACAGCGGGCGGCTGGACTTCCTCTTCGGGCTGATGGTGGTCTTCGCCTTCGCCAGCTGGGGCTTCCAGTACATGCAGCTCGACAGCAGCGGCATTATCGGCCACAACGTGCTGCGCCGGCTGCGCATCGAGATGTTCGACCACCTGCAGACGCTCTCGCTCGGCTTCTACGATCGGCACGAGGTCGGCCGCGTGATGTCGCGCATCACCAGCGATGTGACGTCGCTGCAAGAGTTGATGACCTCCGGCATCCTCACGGTGCTGGGCAACGTCGCCGGCCTGTTCGTCGTCGTGTTCGCGCTGCTCAAGCTCGACTTCACGCTGGCGCTGATTACCTTCGCCGCCGTGCCGATCCTGATCGCGATCATGGCCTACTGGTCGCGGCGGGCGCGCAACGCCTTCATCCAGGTGCGGCAGGCGATCGCGGTGGTCAACTCGACGATTAACGAGAACGTCTCCGGCGTGCGCGTGATCCAGTCGCTCTCACGCGAGGACGAGAACAACCGCCGCTTCGGCCAGATCAATCGCGCCAATCTCTCGGCCAACGTCGAGGCCGGGCGTCTCTCCGCGATCGTGCTGCCGGTGGTCGAGCTGGTCGTCGCCTTCGCGACCGCGTTGGCGCTGATCGTCGGCGGCTATCGCGTGCACAGCGGCTCGTTGCTGTTCGGCACGCTCGTCGCGTTTGTGCTCTACATTCAGCGCTTCTTCGACCCGATTCGTGACATGGTGCTTCAGTACACGCAGATCCAGCGGGCGATGGCCGGCGGCGAGCGCATCTTCGAAGTGATCGATACGCAGGCCGAGATCGTGGATGCGCCCGACGCCGTCGAGCTGGGCCAGATCGAGGGCCGCGTGGACTTCGACCACGTCACCTTCGAGTACGTGCCCGGCGTGCCCGTGCTCAAGGACATCGACCTGCACGTGCAGCCGGGCGAGACGATCGCCTTCGTCGGCCAAACCGGCGCCGGCAAGAGCACCATGACCTCGCTGATCAGCCGTCTGTATGAAGTGACCGAAGGCGCCATCTTGATCGACGGCCACGACCTGCGCACGATCAAGCGCAAATCGCTGACCCGGCAGATGGGTGTGGTCTTGCAGGAGCCGTTCCTCTTCTCCGGCACGGTGAAGGACAACATCATCTACGGCCGGCTGGACGCGACGCAGGCGGAGATCGAGGCCGCCGCCGAGGCCGTCGGCGCACACGAGTTCATTGTGCGGCTGGAGAACGGCTACGACACAGTCTTGCAGGAGCGCGGCTCGAACCTCTCGGTCGGCCAGCGGCAGTTGCTCAGCTTCGCCCGCGCCGTGTTGGCCGACCCGCGCATTCTCGTCCTGGACGAGGCGACAGCCAACGTGGATACGCAGACCGAGGTGATCATTCAGCGGGCGCTGAGCACGCTGCTGAAGCATCGCACCAGCTTCGTGATCGCCCACCGTCTCTCCACGATCCGCGACGCCGACCGCGTGGTGGTGCTGGACCGCGGCCAGATCGCGGAGATCGGCAACCACGACCAGTTGCTCGAACTCGGCGGCATCTACGCCCGGCTGTACAACATGGCCTACCGCGAGTCCAACGAAGCCGAGCCCGTCAGCATCGGCGACTGAGGCGTGTCGGCGCCACGAGCCGCTCCGTACTCTCATGCAATGGAATGCGAGTAAACGGGTGGCGAGGGAACGGCATGCTCGAATGGGTCGCGGCGACGATCGCTGGAGCGGTCGGTGGGTTTGTCAGCTTCTGCGTGCCGCTGGCCGAGGGCCAGAGCGGCGGATTGCGGTCGCTCGCCACGTATCGCGCGTTGGGCGCTACAATCGTCGTGGGAGCCGGTGCAGGCTTCGCCGTTTGGGGGCGGTCAACAACGGGATGGTGAAGTTCGACAGCGCCGAGATTGTGACCGGCCATATTGCGGCTGCGTTTCTTGGCGGGCTTGGCGGGCCGGCGACGCTACGGCAATACATGGCAGCGCGCGCGGCGGACGAAAAGAAGCGCCGAGTGGCGGATGCGGCCGAGGAGACGGCGGCCGCGGCGCTGAGTACAGTGATAGGCGAACGCAATGACGAATGAACAGCGCGTCCTCTTCATCAGAATTCGCGACGCGGCCGGCAAGATTGCGCGCGGGGCACGTGGAGCCGAGGAGGAGCGCCTGATCCGCGAGATGGAGCAGGCGGCGGCAGAGCTGAAGGCACTCTCGGCGGCGAAGAAGACGGCTGCGCTGTCGCGGTAGCGATCCCGGGCAGCACGTGCGCCTGCGCGATAGGCTCGAAGATCGGAAAAGCCCCGCAAACAGGGGCTTTTCTGGTATCTGGTCGGGTGCCAGGGGGCAGAATCGAACTGCCGACACTGCGATTTTCAGTCGCATGCTCTACCGACTGAGCTACCCTGGCGTCTGCGCCCCGGCCGGGGCACTTCGTCATTATCGACAAGCCGCCGTACTGGGGCAAGCTGCACCGACGGCCTGCGGCGGGCCGGTCAGCGCCGCGGCAGCCCGTAAGCGAGGCGGTTGCTATACTGCCGGCGGAGCCACGAACACCGCACCGCGGCGCCAGATCCGCCGGAGTCGAATCGGATGCGCACGCTGCTGATCGCCTCACTCGAGCCGCACGCCGGCAAGACCGGCATCGCCGCCGCGCTGACACAGCGCCTGGCCTACGAGGGCCGACGCGTGCTGGCCCTGCGCCTCGGCGCCGCCGGCGACGCTCGCGCCGCGGCCGATGCGGGCTTTTTCGCCACTCTGCCCGGCGCCCGCGGCCGTGGCGGCGCACCGCTGCCTGCCGACTCTGTGAGCGGCGACATTGCCCGGCTGGCCGAGGATGGCAGCGCCATCGTCGAGGCGCCGGACGGCGCCGATGTCGCCTCGCTTGCGAACGCACTCAACGCTTCCGCGATCCTCATTCATCGCGGCCTTCCCTCGGACGACGACACGCTGCGGCTGCAAAACCTTGCGCTCGAGCTGGGCGATCGCTTCCTCGGCGTGGTACTCACGGCGTTGCCGAAGCGCGCCGTCGCTCCCGCCCGCGCCGCGTTGGACGAGGCGGCGCTGCCCGCACTCGCCGTGCTGGCGGAGGACCGGCTGCTGTACGCACCGACGATCGGCGAGATCGCGGACATCCTGCACGCCAACCTGCTGCTCGGCGAAGAGGCCGAAGACAACGTGATCGAAGAGCTGATGATCGGCCCGGTTTCGGTCGACCCCGGCCAGGCGTACTACACGCGCCGCGGCCACAAGGCCGTGATCGCCCGCAGCGACAAGACCGACTCACAGCTTGCGGCGATGCAGACCGACACCGACTGCCTGATCCTCACCGGCGGCTTCAACCCCAGCCCCTATACCCTCGACCGCGCCTCAAACGAGGAGATTGCGTTGATGGTCGCGCCGGGCGACACGCAGACGACGGTGCGGGCGCTGGAGGAGATGTACGGCCGCTCACACTTCGTCAGCGAGACGAAGCTGGAGCGTATGGCCGAGCTGCTGCGCGACGAGCTAGACTTCGAGCCGATCGGCGCGGCGCTCGGCCCTCACCCCCTTCCCCTCTCCCAATCCTGGGAGAGGGGCGACTCCGGGTTGGGGCGATCCGTATGTGCGTCCGGTTAACCGCACTGGCCACCGAACACTCACTGCACGATCGTCTCCTTCCCGCCAGGATTGGGGCCAGAGCGCAGCGCAACCGTCGGAGACTTCCAATTCAGACGAGAGGATGAGGGCCGACGGCCGCAAGCCCCGCCGCCAGGTCAGCGATGATGTCGTCGATGTGCTCGATGCCGACCGAGAGCCGGATCAGGCCTGGTGTGATCCCGATCGCCTCGCGCTCCGCCGCCGAGTAGCCGCGGTGCGAGGTCTTCGCCGGGTGTGAGATCGTCGTGGCCACGTCCGCCAGGCTCGGCGCCAGCTTGATGCGCCGCAGCCCGCGCACGAAGGCCGAGGCCGCCGGCTCGCCGCCCTTCAGCTCGAAGGCCGCCATCGCGCCGAAGCCGCCGCTGAGCAGGCATGCCGCCCGCTCGTGCTGCGGATGGCTCGCCATGCCCGGATACGACACGCGTGAGACGCCGCGCTGCGCTGCCAGAAACTCCGCGACCTGCATGGCATTGGCCGAGGCCCGCTCCATGCGCAGCGCCAGCGTCTTGATCCCGCGCACCGTCAGCCAGCAGTCGAAGGGGCTGGCCGTGGCGCCGAAGGTGACGAGCGTGGTGCGCGCCGCCTTGACGAAGTCCGCGCTGCCGGCCAGCACGCCGATCGTCACATCGCTGTGCCCGCCGAGATACTTGGTGCCGCTGTGCAGCACGACGTCGGCGCCGAACTGCAGCGGCCAGCAGTGGTAGGGCGTGGCGAAGGTGTTGTCTACGACGAAGCGCGCCCCGGCCCGGTGCGCCAGCTCAGCCAGCGCCGGCAGGTCGGGAAGATTGAGCAGCGGATTGCTGACCGACTCGGCGAACACCAGCTTCGCCGGCGTCGCCAGCGCGCGGGCCGCCGCATCGGTGTCGGTAAGATCGACGAACTCCGTATGCACGCCGAGTGCCGCGAGCGGGCCGCGCAGCATCGCCATACTGCGGCCGTAAAGGTCGTGGCCGGCCACGATGCGGTCGCCGTTCTGCAAGCCCGTGAGCATCGCCGCGCTGATCGCGGCCATGCCGGTAGCCGCGGCCACGCCGGCCTCGGCGCCTTCCAGCCGCGCGACGAGCGCGGCGAACGCCTCCTGGTTCGGGTTGCCGTCGCGCGTGTAGATGTGTCCCGCCGCGCGGCCCTCATACAGATCGTCCACCGTTTCGAGCGTGGGCACGGAGAAGACCGCGGCCGTCACGATCGGCGGCGCCAGCGGCCGCGTCACGGTTTCCGGCTGCTCTTCGATCTCGGCGCAGAGCGTGTCGAAGTGCGCCGCAGCTTCCGGCTCAGTCCCCACCGGTGTCCTCCGTGCCGCGCTTGCGCACGATATATTTGTGCACCCCTTCGAGGACCGTCTCGCCGCGCTGGTTCGTCAGCCGGCTGCTGAAGGTGACAAGCCCGGTCGTCGTACGCGGCTCCAGCGCGGCGACTTCGAGTTCGGGATGCAGCGTATCGCCGACGAAGGCTGGGCCAAGAAAGCGCGACGACTGTTCTACGAAGGCGACGATCGACTCCTCGAATGACTGCGACAGCTCGCCCGCGCCCAGCGCCGTCATC
The DNA here is from genome assembly GCA_937879875.1 of uncultured Chloroflexota bacterium. Taxonomy (GTDB): domain Bacteria; phylum Chloroflexota; class Dehalococcoidia; order CAUJGQ01; family CAUJGQ01; genus CALFMN01. The sequence goes on along the minus strand of CALFMN010000030.1, from coordinate 14,605 downwards.
GCCACCAGCAGCAAACCGTGCGCCAGCGGCCGGCCGAAGCGTGTGCCCTTCGCGTACTCGACATCGTAGTGGATCGGGTGGTTGTCGCCGGTGAGGCCGGAGAAGAAGAGGAAATGCGCGTCCGTCAGCGTCTTCGAGGGCGCGCGGAAGACCTCGCCCACGCGGAAGTCCTCGAAGTAGCGCTGCATAGTGCCTCCGGCAAGAGGGCGCAGGGCGCAGGGCGTAGGAAGACGTGAGGACCGGAGTGGAGGCACTGGCGCGCGGCCGGCCCGCAAAACGTACACGGTACGCTCCGCGCCCTCCTTCGCACTGCGCCCTCTGCCCTACCCTCCGGCGACCGCCGGCACGATCGCGACCTCGTCGCCTTGCTTGAGCGGCGTGCTGAGGCCGGAGAGGAAGCGCACGTCCTCACCGTTCACGTACACGTTGACGAAGCGGCGCAGCTCGCCCTGCTCGTCGCAGAGCCGCTCGCGCAGGCCGGGAAACTGGCCATCGAGGCCAACGATGCACTCGGCCAGCGAGGCGCCGCCGCCCTCCACGATGTCGCGCTCGCCGGTGATGCGGCGCAGAGGCGTCGGAATCTTGACCTTGACGCTCAACGGTTCACTCCCTGTTGCAATGGGCAGTCGTGAGTCGGCAGTCGGCAATCGCGATTGGCGGCCGACCTCGTCCATCACCCGGCATGGCGATCATTGAATCGTCGCACGCCACGGGGTCGCGCCTTGCGGCGCGAAGGGCGCATGCCATGCGCCCCTGCAGCTTTACGCTCTACGCCCTCTGCCCTGCGCCCTTCTCCCTATCCTTCGACCACATCGCCTTCGATCGGATCGACGCGCACGCCTTTCGCCTGCGCCCAGTCGAGGCCGCGCTCGATCTCGCCCGCGTCGCCCTCAAGCTCCAGCACCACCCAGCCGACATGCTCGTCCACGTCGGCCATGCGGATATTGGTGATCACCTGGAACTGGTGGCCCAGCTCGTAGATGATCGGCAGCGTGATCAGCTCCGGCCGAAACGTGAGACGCACGCGCTTGGTCGCCATGCCGCTCCCTCTGGTCGCTGGCCGGGCGTGCCGGCGAATCGGGCGGGCTAGCGCACCTCGACCGCCGCCGACTGGCGCTGCTCCACGCCGAGACCCAGCCGCGCCTCGAACGCTTCGAGCTGGGGCGAGACGTGGTGTGCCTGCACAACATGCTCCGCCACGGCCTCCTGCGTTTTCAGGCCCGCGCCCGTAATATACGCCACGGTGACCTCATCGCGCCCGATCTTCCCCGTTTCCACCAACTGCTTCAGCGAGGCGATCACCACGCCGCCGGCCGTCTCGGCGAAGATGCCCTCCGTCTCCGCCAGCAGCTTCATGCCCTCGATCACTTCGGCGTCCGAGACGGAGGCGCACGAACCGCCGGTTTCCTTGAGTTGCCGCAGGGCGTAGTAGCCGTCCGCCGGGTTGCCGATCGCGAGCGACTTGGCGATCGTCTTCGGCTTCACCGGGCGGAAGTTCATCGAGCCTTCGCGGTACGCGGTCGCCACGGGTGAGCAGCCGTCCGCCTGTGCGCCCGACATGCGCGTTTGTACGGGGCCGATTAAGCCGACCTTCTCGAACTCTTTGAGCCCCTTGTAGATCTTGGTGAACAGCGAGCCGCTGGCGATCGGCACCACGCAGTGGTCCGGCGCCCGCCAGCCGAGCTGTTCCGCCGTCTCGAAGCCGAGCGTGCGGCTGCCCTCGGAGTAGTACGGCCGCACGTTGATATTGACGAAGGCCCAGGGATAGCGGTCGGCGACCTCGGTGCAGAGGCGGTTAACCTCGTCGTAGTTGCCGTCCACGGCGATCAGGTTCGGCGCGTAGATCGCGGAGCCGAGCACTTTGCCGGACTCAAGGTCGCTGGGGATGAAGACGTACGCCTCCATGCCGGCGCGGGCGGCGTGCGCCGAGACGCTGTTGGCGAGGTTGCCCGTCGAGGCGCAGGCGAGCGTGCTGTAGCCCAGCTCGCGCGCCTTCGAGCTGGCGACGGCGACGACACGATCCTTGAACGACCAGGTCGGGTTGACCGTGTCGTTCTTGATGTACAGCTCGCGCAGGCCGAGCCGTTCGGCCAGGTTGTGGCTGCGCACCAGCGGCGTGAAGCCGGCGTGCAGATCGATGCGCTGCGCCGCATCCACCGGCAGGAAGTCGGCGTAGCGCCACATCGTTTCCGGGCCGGCGGCGATGCGGCCGCGGCTGGTGGCGCGGGCAATGGCGGCATAGTCGTAGGCCGCTTCGAGCGGGCCGAAACAGAACTCGCAGACGTGCAGCGCCGCGAGCGGATACTCGCGGGCGCACTCCCGGCAGCGCAGGGCAGTGGCGAAGGTCATCGTCTTCCTCCCGGGACAGCGCGGGGACAACAAAAGACCTCTTCTTCGGTTGCGAAGAAGAGGCGTGCATGCCGTATCCGGCTGTCCGTCTCTTATCTCGCCCGGAATGACCGGGCCGGAGTTGGCACCGCTTCCCGCCTGCTGGCGGACTCGGTTGCCGGGCTTCGCAGGGCCGTCTCCCTCCACCTCTCTGGATAAGAGTGGTTGCTATTCAATTGTCGAATATCATCTTACCGATCGCGCGTGCGTTTCGTCAACGTGGCCGCAATGATGGTGGATCGGCGCGGTCTGACCGCGGCGGCCCGCAGGACGGGCGCCCCGCCCGCAGCGACGCCGAGCGCGAGCGCGAGCATGCGGCCCGTTCCACTGTGGCCGTGGCACGTGCTGAGGCGCGCCGCGCCTCCGTCAGCACGCAGATCTCTGCCCTCTGAGCGCCGCGACCCGCGCGTGCTGACGCAGCAGCAGGGCGCGCCGATCGTGCGGTTCGTCGGTCAAGTCTGATCCGGGCCGGCGCGCCGGGGTCCGGCTTGTGCCGCCGGCACTCGTCTCCATCGCGTCTGCTCCACAATCGTGCGCTGTCTGTACGCCGCGACGGCGCTGTGCCTGCCTCGGTCAATTGCTTCTCATCGCGTCGGCTGGACCGCTGAGCGACCGGCTGCGGCACGAGCCCGGGCTATTCTAGACGGTCAGGCTATCGCGCCGCGGCGAGCCGTACGTCAGCCATTCAAGGGCCGTGCGCTCCACGGGCCGGTTCCGCGGATCGAACACCACCGTGGTCTCTGCCGAAAAGCGTGTCTCCCACTCCTCAAGCAGAGCCAACGCCTCCGACGGCGTGCGTGCCTGACAGACGCCCGTGAGGCATTCTGGGCGCTCGCGGAAGCGAATCAAGGTGAACCACTGCGGGCTCGACATAAGGCGTCTCCTCTCAGCGACGAAGCTGGTGATCGGCTTGCATGCGATTCTTTGTCCAGGCCGCGACTCTTCGCTACATCCATCGGAGCGTGATCGCCCGTACGAGGGAGTAGTACGTCGCGGGTTTTTCCGCGGCGCCGGTGAGTTCCGCGCCGATGCGTGTCTATCTACTCAACCCCGGACACCTGCTGCAGTAGTTGGGGCACGGCCTGATCGTAGATCTGATTGTACGTCGGGAACGCATGCACCACACGCACGAGGCGATCGAGCGGGGTCTCGGCTTGAATCGCCAGCAGCGCCTCGCCCAGCCACGAGTCTGCCTGCTCGCCGATCGCCGCGGCGCCGATCAATACGCCGCGCTCGACGTCGGCAAGCAGTTCCAGTCGCCCCAACTCCGTGCCGGCCGTCTCGGCGCGCGGCGTGTCGGCCAGATCTGCGCCGGCAGAGACAACACGCAGCCCGCGTTGCTCGGCCTCTGCCCGCGTCAGCCCCACGGCCGCGACCGGCGGGCTGGTGTAGACCATGCGCGGAATCGCGCGGTAGTCGGCGGCGTCGGAACCTCCCAGCAGATTGGCGGTAATCACGTTGGCCTGATACTCGGCCGTGTGGGTGAACGGATCGATGCCGGCCGCGTCGCCCGCCGCCCAGACGTGCGCCTGCCCCAGGACGCGGCAATGCTGGTCGATGGCGATGCCCTGCTTGCCCGGCCGAATGCCGAGCGCTTCTAGGCCGATCTCCTCGACTCGCGGCTTGCGCCCGGTGGCGATGAGCACGCGCTCGGTCTCGATTGGTGCGCCATCTGCAAGCGTCAGGCGGGCGCCGGCGTCCGTGTGTTGGGCTGACTTCAGTTCGGCGCCCAGCCGCAGGCAAACGCCATCGCCTGTCAACACCGTGCCGAGCAGATCGCCGATCGCCGGCTCTTCGGAGGGCAGCAGACGCGGCGCCACCTCGACTATGCTGACGGCCGTGCCGAAAGCAGCAAAAATCTGCGCCAGCTCACAGCCCACCGGTCCACCGCCCAGTATGGCCAGCGAAGCCGGCAGTTTGTCGCTCGTCAGCGCCTCGTCGCTGGTCCAGACCGGCACGGCGCCCAGGCCGGAAACTGGCGGCACGATCGGCGCCGACCCCGTGCTGATCACAAGGTCGCGCCACGCGATCTCGCGCACGCCAACCGCGAGCACGCCGGGTCTCACGATTGTGCCCCGGCCGCGGAGCAGCGTGACGCCGGCTTCGGCCAGCATGCGCTCGCCGTCGGCATCGTTGTTTGGCACCAGGCGACGGCGGCGCTGCACGGCAGCGGCGTAGGCGGCGCGGCCGTCGCCTAGCTCGACGGGCGCGGCGCTCGCGCCCAGCTCGTGGGCGCGGCGCAGCAACAGGCGCACCTCGGCCGAACGCAGCATCACTTTGCTGGGCACGCAGGCGACGAACGGGCACGTCCCGCCGATGCGCCCTTCCTCGATCAGGACGACGCGCTTGCCGGCCTGTGCCAGCGGCCGGGCGATGTTCTCACCCGCGCCGCCCGCGCCCAGCACCGCAACATCAAACTGTTCCACCGGCGCCCTCCGCGCGGGCCGGCGTCCGCCGGGCACGCTACACTGTTCAGGAGTGGACCGTTCCCGCCTTCCACGATAGGCACGAGTGTTCGCCCCGCTAATACTTCATCGTGCTGAGAACGGAGCGACGATGAGTGTACAGCCCGAGGAACGGTTCGTCGAGGCGAACGGCCTGCGCGTTCACGTCTACGATTGGGGCGGCGCGGGCCGGCCGCTGCTGCTGCTGCACGGGCTCGCTTCGAACGCGCGCATCTGGGATCTGACGGCGCCGCTGCTGGCCGAGCACGCCCGCGTCGTCGCCGTGGACCAGCGCGGCCACGGCCTGACCACCGCGCCCGAGAGCGGCTACGGCTTCGAACAAACCGCGGCGGACGTGGCGGCGCTGATCCAGGCGCTCGGCTTTGCCCAGCCCGTGATCGCGGGCCATTCGTGGGGCGCGAACGTGGCGATCGAGTTCACGGCGCGCAACCCTGGCGTCGCCGCGGGCCTTGTACTGGTCGACGGCGGCATCTTCTCACCCCGCTCCGACGGCCTGAGCTGGGAAGAGGCGGAACGCCGGCTGGCGCCGCCGCGCATCGCCGGCACGCCGCGGGCGCAACTGCTTGAGCGTATCCGCGGCGACCTCGCGCCGTACTGGAGGCCGGAGTTCGAGCCGATCATCATGGCCGGCTTTGAAGTCGCCGCTGACGACACCGTGGCGCCCCATCTGAGCTTCGAGCATCATCTGCAGATCGTGCGGGCGTTGTGGGAGGCCGATACGCCCTCGCGTTTCGCCGACGTGACCTGCCCCGTGCTCGTCCTGCCATCGCTGGACGGCGGCGCCGAACAGATCGCGCACAAACAGGAGGCGGTGCTGACCGCGGTGCGCCGCCTGCCGCACGGCTCGGTCGTCTGGCTGGAAGACTCGATTCACGACGTGCCGTTGCAACGCCCCGAACTGGTCGCCCGCGCGATCGTCGCGTTTCTCGATGGCCTGCCCGCATGGGGAGCGGCGCGGTGAAGCTGGCGGTGCGCTGCCACCAGGGCGGCTGGAGCTGGGAGCAGGTGCAGGCGGTCTGGCGCGCGGCCGATGCGCTCGGCTTCGACGGCGCCACGCTCTACGACCTGCTCGGGCCGGGCGTCGAATCCTGGACGGCGCTGACCGCGCTCGTCGCCACCTGCCCGCGCCTGACCGGCATTCCCATGGTGCTAGCGAACCCCTACCGCCCGCCCGTGCTGCTGGCGAAGATGGCCGCCACGCTCGATCGCCTCTCGCAAGGACGCCTGGTCCTGGGCATCGGCAGCGGCGGCAGCGAGGCGGACGCGCGGGCGCACGGCCTGGATTGGCACAGCGCCCGCAGCCGCGCCGCGGCGCTCGAAGAGACGGTGGTGGCGATGCGTGCCCTCTGGAGTGGCGGCGAAACGTTCGCGGGCAGCAGCCTGAACGTTACGGCGGGGATCGAGCCACCGCCGTTCAGCGCGGGCGGGCCGCCGGTTCTTGTGGGCGGGCGCGGGCGGCGGCAGCTGCTGCGCGCCGCCGGCCACGTCGCGGACTACTGCAACATCGGCTTCGACCTGGCGCCGGAGGACTACGCCTCGTACCGCGCCCTGCTGGCGGAGTTCTGCCGCGAGGCTGGCCGCGATCCCGCCGCGTTGCGCTTCACGCACAACGCCACGGTGCTGATCGCGGAGAGCAGCGCCGCCTACGAACGCGTGCTCGCCCGCTGGTCGACCGACCGCGACCTTACCGTCGAGCAAGGGCGCGCGAAGCTCGCCTCGGCGCTGGCCGGCCCGCCTGATGCGATCGCGGAGCGGCTGGACGGCTACCGCCGAGCCGGTTTCGCCTGGACGTTTCTGGTCTTCCAGGACCTGCCGTGGCTGGAGATGGTCCGCCTGTTTGCCCACGACGTGCTGCCGCTGCTGGGTCAGGACACGGCCAGCTCGTAGAAGGCCACGCTGCCGGGTGGCAGCGAGATACGCAGCTCGGCGCTGCCGTCGGCACGAACGCTGAGCGGCAGCGTGCCCGTCTGCCGTAGCTCGGCGGCGCTGCTCAGCTCGGCAAGCTGGGCGCGCGTGGGCGCCGCGGGCCGCCCCAGCGCCTCCCACGCCGCGAGACCGTTGGCATGGGCATCGTCCACGCGCCACTCCGCGGCCTGCGCCGAAGCGCCGGCGCGCAGGCCGCTCAGTCGCACTACGACGGGGCGATCCGGTGGCCGCGTGCCTTCCAGTCCAGGCGGCGTGTAGTTCGAGAGCAGAAGCTGCAGCGCGCCGGCGCGGCGGGTGGCCCAGAGGTCCAGCCGCGTCGCGCCTGCCTCGTCCTCGTCCACACGCGTGACGGCAAGCTCGTGGGCGCCGAGGCGGTGCAGGAGCTGGTAGGCGTGGTAGCCGGGCTTGGCCAGGCCGTCGATCGTGATCAGGCCGAAGCCGCCGACGAAGCTCGCGGCCGGGAAAGGGAACTCGTTGAAGATATCGGAGATCGTCCAGAAGGCGAAGCTGGCGACCTGCGCCTGCACGGCGTGGATCACGCGGCAGATGTAGGCCGCCTGGTTCGGCACGTCGTGGATCGGCCGGCCCCAGCGCCAGCTCGAGTTCCACTCCGTCCAGTGCACCTCAAGCTCGCCGCCCGGCCACGCGCTCGCAACCTCGGCATTGGCGCCGGCCACGACCTTCTCCAGATAGCCGCCGCGCTCGAACTCGGCGCGGTAGCCCGGATCGACCTTTTCGAAGTCGTCGTCGTCCGGATAGACGTGCGTCGAGGCGAAGTCCACGGGCACGGCGTGCTCGCGGCAGTAGGTGAGAAAGTCGGGCAGCCATTCGGCGCGGCTGGTGGCAGGGGCGCCCACGCGCAGCGCCGCATCGACCGCCTTGATCGCCTGCACCGTCTCCGCGTAGAGCCGGAACGATTCCTCTTTCGTGCCCGACCAGAAGCTGGAAAGGTTCGCCTCGTTCCAGACCTCGAAGTACCAGCGGCGGACCTCATCGGCGCCGTAGCGTTCGTGCCAGTGTGAGACCAGCGCCGTGATGAACGCCCGCCAGGCGTCGTAGTCCGCCGGCGGCGTGACGTTGGCGCGGTAGTAGAACACCGCCTGCGTGCCGCTGGCGAGCGCCGTGGGCATGAAGCCCAGCTCGACGAACGGCCGCAGCCCGAGGCCGAGCAACGCATCGTAGGCCGCGTCCACCAGCCGCCAGTTGTAAACGATCTGCCCTGCGCGGTCGCGGCGCACGGCCTGCATTTGATCGCTCAAAATGCCGTGGCAACGCAGGTAGCGGAAGCCGCACTCGCGCACGGCGCGGCGCAACTGGCCCTGCAAGTCCGCGTGCAGCAGCGACCAGGCATCGCCGCTGCCCACGGCGACCTCCCAGCTACGCCGGATCGGGATTCCCGGAGCGGCAACGTCTACACTGAACACGGTTTCGTGATCGTTCACAGGCTCGCTCCACCGGCCACGCGCCCGCGCAGATGGCCGAACCGCTCTTGCACCCGCGCTTGATTCTGCTCGTGTGCGCCCGAACGGATGCTGTCGATGCCGAGGCCCGCGTCTTTGCGCCGGTAGAGCGCCACCATCGCATCCACGAAGCCAGGCGGGCCGAAGCGCTCAAGCGAACGCAGCCAGAGGTCATAGTCCTCGCAGCAGCTCAGGCGCTCGTCCCAGCCGCCGAGCGCCAGCAACGCCTCGCGCCGGTACATGGCCGTGCTGGCGTTGGGGATCATCGCGCTGCTGAAGAACAGCTCGGCGCAGCGTTCGGCGTCGTCGCAGAAGAAGTTCCGCACGTCCTCACCGATCAGGTAGCGGCCTTCGGCGTCGACCTTGAGCGCGTTGCCGTGCACCGCCCAGCGCTCGGGATGCGCCACCAGATACTGATAGCGCTGCTCGACGCCGTCGGCGGTGAGCAGATCGTCGTCGTCCAGATCGACGAGAAAGGCGCCGCGGGCGGCCCGCGCGGCCGTGTTGCGTGCCGCTGCGACGCCGCGCGGGCGATCGTGGCGCAGCGGCCGGATGCGCGGGTCTGCCGTGGCTTCTTCCGCGAGGTACGCCGCGGTGCCGTCGTCCGAGCCGTCGTCCACGATCACATGCTCGTACGATACGGAGAGGCGCAGGGCACGCACGCTGGCGATCGCCAGCGGCAGATACGTCGCGCGGCGGTTGCGCGTCGGCGTCAGGATCGAGATCGTAGGTGCGCCGGTCATCGCCGCCAGTGTACCCTGCCCGCAGCCACGCGGCTTACCTCCGGCGTGGCCTCGCGGTCAACCCCTTTCCCTATTATTGGGGGAAGGGGCAGGGGATGGGGGCCGGACGAAGATGGTTGACGCGTCGGGCGTGGCACGTCTCAAGCAGGAAGCGGCCGCAATTCTGACTGAGAATCGACGTTCGGGCCACGCCGAGTGGAACGGGCAGGACTACGCCTACATCGTGCCCTCGGCCGGTTCGTATCCGTTCCAGTGGTTCTGGGACTCCTGTTTCCACGCGATCGCGCTCACGCACGTCAACCTCGACTGGGCGAAAGACGAGATCGAGACGCTGCTCAAGGGCGCCCAGCCGAGCGGCTTCATTCCGCATCAGATCCTCTGGGAGAAGGACCGCTATCCCGAGGCCGCGGCGCGGCAGTCGGAGAAGTTCAGCGAGCGCTACACCAGTTCCTCGATGCAGCCGCCGGTGCTGGGCACGGCGCTGGAGCGCGTCTTCCGCGCGACGGGCGACCGCGCCTTTCTTGAGCGCGCGCTGCCGCCGACCGTCGCCTTCTACCGCTGGCTGGCCGACGTGCGCGACCCGGACGGCGACGGGCTGATCGCGATCATCCAGCCGGACGAGTCGGGCGCCGACGCCTCGCCCAAGTTCGACCCGCTGATGGAGCAGCCGAAGAACAACGACGATTTAATGCGCTGGATCGAGAAGCTGTACGCGCGCTACCAGCCGCTGCGCTTCGACGACCGCGCGATTCTGGCGCTCGACCTGTTCAACGTCGAAGAGGTGCTGACCAACACCTGTTACATCCTCGGCCTCGAAGCGCTGGGCCGACTCTGCAAGGACGAAGCGGCGCGCGAGTTCGCGGAGCGCGCCGAGCGCGTGCAGCGGGCGCTGGTCGAACGCTGCTACGACGCCGAGGCCGGCGCCTTCTTCGACCTCGCCGGCCGCGCCGAGACGCCGCTGCGCACGCTGACGATCACCTCGCTGGCGCCGCTGGCGCTGCCGGGACTCGATCGCGCTATCGCGGAGCGGCTGGTCGCCCATCTCACGAATTCCGACGAGTTCGCCCTGCCCTATCCGGTGCCGTCGGTGTCACAGACTGAGCCGACGTTCATGCCGGGCAACGCGCGCGGCTTCATCTGGCGCGGGCCAAGCTGGATCAACTCGAACTGGCTGATCGTCGAAGGGCTGCGGGCGCACGGCTACGACGCGCTGCGCAATCACATCACCGATCGCTCCTGCGCGATGCTGCTGCAATCCGGCTTCCGCGAGTATTTCAATCCGTTCACCGGCGAGGGCCACGGCTCGCGCAACCACAGCTGGAGCACGCTGATTCTGGACATGCTCGACGGGCCTGAGTGATTACATCAACTCCGTCCTCGCCATTCCACAAACAGATAGTGGCGTTTGACATGCGCGTCCCGAGTTCTCCGGGGTTGACAGCTGACCGCCGGATTTGAGAACGCCCCAAGTTGGGACTGCTCTACCGAGACGAGTGCCCTCCCGCGGTATCGTGGGTCCTCGCCATGGTGTGTGGTTAGCGGACGAGGGGACAGTTATGACCGGAAGGTTTCCACCGTTTCTGCCCGTTCATCCTCCCGCCGTGCGTCACGTTCGAAGGACTCGGCGATCCGCTGTAGCATGCGGCGGGTCCGTGGCCAGCGGTTGCCAATCTGGTGCGCGTACTCTCGGTAACGATTGACTAGGGTCCGCTCCAGGGCTCCGCCTTCCGTCGGCCCGCGTGAGGTCACGCCGCGACTGTTCATCACCTCAAGCTCGATGCCCAGCTCAAGATCCCGACTGGCGACGGCCTCGACGATCTCACGCACCGCCACCGTCGGCCAGACCCCGTCTGGATCAATGGGAACGTAGCGCAGGAGGCCGCCAATGCGCTGATCGCCCACACGAATCCGCCCGCGTCCGGTAAGGCGAACTCGCGTCGCGGTGACCCAATCGGCCAGAGTAGGGGTGCGGTGGCCGTCGATTCCAAGAGGGGTGCGCCAGGAACTGAGTAGCTGGGCGCCCAGCACGGCGCGGACGCGGGCCTCTTCACTGAACTCCGGCTCAGGAGGCTGGCTATCCGATCGATAGACCCATGAGATCACCTCGACAAAAAAGTCCGGGTTCCGGGCCAACTCGTCCTGGAGCACGCGTGGCGACCACTCTTGATAGCGAAAGAGCGGTAAGTAGCGCCACTCCAGTTGTGCAAGCTGCGTCCGATCGACATCTTCATCGGCGTCCAGATAGGTCAGCAGGCTCCGGACGTGGTAGCCGAACATCTGGGTGCCGGCTTCGGCAGCGGACGGTGTGGACTCGGCTAATGCCTGGAGGACGAGGGCTGTAGCAGGCTTCGTCTCGGTGGTGCTTGCCCCAACGGAGGAATCAAGGAGCGGGATCGCCGCGGCAGCTCGCCCATGCGCTAGCAGCATCCGCACCGCACGGAGACGGTCTGAGCTCGCCCATAACTGATCCGCTGGTACATTTTCCCAATACAGGTCGTGGATCTCATTCCCCAGCCGCTCTGCTCGATCGAAGGTTTCTGGCTGCGCGGGGAGCCACCGTAAGAAGCGCACGATGCCCTCAACCGGCCATGCATTGGCCTTGCGGAGGTGCGCGTCGGCCCATGTCCATCCACGCGCCTCAAACCGGCCGACGACATACCCCTCCGCGCATTGCTGGCGAATGAGATCGGTTCCCATCAGATGCTCATGCACCACATCGTCCGTATCACCGTCGAGCTGTCCGAGCGTGTATCCCACCCACCGCGGGACGTCGCAGCGCGAGGCGAGTTTCCACACGCCCTCCAGCCCGCCTGCGGCAAGACACGCGTGCAGGGCCTGTTCGCGGGCGCGCTTTACCGCCTCGTGCTCCGCCGCGAAATCGTGGGTTACGGGCGAAGGCAGCTCTACGTGCTGCTGGAAGAGCCACATGCATCCTTTGACCGGATCAGCGAGATCGAAGCGCTGGAGTTCCGCGGCCAGGCGATCCACGTGCGCAGTTGGCAGGACCCAATTCGCATTCGGGAACCGACGGTGCGTGGTGACTTTGGTGCGTAGGGCGGCGGCTAGCTTGAGGCGATCCTCCTCGGCTAGGCGTGATGGGTCGAGTTCGTGTAGCCCCTGGACCACCGCCTCATGCGGACCTTCTGGCAGGTTGTCCACGACACCTACGAGCTCAGCCCAGCGTGCTCCTTCCGATCCAGCATCGGCAATCAGGCGCTCGACCACCTGGTCAACATGGTGCCACCACTGGGCGAACGTGATGGATGGCTTTTCCTCCGGCTCCCACCCGCGCCACCGAGGCTGATACGTGGGTGTGCTCACATCGTGGGGGAGCGGCAACAGGCTCAACATTAGGCTCGATGCCACCGCTGGGACCGCCTGCCGCAGCCGATCGAGGGCGGCGAGCCGCTCATCGAGCGACGCGCTGGTGTGCGGGCTCCATGGCAAAAAAATCTCGCGCAGGCTCGTGGCCGGGCGATTGGCCCAACTACCTCCTGGCTCACGCTCCGCCAGTTGGGCAAGCACCACCGCTGCCGCGCTAAGGTAATCGGCTGACCATGCGAGCGCTTCCAGAGCCCACAACAGGCCCGTGTGCGTAGTTGATGCCAAGGGGCTTGCTTCCGAAGCTGGGTCGAAGACTCTCATGAGGACGACACTGGCCAAGCCGACGTCAACTGCATCGAGGAACTGCTCGGGACTCGCTTCGGCCAAGGTGGGCAGCGCATCGGTCAGAGACGACCATAGCTGGCCAGAGGGATCACCATTCGCTTTCGCGAGCACGACCCGGACGATCTGGTCGGCAAGCTCCTGTCCGGTTTGGCCACCCGGGAGCGGCGTGTCGCCCGCACGGGTGGCAACCAGAGCGAGGGCCTCCGCTAGCCCTCTTCGGAGATCACTCGACCACGGGAGCGTCTTGCCCAGGATGCCTGCAGCCCACCGGCGCTCGGGTTCTAGCTCCATCGCCGGATGAATGGTTCCCAACACCTCGACGGCCCGATCCCGAAAGCGCTGAACCAAGGTGCTGGTTAAGTACGGCGCGGTGAGCTTCCACGCATCGTCCTTAGAGGTCATGAACCAGAGACTGCCGATGGCCTTAACCGGCGGATCGACTTGGTTGGCCCACTCCGTCAGCGTTCCACTCAATTCGTTGTAAGGTCGGTCCACCAGTGCCGCGAGGGCATCGCGGTCCGCAGGGGAATCGTCGCGCCAGGCCCCAGCGAGGACGAGAGCAACGACGTCGCGCGCGCGGTCGGGTTGAGCCCAAGGCGGGCGCACCACGGTCGGGTTCACCGCGAGCCGACGCTGGAGCATGAGCAGGCTGCGCCGCGCGAGCGCGGCCCATTCCTCAGCCGACCGTTCAGCGACACCCGCTTCGATCAGCGCTCGCTTGGCGGGCTCATGGCGCAGGGGAGACACGAAGACTGTGGTACCAGTGGTCACTGCTGTGCGGTCGAGCGGAAGCACCACGTGGTGACCCGCATCTACCGCCGCCGTGGCGGCGGGGGTCGGGAACAGTGGGAGCAGCACCATCGCGGTGGTAGCGCGGGCGAGGATCTCGTCCCAAACGGCCCGGGTCTGGATCACGAGCGTGCGGGCCTCGACTGCCGTACCTTCCTCTAACGGGAGTTGCAGCAGGCACGAGGCGATGAACGCCAGCGCCTCGTCCTGCGAGTCGGCAACAACGGGCAACGCCGATGGACCAGCGTGCAGCCAGTCAATGATCGACTTCACCTCGTCGTCTCGACCAGCCGTCAGGAGCGTCCGCGGTAGCGCGGGCGCTGTCTGGCCCGCCCAGGTACTCCAGGCCGAGGCGAGGTCGGTTGCCCCAGTGGGATCGCGCCCCAACAGTCGCGTCACGCGGGCGTGAACAGCCGGCGCGGTATCTAGCCACTGGGTGAGCGACTCAGCATCGTACGCGCGAACGTCTTTCCAGATATCCTCGGCGCGCTTCGTCGTCGCCCAGCTATCCCGGTGACTCCACCGGCGAGGAGTCACGAAGACAAACGTCGTCTCAGCAGGTTGGAGTCCTAAAGGGTCCTGTGTGCGGTGGCTGTAGTCTGCATTGGCCTTCGTGGTGATGTCCTCATCGGTCCCCATCTCCCAGGCCGAGACACCCTCTGGAACCCAAGGATTTCCAGCCACCGCGTCGGCGAGGCCGTCCCACCCAGGCAGTCCGATGCCTTCTCCTGTGCGGACATCGAGGCGACGTAACTCAGGAGCTGAACCGACGATCAGGAGGCGGACGATCTCGGGCAACTGCTCTCGCGCAATCAAGCGATCAGCCCAACCCTCAAGCTCCAGTGCATCCACGAGCCAGCCTCGTGGTGCCCCAGACCGCGGAGGAGCAGCGCCCCGTGAGTCTGCGTCTATTGTTAGGGCTGCCCGAACCTCGTCGATGTTGAACCGCCGATGCTTTCCGGGCGTCGTGTCAAACGGGATGCGTCCATTGCGGGCGTATACCTGAACGGTCGCAGGCCGCACGCCGAGAGCAGCGGCTACCTGCTGAGTCGTGACAGTGCGTTGAGTTTTCATTGAAAGCATGATATCACGATTTTCACGCTTTCGAACACTAGTGGGTCACTTGCCTCGCTGTTAGCCATTAGGCACAGCTTTGGTTCCGGCT
>CALFMN010000029.1 GCA_937879875.1 uncultured Chloroflexota bacterium | reverse complement strand
TACACGCGTAAGATCGTCGGCAGCGTCAGATGTGTATAAGAGACAGCCCTTCCCCGATCCCCCAATAATGCGGGAAAGGGGCGATCCCGGGTTAGAGCGATCCGATCTGCGAACGGTTAACCGAACCGGCCACGGACTGTACTACGCCCGATCGTCTCCTTCCCTCCAGGATTGGGGGAAGGAGAGACGAGAGGATGAGGGCCGAACGCCGACAGCCAGACACTCGAACGCCATCGCATGGAGCGCCTGATGCCCCTCGATGCTCTGCCGCCTGACCTCAATGCCTTGCGCGATCGGCTGCGCGCCTTTCTCCACGACGAGCTGCTGCCCGCCGAGCGCAACGCCGGTGTGCAGGAGGAAGCCGAGGCGCCGGCCGCGCTGCGCCGCTGGGTGCGCACGCGGGCGCACGAGCTGGGCTTCTTCTGGCTGCTGCAGCCGCCGGATCTGGGCGGCGGCGGACTGGGCGCGCTGGGCCAGGTGGCGCTGCGCGAGGAGATCGCCGCCTCCGGCGCGATGCTCGGCCGGCTGGTGCTGGGCGGCACGGGCGGGCTGTTGCGCCACGGCACGCCCGCGCAGCACGAGCGCTTCCTCACGCCCGTGCTGCGCGGTGAGTTGGCGGCAGCCTTTGCCTTCACCGACGCCCGCGAAGGGCCGCGCACCACGGCGGTGCGCCAGGGCGAGGCGTTCTCGCTGACCGGCGTCAAGGCATTCGTGACCGGCGGGCCGCACGCCGACCTGCTGCTGACCGTGGCCAACGTGACGGAGAACGCCGGTGGCGCGACCGGCTCGGCCGTGTTCGTCGTGCGCCGCGACGCGCCGGGCTTGACACTGCGGCGCGAGCTGCGCACGCTCGACGGCGGCCTGCACGGCGAGTTCGCCTACGAGGGCGTGCTCGTGGCGGCGGACGATATGATCGGCGAGATCGGCCAGGGGCTGCCGCGGGCGCTGGAGGACATCACCGGGATGCGCCTGAGCGTCGCCGCGTCGGCCTGCGGCGCCGGCCGCTGGACGCTGGACTACACGCTGGCCCAGATCGACCAGCCGCACCGCACGGGCAGGCCGCTGGCCGAACGCGAGCAGGTGCAGGCGATGCTGGCCGAGAGCGCCACCGATCTGTACGCCGCCCGCAGCGCGTTGTACGCAACGGCGCGGGCGGCCGAGGACGGCGCCGGCAGCGACGTCGAGGCGGCGATGGCGAAGGTACTCGCCACCGAGGCCGTGGCGCGCATCGTGGACCGCGCCATCCAGCTCACGGGCGGCGCGGCGGTCGTGGAAGGACATCCGCTGGCACGGCTCTATCGCCAGATTCGCGCCTGGCGCATCGCCGAAGGCACGACGGAGATCCTGCGGCTGACGATCGCGCGCGGGCTGCTCGCGCGGCGGGCAGAGGGCGAGCGATCGTAGCCGCGGCGTCCGCATGGCAGAGCCTTGCGCAGGTCTGCACGGCATCGCGGGACGCGGTCGGGCGGCGCGATCCGTTTCGGCGAAGCGACCGCCACCAGCGCGCCGTCCGGGTGGGTGCTTCGCCCGCGCGGCGCACCTGGGACCGAGATTGCCGGCGCCCATCCCGACGCTGAACCGGCCGCAGCGCAGGCGGATGTGAAGGTCAAACGCCCCGCGTCTTGTAATCTTGTAAAAGCTGCTACAATCCCTGCACCCCGTCAGGGCAGGGTCCGCCAGGAGCCCGCGCATGGCCGAACCGCCGCTGGCACAGCGCCTCGCCGCCGCGCGTGACCGGCTGGCCGACCTGGAGCGGCGGGTGCGCCGAGCGGGGGGCAAGACCACCGCGGCCGAGATCGCCGGCCTGGTGCATCTGCTTGAGGGCGTTGCCGCAGACTACGCCGCCCAACCCGCCGCCGTGCCGCCCGTGCGCGACCGCAGCCAGGCCGTACGCCTGCAGGCCGTGACCGCCGCGCTGTCCGAAGCGCTGACGCCGGTGCAGGTGGCCGAAGTCATGGTGCAGCAGGGAGTTTCGGCGACCGACGCCGCCGCCGGCACGCTCGCCCTGCTGGACGATACGCGCGACACGGTCGAGATCGTCGGCGCCGGCGGCTATGCGCCGGTCCTGGTGCAGCGCTGGCAACGCTTTCCGCTCTCGACGCCGGCGCCGCTGGCCGAGGTGATCCGTACGGGCAAGCCGGTACTCCTCGGCTCCGCCGCGGAAGGGCGTACGCGCGGTCTGGTGCGGGAAGCGGCATGGCCCGATGGCCGCGGCGGCGCCCTCGCGGCGCTGCCGCTGATCGTGGATGGTGTGACCATCGGCGCGATCGGTCTCAGCTACGAGCGGCCGCGCAGCTTCGACGACGCCGACGCGGTCTTCCTCGCGGCGCTGGCGCAGCAGTTCGCCCTCGCCCTGCTGCGCGCCCGGCTCTACCAGGCGCAGCGCGACGCCCGCGCCGAGGCGGAGGCCGCGCAGCGCTGGCTGCGCTTCCTCGCTGAATCGGGCAATACGCTCTCCGCCACACTGGACTACGACGAGACGCTGGCGCAAGTCGCCCGGCTCGCCGTGCCGGCACTGGCCGACTGGTGCAGCGTCTGCGTGCCCAACGACGCCGGCCTGATCGAGCGCCGCGCCTTTGCCAGCGCCGACCCTGTGCGCAGCGCGGCCGTGGAGGCGCTTGGCGGCGGCTTCCCGCTTGCGCCCGACGCACCACATCCGATCGCCCGCGTGCTGCGCTCCGGCCACGCCGAGGTACAGGCGCATGTCGACGAGGCCGAGTTGAGTGAATTGGCCGGCGGCGCACAGCGGCTGCCGCTGGTGCGCGCCGCCGGCATCAGCTCGTACATGTGTGTACCGCTGCTGGCGCGCGGTCACACGCTGGGTACGCTCAACTTCGTCTCTTCCACACCGGAGCGGCGTTACGGCGCGGCCCAGCTGGCGCTGGCCGAGGAGATCGCCCGCCGCGCCGCTCTCGCCGCCGACAATGCCCGCCTGTACCATCAGGTGCAGGCGGCGCTCACCGCCCGTGACCGCGCCCTGGATGCCGTCGAAGGCGAGCGGGAGCGCCTGTTCGGCCTGTTCATGCAAACCCCCGCGGCGATCGTGTATCTGCGCGGCCCCGAGCACCGCGTCGAGTTCGTCAACCCGGGCGCCATCCGCTTTCTCGGCGGCGACCCGACCGGCATGCCTGTGAGTGCGGCGCTGGCGCCGCTCACCGCCGGCTCCGGCTACCTGCTGCTGCTCGACCATGCCTTCCGCACCGGTAAGCCGTTCAGCGCCAACGAGGTGCCCGCCCTGATCGCCAGTGGGGAGGATGGCTCCCGCGAGGATGCATTTTTCAACATCGTTTGCCAGCCTGTGCGCGACAGTGACGGCGTGGTGGAAGGTATCCTCGTGCACGCGGTCGAGGTGACGGCGCAGGTGCAGGCGCGCCGGCAGGTGGAGACACTGGCCGCCGAGAACGCCCGGCTGTACACCGAGGCGCGCGACGCGCTGCGCCAGCGCGACGACTTCTTCTCGACCGTCTCGCATGACCTGAACACGCCGCTGACCACGATCAAAGGGCTCGCGCAGCTTCTGGGCCGCCGCGCCGCGCCAGGGGGTGAGGAGCTGGCCTGGGTGCGCGAGGGGCTCGGCTCGATCGACGCGGCGGCCACGCGCATGCGGGCGCTCGTGGGACAACTGCTGGACGCCGCCCGCCTGCAGGCCGGCGAGCCGCTGGCGCTGGATCGCCAGCGCGTGAACCTGGCCACGCTGACGCACGCTGTCGTGGAGGAGCAGCGGGCCGTGGTCGAGAATGCGACGATCCTGCTTGATGCCGGCAAGCCGGAGCCGGTGGGTATGTGGGACGCGGTGCGCATCGAGCGCGTGCTGGGCAACCTGCTCTCGAACGCGATCAAATACAGCCCAAACGGCGGCGCTATCCAGATCCGCGTGCGCCAGGAGGGTGCGGGCGCGGGCGCCTGCGCCGTGCTCGAGGTGCAGGACGAGGGTATGGGCATTCCCGCCGCCGACCTGCCGCATGTGTTTGAACGCTTCTTCCGCGGCTCGAACGTGGAGGGACGCATCAGCGGCACCGGCATCGGCCTCGCCGGCGTGCGCCAGATCGTGGAGCAGCACGGCGGCACCGTTGCGGCTGCCAGCACCGAGGGCCAGGGCACGCGCTTTACCGTGCGCCTGCCGCTGCACGGCAGCGAACCGCCGAAGACCCAGGCGAACGCTGCGGGCTTCGAGAATATCCGCTGACGGCGGCGATGCGGGGCACCTAACCCTGACCTCGCGAGCGAGGTCTGTCCTTTCCCGAAGCGGGAAAGGGACTCCTGGAGCGGCCCCAACAGCGCCGGACGGCGGCGGGGCCAGGGTGTCCTTGTGTGGGCCGCACGGATGATGCGTCTCCCAGGCTGCCGGCCGTCCTCGAACCCCCTACTCTTCTCGTGTGTGGCGGGAAGCCGTCGCATCGCGCTGGTCGCAGGCCACAACGCGTGTACGTCCTCTGCCCCAACCCTTCCCGTGCCGGGAAGGGAGATTTCGCTTCAGCGAAATCGGGGTCAGGCGCGCCGCGCGCTCGTGTTATGCAATACCCCGGCATTCGCCGCA
This sequence comes from uncultured Chloroflexota bacterium, assembly GCA_937879875.1. GTDB lineage: Bacteria > Chloroflexota > Dehalococcoidia > CAUJGQ01 > CAUJGQ01 > CALFMN01. The sequence goes on along the minus strand of CALFMN010000029.1, from coordinate 17,207 downwards.
CGTCTGGGTGGATCCCCGCCAAATGGTGCTTGTGCTCACGTTCACAATTGATACGATGGTAAAGAGATCGGGCAGCCGGCAGCCCGCCGCTCGCCGGCCGGCTGATGGGAGGCACCGTGATGTTGGAAGAGCTGATCGCCCGCGCCCGCGTGCAAGAGTTGCAGTTTGCCCTCGCTCGCGCCGAGCGCGAGTCCGCCGCGCTGCGTATCCTCAAAGCGCCGCGCAAGGCCGGCGTCGCCAGCCGCTCCGAGCGCTTGCTGAACGAGCTGTACGGAGCGGGCCGGCTGCCGGGGGCCGATCCGGCCCTGTTCCAGCGTCTCGTCTGGAACGGCATGGACATGTAGCCGCGCCCGCTTCGACCAGAGTTACGGCTACCCCGCACGGTCGTTGGACCGCGGCCGGCGGGTGAGGCGCGCGAGCCGCTTCTGTGCTATCTCTGGACACAGAGGCAGCCGATGACCGTCCTGGGTTCGCTGGCCAGCTTCGCGCACCGGCGCATCGCCCCATTGCTGACGCCGTACCACCACCGCCGGCATCAGCACACGCTGAAGCGCGGCCGTGTGCGCCGCGCCGACCTGGAACGGGCCGCTGCCTCCTGGTGGGGCGGCGATCCCCGCTGGTTTCCCGGCAGCACACCGCCCCGCCGGCATAATCGCGTGACGCCGCTGGTGGACGGCGAGTGCTTTCTCGGCGATCTGCACGCCGCCCTCGCGCGGGCCGAGCACTATGTCTACATCGCCGGCTGGTGCCTCACGCCGGACCTGCCGCTGCGGCGCACCCGGCGGCAAGACCTCGTCGATACACGCCTGGTCGAGCTGTTGCGCGACACGGCGAAGCGCGTGCCGGTGCGCATCCTGCTCTGGGGCGGCGCGGTGGCCGTCATTCATCCAACGCGCGGCGAGATGCTGGACGTGGTGCGCGCGTTCGAAGGGCAGGCGGATGGCGACCTCGTCTGCCGCCTGGACCACACGGCGCACTTCAGCCACTGCCACCACCAGAAGGCGATCGTCGTCGATGGTCAGGTCGCCTTCGTGGGCGGCATGGATTTGACGACATTTCAGGGCGACCGCTGGGATCTGCCGGGCCATGCGCTGCGGTCCGGTCCAAACTGGCACGACGTGCAGCTACGGCTGGAAGGTGAGGTCGTCGCCGATGTAGAGCACAATTTCCGCCAGCGCTGGCAGGATTCCTGCCGGAACTGCTATCCGGCCGCCGTCCCCGAGCTGCTGCCGGCGCAGGCGCCCCGCGTCGATGCCGCATGGCACACAGCGGCGCAGGTCGTGCGCACGATTCCGCACGACACGTATGCGTCGGTGCGTCGCGGCGAGTTCGGCATCTACCACAGCTATCTGAACGCCTTCAGGCGGGCCAAACGCTTCATCTACATCGAGAACCAGTATCTGTGGTCGCCGCACGTGATGGATGTGCTGATCGAGCAGGTGCAGCGGCGACGCGAGACGCCGTTTCGCATCGTGATCGTGCTGCCGGCCGGCGCACACAGCGGCAAATGGGACAACGACCGCCACGTCGACACGCTGCGCGCGGTGGATGATGGCCGGGGCATCGTGTCCGTCTACGCGCCGTATGCCTCCGGGCCGAGCGCCGGCGTGCATGCTTTTCGCTACCGGCCCGTCTACGTCCACGCCAAGGTGGCGATCGTGGATGATGAATGGCTGAGCGTCGGCTCAGCGAACTTGAACAACCGCGGGCTGATTACCGATTCGGAGATCAACGTCGTGGTCAGCGACCGGGAGATCGCGGTCAATCTGCGCATCGATCTCTGGGCCGAACACCTGGCCGCCCCGCGCGAGCAGGTGGCGCAGGCCGACCCGATCGCGCTGATCGACCAGCTCTGGCGCGACCGCGCCGCCGAGAACGCCTCGATCCAGCGTCGCGAGGACCGCGGCGACCGCCCGCTGATCGGCGATGTTCACGCCTACGTGAGCGGGCGCCTGCCGGCCTCCTGGTTTCTGGACGAGGCCGAAGCGCTCACGTTCGAGCATTGAGGCGCCGCGCCGGCGCGGCCGCGATTGCAGGCTCGGCGGTTGCGGTATCCGAGTCAGCAGCGTGCTCGGCCTGTTCGGCGCACCAGCGCATCGTCTCCGGACTCGCCGGCAGATAGTAGATCAGGCGGAAGCGCGCGTCGCGCGTGAAGCGCTCGGAGGCGAGACGAAACTCGAGGATACCGGCTCCCGGCACCGCCAGCCGCATGGGCGCGAGCGCCCGATCGGCGCTCACCGGAGCCGGCTCGCGCTCCACGATCGCCCAGTAATGGCGGAACAGCGGCAGCGCTCGCCAGAGCCGGGCAAGCTGTTCCGCGTACCAGGGCTCGGCGTGGAACGGCTCGATCTCGTAGCGCAGGGCACGGATCAACGCCGGCAACAGGCGCTCCGGCTCGACCACCAGCCGGGCGAGCAGCGAGTCCGGCTCGAACCACGCGCCCAGAAACGACCCCGCCGCCAGGCGCGCCAGGCGCGGGTCGTCGGCGGCCACGCCGAGCAGCGGCGGCAGCAGCCGGTTCCAGGCGACGAGCCGCGGCGTGCAATCCAACGCGTAGGCGGGGAAGGCCGCTTCGGCCAGCTCGCGCCGGCAGGCGTCGCGTGCCCAGGTGAAATCCTCGTCCGTTGGTGCGGGCGCAGCGACGGCGTAGCCGAAGCATTCGAGCACCTCGCGGCGTTCGCTGTAGCGGGCGCCGAGGGCCGCGAGAATCCGCTCGATCGTGGCGCGTTCCGGCTGCGCCACGCGGCCGTATTCAAGCCGCTGCAGGTAGCCGCTGCCCAGCCCGGCCTCGCCCTCGACCCAGAGCTGCGTCTTGCCCGCCTGCCGGCGCAGCGCCCGCAGCCGCGCCCCGCCCAGCGGTGACGGATTCGCCGTGTGCATCGATCCGCCGCTTTCCATTTAGGCCGTAAATTCGACTCGAGGCACGAAGACGCGGCCTCTTGTTGCCGCTAGCGTAGCAGAGACGCCGGTCCGCTCGCCTAACCCCGCTTTGGCTGGCGCCAAAGCTGTCGTTTGAAGTCTCCGACGGTTGCGCTGCGCTCTGGCCCGACACGGGAAGGGTTACGGTTCGAGGATCTCACACGGATGGGAGACTGGCCCTCCGCACGTCCCGCAAGGACACCGCGGCCCCGCCGCCGTCCGGCGCCGCTGGGAGCGCTCCAAAAGTCCCTTCCCGTTTCGGGAAGGGACAGACTTCCCGCACGGGAAGTCAGGGTTAGGCGCCCCGCACGGCCGCGACCGCGTGCTTGAAGTGTTTTCGTGACGGCAAGCGATGGGAGCCGGCGATGACCAGGACGCAGCGCACGACCCTCGAGCAAGGGGAACCGCGGCTTGAGGATGCAGCAGCGCGCTTCCTGCACGGTTTCGTGGCACTGCTGCCGTTGTGGATCGGGGCGATACCGGTGGGCATCGCCTACGCCGTGGCGGCGCGTGCCGCCGGCCTCGGCCCCGTTCAGACGCAGCTGATGAGCCTGACCGTCTTTTCGGCGGCGGCGCAAGTCAGCGCCGTCTCGCTGCTGGCAGGCGGTACGGGCTGGCCGCTGCTGGTCGGCACGGCGATCGCGCTCAACGCCCAGGCGCTGCTGCTCGGCCTGGCGACGGCGCGCCAGACGCGCCCCGCGCTTCCAGCACGGCTGCCGGCTGCCTGGTTCCTCACCGACGGCGCCTACGCGGTGACGGCGGCGGGCCGGCGGTTCACGCTGGCCGGCCTGCTCGGCGCCGGCGTCAGTATGTACCTCGCCTGGAACGGTGGCACCGCGCTGGGGCTGGCCGCGGGGCACGCCATCCCCTCCAGCCGCCGGCTGGGCATCGATTTCGTCGCGCCGCTCACGTTCCTCGCGGTGCTCGTGCCGCTCGTGCGCACGCGCGCTGCCGTCTGCGCCGCGGTGGTGGCCGGGGTGGCGGCGCTGCTGCTCGTGAGGCTTACGCCAGGCGGCGTCGCCGTGCTCGGCGCGGGCCTCGCCGGCAGCGTCGCTGGCGCCTGCTGGCTGCGCCGCGACGCGCGTGACCGCGTCGGTTCAGGCGCTGGGGCGAAAGCCGAGCCCGGAGGATCGGCGTGATCGGGATCATCCTGGCGATGGCCGCGGCCGTCTATGCGTTGCGGCTCTCCGGCTTTCTGCTGGCGGACGCGTCGTTGCCGCGCGGCAGCGAACAGGCGTTGCAGTTCGTGCCGGTCGCCACGCTGACCGCGCTGATTGTGGCGAGCCTCGCCGGGCGTCCGGACGAAAGCGCACCACGGCTGCTCGCCGTCGCCGTGGCCGCCATCGCCGCACGCCGCAGCGGCATGGCCTGGCTCTGCATCCTCTGCGGCATGGCCGCGTACTGGCTGCTGCGGCGGCTGTGAGCTGCGGCGCTGATCAAGGAGAACCCGCAATGAGCACGAGCACCGACTGCGAGTTGCGCATTCGTCACGATCTGCGGCCCGGCGACCTGGGCCGCGTCACCGAGCAGCACGGCGTGCTCTACGCCGCCGAGTACGGCTTCGACCACACCTTCGAAGCCTACGTCGCCCAGTCGCTGGCCGAGTTCGCGCTGGCGTTGCCGGAACCGGGCAACCGGCTGTGGCTGGCCGAGTCCGCCGGCCGGCTCGCCGGCTCGATCGGCATCTTGCGCCGCGAGCAGGGCGCGGCCCAGTTGCGCTGGTTCCTGGTTGCGCCGGAAGTGCGCGACCAGGGGCTGGGCCAGCGGCTGCTGGACGAGGCGCTGGCCTTCTGCCGCGCGGCCGGCTACGCATCAGTGTACCTCTGGACCGTCAGCCTGCTGACCGCCGCCGCGCGCCGCTACCGTGCGGCCGGCTTCGAGAAGACCGAGGAGCAGACGCACGCTCTCTGGGGCACGACCGTGACCGAAGAGCGCTACGATTTGGCGCTGCGGGGCGGGCGGTCCTCATAAGCTGCTCGTGGCGGCCAGCCCTGACGCAACCTGCGTCCTCACGAACGTCTGCAATCCTGGATCGCCCTTGTGCCTGCCTTGCTAAGCCGCGCCAGGCGGCCGCCACTGCGGCAGGAGCTGGCCATTGGGCAGCGGCTCGAAGATCACCTCGACCGGCGCACCGATGCGCACCCAGTCCGCGGCATCGCCCGGCAGGTCGGAGAGCATCAGCAGCAGCGGCTGTTCATCCAGCTCGACCACAAGATTGACGTACGGCACGGCCTCTTCGAAGCCGGCCACGTTCTTCTGATACATCGTGGTATGAGTGTAGACACAGCCACGGCCGGAAACCGGCTGGAAGGCCAGCTCGGTACTGGTGCAGCGCTGGCAGAGCGACGCGGGCGGATGCTGCCAGAAGCCGCAATCGGCGCAGCGCTGCGCCACGAGCCGGCGCGCGGCCGCCGCCTCCCAGAAGGGGCGCGTCAGCTCATCGGGCACAGGCAGCGGGCGGTTCGGCTCTGGCACAGGTGACAGGTTACAGGTGGCAGGTGATAGGGAACAGGGATGAGGAACGCGGAACGAAGAATGAGCGTCCCCACGTTTCAGTTTCCTCCCTCCTTTTTCCTCGTACAGGGAACAGGGGATAGAGCGCTGCGCTCAGCCGGTCGTGTCGACGAGGTCGAGCGCGGCGTCGCCGTAGGTGCCCAGGTCCAACGAGCCGCCGCGCAGGCCAGCGACGCGCGGCCGGCAGAAGGTCAGCAGCTCCGGATAGAAGAGTACTGCGAACACGCAGTCTCCCAGCACGATGCGCTCCGCAGCCGACCAGAGCGCCGCCTGTTTGGCCGGATCGGGCTCGGCGCCGGCCAGCTCGCAGGCCGCGTCGAAGTCCGGATTGCTGTAGTGGCTGCTCGCGTTCGCGCGGCCCGTGCTGGCGAACAGCCGCTGCAGAAAATCCTCCGCATGCGGGAAATCGGCGGCCCAGAAGCCGAAATAGCTCTGGTACTGGCCGTGCACGATGCGGGCATTGACGTCGTCCACGGCCTGCACGCTCACGCTGATGTTGAGCACCTGCTTCCAGCTCTGCACGATGAAATCGCCCACATCCTTGCCGGATACCCCGCTCAGGCGCAGCAGCGTGATGCCACCGGGAAAGCCGCGCCCGCCCGGGTAACCGGCCTCGGCCAGCGCCGCCCGTGCCGCCGCCGGGTCGAAGCTCGCGATCGCCTGGTTCGCCGGGTCGTAGCCGGGCATGCTCGGCGGTAAGACCGTCGCACCGGCACGAGCGTGGCCGCCGAGCGTCTGGGCGACGAGCGCGTCGCGGTCGATCGCCCGCGTCAGGGCGCGGCGCACGCGCGCGTCGTCGAACGGCGGTATTCGCGGATGGAAGGCCACATAGTCGATGGCGAGCCACGGCTCGCGCCTCAACTGGTCGCGGTACGCAGGGTCGAGGGCGGGCGTTACAACGTGAATCGGGAAACCGGTAGCCAGATCCAGCTCGCCGCGCTTGTACAACTCGATGCGCTGCGCCGAGTCGGCGATGATGCGCATGGTGAGGCGCTGCAGCCGCGGCTTCGGCTCCAGCATGTAGCGGGGATTGGGCACGAGCGTGAGATGATCCTCGGGCACGTGCTCCTGTAGCAGGAAGGGGCCGTTGCCGACGAGTGTGCCGGCGTCGAGCTTTGCCTCGCCCGCGCGGTCTATGCTGCTGCGCTGCACGGGAAAGAGCGCCGGCATGGCGATGCGCGCCAGGAACGAGCCGGTGAAGGCGGGGGCCGCGGGATCGCGGGTGAAGACCAGCGTGGTCTCGTTCAGCGCACGCACGCCGACGGCGTCGCGAAGCCGCGCCTGCTCGGCATCGGAGACCGATTTGGGCTGCGCCGGCGTGCCGAGGGCGGTGGCGTAGGCTTCGGCTCCGGCGATGTCGAAGTAGTCGGCCGCCGTGACGCCGACGTGGCGCGGTTCGAACAGGCGCTTGGTTGAATACTCGAGATCCTTTGCCGTCAGCGGGCTGCCGTCGCTGAAGGCCTGATTGGGCTTCAGCTTGACGGTGAATGTGAGTCCGTCGCTGGAAATGCCGCCGTTCTCCCGGGTCGGAACCTCGGCCGCGAGCGCCGGCACCACCGCGCCCGCCGCATCGAAGTCAAACAGCCCGCGCCAGAGCAGCCGTTGCACGATCACGTCGGTAGCGATGATGCCGCCCTGCCGCGGATCGAGCAGCTCGGGCTCGTGTTCGAGCGCGATGGTAAGCGTATGCGGCTCGGGCGCGGGCATGGGCGAGGCGGCCGCGCCGGCCGCCGGTCCGCCGGCCGCTGGTTGCAGCACCTGCGTCGCCTGCGCGAGCAGGGTCGAGGGCAGCGTCAGGCCAAGCGCGCTGGCCGTGGCGGCGTTCACCACCAGCTCGAAGGCCGCGGCCTGCTCGATCGGCAGCGTTTCAGGGCGGGCGCCGCGCAGCAGACGGTCGACGTACTCGGCCGCGCGCTGCGCCAGCGCCGGCAGACTCGGTCCGTAGGAGAGCAGGCCGCCACCCTCTGGCCCGGCGCGCGTGGCGAAGACTGCCGGCAGCCGGCGCGCCGTCGCGGCGGCGGCGACCTGGGCCACGTCGATGCTGCCCTGCTGCGCGTCCTCAAATAGCAGCAGAGCGTCGATCGGATCGTTGCCTATCTGCGCCACGTCGATGTCGGTCAGCGATTGCGTCAGGCCATGCCAGGGAACCTGAATGAACGTCAGCCGCAAGCCCAGCGTCGTCGCCGTGCTCTGCAGCGCGGCGTTGCTCTGGCCGCGTACGGGGTCGTTCGGATCCCAGAGCACGGCGACGCGCCGAGCGTTCGGCAGCGTTTCATGCAGCAGCTCCAGCCGCTTGGCGTCGAGCTGCGGCGTGAGCGTGGCGAGGCCGGTGGCGTTGCCGCCGGGCTGCGCCAGCGAGGCGGCAAAGCCCAGCGCCACGGGGTCGGCGCTGGCCACCATCACGATCGGGATGCTGTGTGTGCTCGCGCGGGCCTTGGTCGTGTAGGCGTCGGAGGGCGCCACGATCACGCTGGCCGGATGGCGGCCGGTGACGTCGCCAAGGAAGCGGGCGAGCGTGGGGTCGGGATAGTTGAAGGGATCTGCATCCGCCCGCGCCAGCGCCTGCGGCGTGGTGCCGCTGAACTGCAGCCGCACCGTTTTGCCGTCGCTCCAGCCCAGCTCGGCCAGGCGCTGGCGGAAGGGTGCGGCCAGCGGCTCGTCGGCGCTACCCAGATAGGCGATGCGCGGCGGGTGCGGCGCTTCGCCGGCGAAAACCGTCTGCTGCAGCCAGTGCACGACAAGCGGTGCGCTGGCTCCGGCCACACCGGCCGCAGCCAGCCCGCCCAGCACCCGCCGCCGCCCGATCTGTCTGCCCACTGCCGCGCCTCGATCCGTTGCGCTGCGCCCGCACTCAGTCTGGCCTCTCCGCCGGCCGTTCGCCCCCGTCAGGTGGAGAGGATCGGCCCCGCCGGCCGGCCGGTTGGCCGGTCCTCCGGGCGATCGCCCAGCAGCCCCAGCTCGACGGCGCGCACCGCGGCCTGCGTGCGGTCGGCCACACCGAGCTTGGCGATGATGTTCTCGACGTGGAACTTCACCGTGGCTACGCTCACCACCAGCCCGGCCGCGATCGCGCCGTTGGTCTGGCCCTGCGCCAAAAGGCGCAGCACGTCGAGTTCGCGCGGCGTCAGCCTCTCCACGATTGCGACCGTGGGCGCGATGGACCCGGCACGGCGGCCCGCGTCCGCGCTCAGCCGCTCGACCAGCTCGTGCAACTGCTGGTTGCGCCGCGCCAGCTCCTGATATAGCTCCAGGATCTGCGCACGCGCCATCTCCAGTTCGTGCGTGCGCTCGTCAACGCGCTCGGCAAGTGTGTGGTTCCATGCAGCCAGCTCGGCGGACTGGCGCTCGATCGTGTCGTGGTAGCGCTTGATGCGCAGCAGTGAGCGCACCCGCGCCAGCAGTTCTTCTTGATCGAGCGGCTTGGCGATGAAATCGTCGGCGCCGGCCTCGATCGCTTTCGCCTTCGCCGGCGCGCCACTTGCCGTAATCATCACGATCGGCAGCAAGCGCGTGGCGCCGCCGTCACGCAGCCGCCGGCAGATCTCGTAGCCGTCGATGCCGGGCATCACCGCATCGAGCAAGACGAGGTCCACCGGCTCGGCGACCACGCGCGCCAGCGCCGCCGCGCCCGACTCCACCGCGATCGTCGCGTAGCCGCAGGGCTCAAGGATCGCCTCCAGCAGCCGGTTGTTGGCCGGTACATCATCCACCAGCAGGATCAGGGGCTGTGCGTCCATGCTTCGCGTCCTTCTGGCGCGCCCCAGCGGGCCGAAAACCTGGCTCAGGCTTGCGCCAGCGTGCCGGCCGCGCGCCGGGCGCCGCCGGCTGCCTCCGGGCCGCACAACGGCAGCGTGACAGTAAACGTGCTGCCCGCGCCCAGCGCGCTTTCCAGCGCGATCTGTCCGCCATGCAGCTCGACCAGGCGCCGCGCCAGCGCCAGGCCGAGGCCGGTGCCCTCGTGTACGGGAGAGCCCTCGACGCGGCGAAACTCCTCGAAGATCCGCTGCTGATCCTCAGGCGCAATGCCGATGCCGGTGTCCGCGACGGCGATGGCGACCGAGCCGCCGTCGTCGGTGGGTTCGGCGCGCAGGCTGACCTCTCCACCGGCAGGCGTGAACTTGACGGCGTTCGAGAGCAGGTTGAGCAATACTTGCTTCAGCCTGCGTTCGTCGGCGATGACCATGCCGATGCCGGGAGCGATGCAGCATGAGAGCGCCACGCCCGCCCGCTCCGCGCGCACCCGCAGCATCGCCGCCGCCGCCTCGATCGCGTCGGGCAGCGAGCACGGCGCCAGATCGAGGTCCATACGGCCGGCCTCGATCCTGGCGAGGTCGAGCACATCGTTGATCAGTGCCAACAGGTGCTGTCCCGCCGCCAGGATCTCCTCCACATAGCGATCCTGCCGCTCGTTGAGCTCGCCGTGGCGGCGGCGCAGCAGCACGTCGGAGAAACCGATCACGGCGTTGAGCGGCGTGCGCAGTTCATGCGACATCGCGGCCAAAAACGCGGACTTGTGCCGGCTCACGGCCTCCAGTTCCGCGCTCTTGCGCTCGAGCAGGGCCAGCGCCTCACGCAGGTCGTGCGTGCGCGCCGCCACCTGGTCCTCCAACTCTGCGTACGAGCGCCGCAACCGCGCGCCCATCTGGTCGAACTCCTCGCCGAGCGCCTGCAACTCGTCGCCCGTCTGCAGCGCCACGCGCTCGTCCAGGTTGCCGGCGCCCAGTCGCGCCACGCCCGCCTGCAAGGCGCGGATCGGCGTGACCATGCGCCGTGCCAGCAGCACGCTCGCCGCGGCCGCCAGCGCAAGGCCGGCAAGCAGCAGCGCGGTCGTGCGCAGCAGCAGCGCGTTCAAGCTGGCGAACGCCTCGCCGCGGGGCTGCTCGACGAAGACGAACCAGCCGGGCGGATCGACGGCCACAGCGGCGCTGAGCACCTGCTTGCCGTTCAAATCGCGGGCCACGCTCGCGCGCGGCGCCCCGCCCTGTCGGACCGCCCGTACCTGCCCGACCTGCGAGAGATCGGTGTTGCGCAGTACGAGGCTCAGATCCGGATGCGCGATCAGCCGGCCGCCGCCGTCCACCACATAGGCGAGGCCGTGACGGCCGACCTTGATGCCGGAGACCACGTCCCAGACGAACTTGAGGTTGACGTTCGCCAGCGTGACGCCGCCGTCCGGGCCGGCACCGGCCAGCGCGACCGTCATGTACGGCTCGGAGCCGTCGCGGAAAAAGACGGGGCCGAAGGAAGGCCGCTCCGGCCGCGCCGCTTGCACCGACGGATCGTGCGACAGATCGGCGCCGCTGCCGACGACATCCAGCGCCACGCGCGAGACGAACACCTGCTCGCGCCCGCTGCCATCGACGTGGCGGATATCGGTGATCGCGGGGAGCTGGCGCAGCACCTGCACGTACTGCGTGCGGCGCTCTTCGGCGGCGCCTGCCGCCACCTGCTCAGCGGTCTGGTCGGCCGCCAGCAGCGGCGGCACGACGCTGCCGAAGAACTGCTCGATGCGCACCGCGGCCACCTGCGCCTGGCCCTGCTCGATTCGCTCCAGACCGGCGCGGGCGTCCTGATAGGCGAAGTACGCCTGCAGGCCGCCGCTCAGCAGGAGCACGAGGGCGACCAGGGCCACCAGCACACGCAGGTAGCGCCAGAAAAGCCGGCTGCGCCAGGCCAACGCCGGCGTGATATCCTCGCGCGACCTGCTCATTCCCTTATCTCCAGGCGGGCATGCGGGCGCCATGCGTTGCTGCGGCAGAGTATACGCGTCCGCTGCGCCGGCGCGCCGCTCGCACTCACGCGAGGCCGTCTCGCACAGCAAAGGCGGTGGCCTCGGCAACACGCTTACCGTGAGCGCAAATCGATGACGCGCAGGTGTTCGCCGTCGGATTCGAGCTGAAGCTGCTTGATCAGCAGACGGGCCTGCGCCAGCTCGTCCGGCGTACCGTCTGCAACGGCGATGGCGTGCGGGTCGAGCAGCGTCGGCTGCAGCGCCTCGGCCGCGGCCTGGGAATCGACCAGGTAGACCGTGAAGGTCGTCGGCGGGGGCACGGTGCCGAACGCGGATGCGGGGCTGGCAGCGGCAGCCTGGCCGGAGGCCACGACCGTCGCCACGTCGGCGCTCGATCCGCTTGTCGCCGGCGCGGTGAGGCTGCCGGACGGTGCGACGCCCCCGCTGTGCCTGCCGGTTTGCCAGGCGACGGCGCCGGCGGCGATGCCGGCTGTCAGGATGAGGGACGCGGCCAGCGCCTGCGCCACGCGGCGACGCCGTCGGCCGTACGCTGCGGCCACTCCCATGCTCTGCTCGGTCATTGCGGCACCTCCTGGGGGCGTGCGGAGCGTTCTCGCTCCGCCTGAAGTCAGTCTGCCGCCGGGCCAGCGCGCTGCCGCCCGCCGCGGGCGGAGGATCCTCCCCGCCGCCTGACGGGTTTCCGAGAAGTCCGACGAGCTGGAGGCAACCCGTCAGGCGCGCTCATCCGCCGCGCCGGACGCGACCGCGGCGCGCCGAGTAGAGAGCGCGTCAGGATGTTGGCCGAACTGTTGCGCGGATGCCGGTGTGTACGCAGCCGGTCTCAGTGCACGGATGGCGTCACCGCGATGATCGGACCGACGACGATCGGGCTGCCTGGCACGAACGGTGCATTCAGGGTCACGCCGGGCGCGGGAGCAGGCGTAGGCGTGGGCGACGCCGTGAGGACGGGTGGCGTCGCAGCCGCTGCCGGCGCCGGTGCTGGCGTTGCAGTGTGTGAGGCTGCGGGCGTGGGCGCAACCGTCCCGCCTGTTGCAGCGCTGGCGCTCGCGGTCACCGCGGCGGCGGCAGGCGCGGTGGGAGTCGGAGACGCGGCCGGCGTGCCGGGAGTCACTGTTGGCGGCGCCGCCGCTGGCGTGGCCGCGGCCGGGCTGGCCGCCGCGCCGGGACAGGCGCCCAGCAGGAGCGCAGCAGTAATGGCTCCTCCCGGCTGCATGGTGATCGGCAGCGGCTCGGGCTGGAAGTTGGCCACAGAGACGCCGAGCGGCGGCGGCACGATCGCGCAGGTGGCCGAGTCGCCGCTGCGCATGTAGCGCACATCCAGCGCTGCCGCGCGCAGTGAGACGGCCGCGTCCGGCTGGCCGCAGGAAGCGGGCAGCGTCAACACCACCGTCTGACCAGCGAGCGCCGTGCCGCGCACGCACGGCGCACCATCCACGTACGCGGTAACGGTCGGCCGCTCCAGCGGGGCGCCGGGCGTATCTTTCTGCAAGATGCTGAGCGTGAGCGTGGTCTCGGGTGTCGGCGCGGCCGGAGCCTCCGCCCCCGGCGCCGGGCAATCCGGCAGGTCCGCGAGGATCAGTGGAACGAAGCGCGGGCCCGCGGCCAGCGTCACGGGCTGGTAGGCCGGCGATATCTGCCCGGCCCCGTCGAACACCAGCTCGAACGGGCAGGCCGGCGCCGGATCGCTCGCGGCGGCCGCGCGGCTGTCCAGGCCGCCCGCCTCGAAGCTCAGCAGGTCGCCGGGCTGGCCGCAGGAATCGGGCAGCGCGATTTGTACGAGAATCGCGCCGGTACCGGTCGCATCCGCACACTCCACGCCAGCGGCGAAGACGCGCACCACCGGCGAAACGAGCGCATCGGGCCGGTCGGCCGCGCGCACGGCGAACGTCAGCAGCATCGTGCCGGAGAGTTGGCCGGCCGGCGCCGGCGCAGCCAGAATCGGCACGGATGGCGCGGCCACAACGCTCTGCACGACCGGCGCCGCGACGGACGGAGGGCTAATCGCGGGCGCGGGGTTCACGACCAGCGGCGGCGGCACGACCACTGCCGGCGGCGTGGGAATGCCGCCGGGCGGCGAACTCGGCGGCGGCGGGGTGGAGACTCCGGCCGGCAAATTTGGCGGGGGCGGCGTCGCGCCAAAGGGCGGCGGGGCGGACTGCCCGGGCGCCAGCGCGGCGGGCATGCCCGGCAGCGTAGGCGGTGTCGGAAATTGCGCAAGCGGCGGCGGGCTGGCGTCGCCCGCGATCGCCCCCGGAAAGCCCGCGATCAGCGTGGCCGCGGACGCAGCGGACGGCGGCGGCTCCGGCGTGCCGGACGCCGTGGAGTTGGGGCTGCCGGGCGCAACGCTTGTCTGCAACGCGGTGCGGCGCGGGCTGCCGCCCGATCCGGCGCCCGCCACGGCGGCCACGACGGCGATCACAGCGGCCAGCGCCAGCAGCAGAGCGGCCGCGGGCAGATACGCCGCACCACCAGCACCGCGCCGGCTGCCGCCACGACGCAGGGAGGCGGCGGCTAATGTTCGCTCCAACCAGCGCCAGGGACCGATCGGCACGACCACTCCTCGCAGGCGCTCGCCGGGCAGGATTACCGTACCTGCGCCACGGCCCGTGCGCGATGCTCGGCCACTGGATCGTAGGCCGCAATCGCGGGGCCGGTAAAGCACCCATGCGGCCATGCACGGCATGACTCGGCACGCTGCACGCGGCCCGTGGCGGCAGAGGATGAGGCGGGTATCCGTTGCGCCGAACCATCGTGCGGCTGCACTCTCGGAAGGATTGGCCCGTGGCGCGCCGGTTGCGTCGCGGATCGGCTGCACCTACGCTGAGCAGTGCGGCGCTGCGTGCAGGCAGGAGAAGGTGCGGAACGCGTGAGCGAGGTTTCCTTCCGAATCTGGCTGGACGATGCCTTGTGGGAGACGCTGCGCCGCCGCGCCGTGGCTGAGCGGGTGACCGCGCGCGATCTGATTCCGCGGCTGCTGGCGCAGACGGCGGCAGGCTCACGGCCAGCGCCCGCCGCTGCTGCGCCGGCGCGGATGGGCGCCACGGGACTGCCGATCGTGCCCTTGGCGGAGCAGTACGAATGCGGCGTTTGCGGCGCGACGCTGCGCCTCGGCGCGGTGAGCCAGCACGTCAACAAGCACCTGCGCGAACATCAGGCTGCAACGGGCAGTGAAGCGACGGAAGGGAGCTGACCGTGCCAGTAACATCCGAACGGATGCAGGAGATCAGGCTCGATCTGCTGAACCTGATCGAGGTCTACAAAGACATGCTGGAGTCGGTGAACCCCGTCTTTTTGTTGAGTGAATACACCACGGAAGAGGGCGCACCCACCGACGACGAGATGAACCGGCTGCGTGATGAGGTGTTGCCCAAGATCCACCAGCGCTATCTGACGCTGTACAGCACGATCGAAGACAAGGTGTCGGCGATGCTGCGCCAGTACGGTGAACTCTGTCAAGAGGCGTTGCAGACGATCAGCGATGGCGCGGGTGGCGACCGCATGGACCTGCGGCTGGGCCTGTCTACCGAGGTGCAGCGCGGCATCACCGTGATCACCGATGCGCTGAAGGCATTGAAGCCGCGCGATATCTTGCAGTCGTACCGCACGGCGAAGCGCCCGCCGAGCCGCACCTTTGACATGATGTTTCGCGAGCTGGAGCCGAAGATTCAGAAGAAGTACCTTGATACGGTCAGCGACTCGTACGAGATCCTGACGATGCTGGCGGAGAAGGCCTCGCTGGCCGCGATGTCGCTCGGCCGCGAAAACAGCCGCGCGGGCGAGAACGCGGCGCTGTGAAGCGCACCGCCGCGAATCCGCCGACGGCGCTGCCTCGCTGTTATGCTGTTACAAAGACCTTGACGAATTTCGCGGCTCCATCTAGCATCGGAAGGCCGGGCAGCGTGCCGGCGCGCCGAAGTAGCTCAGTTGGTAGAGCAGCTCATTCGTAATGAGCGGGTCGGGGGTTCGAGTCCCTTCTTCGGCTCCGGAATCAGCAGAAATGGCCGCTCAGTGAGCGGCCATTCGCGTTGTCCATGCCCACTTCGGTGTGGATTCCGCACGTTGTGCCGCCGCTCCGGGAAACCGTACCCACACGTATACCCACACGCGGCAAAACCTGCGGCTACGCGCCGCCGAGCGCGCGTTGCAGCCGCTCGGCGGCTTCCTGCATCAGTGCCGGAGCGACATGGCTGTAGGTGTTTGCGGTGAGCGCCATCTGGCTGTGGCCGAGCTGTTCCATCACCACGCGCATTGGCGTACCGGCGGCAAGCAAGAGTGAGGCGCAGCCGTGGCGCAGGTCGTGCCAGCGAATGCGGTCAAGGCCAGCCGTGGCAAGCCGCTTCTGGAAGACGTGCGTTACGGTCGAGCCGTTCAGGTAGCCGCCGAGCGCGGTCACGAAGACGTGGCCGAAGCCCTGCCACGCATCGCCGGCCGCCAGCCGTGCTTCGGCCTGCCTCACCCGCTCACGGCGCAGCGCGTCAACGGCCACCGGCGGCAGCGGCAGCGTGCGGTTCGAGGTCTCACTCTTCGTCGGCGTCAGCCGGTACGCGCCGTCAATGCGCTGCAACTGCTTCTCGATGGTCACGGTGCAGGCGTCGAGGTTGACATCCTCCCAGCCGAGTCCCAGAAGCTCCGCCTGCCGCGCGCCAGTGCCAAGCGCGACGGTCACGAGTGGTTCCAGCCAATGGCCGCTGAAGGCGTCCATGATGCAGCGGGCATCCTCCGGCGTAAGCGCCTTCACCTTGCGGCGGCGCAGGGACGGCGTCTCCGCACGCTTCGCCGCGTTGTAGGTCACGAGCCCGTCGCCCAGCGCCTTCTCAAGCGCTACCGACAGCGTGGCGCGGGTGTGAATCACCGTCGCCGCGGAAAGCCCGCGTTCGCTGAGCCCATTGAGCATCGCCTGTACGCGCGGGCGGGTCACGTCACCCAGCTTGAGTTTGCCGAGCGCCGGCACGATGTAGAGCTTCACGGCCATGCGGTAATGCAGCAATGACTTCGGCGCCAGTCCGGGCGGCGGCGCCGTCACGAAGTAGTCTTGGAGGAACTCGCCCAGCGTGAGCCGCGCCGGGGCGGGTGCATGGCCCTGCTCAACCGCGCGCTGCGCGTCGCGCAGCTTCTTCACAACCTCGCTGCGCGTCTTGCCGTAGAAGGATCGTTGCGCGCCATCCGGCAGCCGAAGCCGGGCCTCGAACAGGCCGTTTTGGCGCTCGCGGATACTGCCCTCGCCGTCGTTGCGTTTGCCCATCGCCGTTTCCTCCGTGTCGGTCAGTGCAGCGTGAGTCGCAGGGTGAAGTTCATGGCCTGTAGTTGCTCGTACGAATAGGCGGGACCGCCGTGTGTCCCGATCATGACCTGGTAAAACTGCGCGCGTGGGACTGATACGGAGAACTCGACGTGGCACGGGCTCGTGAGGTCGAGCCTGGCCGCGAGCCGATCGTGCTGCTGTTTCGCCGGGTCGCCGGTGAGCCCGGCGACCCCAGAGCCGATCACCTCGTTGCGCTCGTTGCGCACGGTGACGCTCGCGTCGATGAGTTGGTAGCCGCCCCCACAAGCCGGCGCATCGACCGAGCCTGTCAGCAGGAACGCCTCCGGCGTTGGCGTTGCTGTCGGCGGTGCGGAAACGGGAGCAGCAGTGGGCGCCGCTGTGCTGGCCGCAGACGGTTTCGTACGGCCGCTCCCGCAGGCGCCTGCGCAGAGCAGGCCGCAAGCGAGGACAGCGGCCGCCCCCATCGTACCCACCCGCCGCATGTCCACCGCATGGCGTGCGTTCAGCACGCCTACCCCGCCGTAACCCTCAGCGCCGGCTTTCCAGAAGAACCAGAGTGCGCACCACGCCCGCCGCTCGCCGCGGCGCGCCGGGGCTCGCGCTGCGCCACGATTGCGCCAAACCTGCGCCAGGCGTTACGTCGCCGAGCGCCAGTTGACCGCCGGTTACGCCGCGGCTGCTCAGCGGCGCTCTCGCCGGCTGCGGGGCGCGTGGGGGCGTGGTGGGGCGAATGTGGCCGCGCGAGCGGGCCGCGGAAAC
>CALFMN010000028.1 GCA_937879875.1 uncultured Chloroflexota bacterium | reverse complement strand
GTGCTCCGCAGCAGCGGGCGGTGCCTGCGCCGGCGTGGCGGCAGCACCACCAGGCCTGAAGGAGGAACCGCCTGGCGGTCCTTCTGTCCTACCTTGACGCCTATGGGGCCCACGCCGTGCGCCCTTCGCGCCGAAGGCGCAAGCAACAGCGTCCCGCTAACTCGACGCCCTCCGAATCGCTCAAAGCGGGATCGCCCCTTCCCCTATTATTGGGGAAGGGGCCGGGGGATGGGGGCCGCGGGATTCACCACGTTGGTCGGCGTACCGGCGAGCCACGCAGCGATGTTGCGCACCGGCGCGATTAGCAAACGGCGGCGCGCTTCGCTCGTCACCCAGCCGGCGTGCGGCGTGAGCACGGCGTTCTCCAACTCACGCAGCGGGCTGTCGGGCGCCAGCGGCTCGGGCGCGAACACGTCCAGCCCGGCGCCGCGCAGGCGGCCGTCTCGCAGCGCGGCCACCAGCGCCGGCTCGTCCACGATCGGGGCGCGGGCCGTGTTGACCAGGATCGCGCCAGGCTTCATCAGCGCGAACTGTCGCCCGCCGATCAGGCCGCGCGTGCGGTCCGAGAGGGCAACGCAGACTTGCAGCACATCGGCCTGGCGCAGCACGCTGCCCAGCTCGAGCTGCGTCACGCCGAGCGCGGCTGCGCGGGCCTCGTCGCGCGTCGGGCTCCAGGCGACGACCTTCATGCCCAGCCCCGCGCCCATACGCGCTACATGCTGGCCGATGCTGCCCAGGCCGAGCACGCCGAGCGTCTTGCCCTCAAGCTCCACGCCCTCGTAGTGCCTCCACAACCCGGCGCGCACGTCGCGGTCGTAGGCCGGCAGCGTGCGCGCCACGGCGAGCATCAGCGCAATCGCGTGCTCGGCCACGGAACGCGCGTTCTCGCCGGGACAGTTGCTCACGACCACGCCGTGGCGGCTGGCCGCGTCGAGGTCGAAGTTGTCGGTGCCGACGCCGAAGATGGCGACGTGCCGCAGCCGCGGCAGCGCGCCGAACAGCTCGGCGTCGAACCGTGTGTAGGCGCGGACGTTGATCGCGGCGTCTGCATCGGAAAGCCGGCGGACAAGTTCTTCGCGCGAGTCGGCGCGCTCACCGTACAGCGCGACCTGGCCGAGTTTGCGCAGCTCCTCCAACTCGGGTTGGCCGGCGTAGGCGGGCGGGAAATCGTCCGGAATGACGATGTGCAGGCTCATCGGTGCACGCTCGCCGGCGCGGTTGCCAGCAAACCGGCGAGCGACGGCGGCTTGAGCCCATCGAGCGAGACGCCGGCGAGACCCTGCTCCACCCAGTCCATAATCGCCACGAACTCGGCCGTCACTTCATCGCGCGAGCCTTCGGTCGTGTAACCGCCGGTGTTGTCCCAGCTACCGTCGGGGTTCTGCTGCGCGATGAGTGCCTCGGCGGCGCGGATCGCCAGGGCGCGTTGCGCGGCATCGCCGGTGGCGCCGGCCAGCAGCGCCGCGCCCCAGGCGACCTTGCCCACCTGCGCCGTCTCGTACATCGCGTTGGCAGCGTTATACGCGGGCAAGAGAAAGGCGGCCGCATCGTCCAGGGCGCGGCGCTCGTCGCGGGCCTGGGCGTAGCCGGTCATGAAGGCGGCGCCGATGCCGTACATGAAATACGCCTGCAGCGGCCGCTTGGCGATCACCGCGAACTCGCCGGCGCGTTCTTCCGGGAACTCCGTGATCACGCCGCGGGCCGGCGTGTAGCCGTGACAGAGCATTTCGGCCGGCCGCGGCTGCGCGGCCAGCACCGTGCGCAGGAAGCGGGCGACGCCATCAGCAATGTCCAGCCGCCCGCCGATCAGCGCCGCGATCCCCGCCATCGCACTGGACATGACTTCTTGCCGCACCTCCGGCCCCTCGCGGTCGATGCGCGTGCGCAGGCCGCCGGACTGCGGGTCTTGCAGCGTGGCGAGGAAGTCGAGCGCCCGCCCGCCGAGGTCGAAGGCGCCGGCGCGCTGCAACCCGGCCGCGATCCAGGCGTTGCCGTAGGGATAGACGTAGGCGAGGCCTCCGCGCTCCCAGGCACCGGCGAAGTCGCCTTCGGACGTGGCTGCGTGCTTGCGCAGCCAGCTAACCATCCGGCCCGCCGCGCGCGTGCGCCCGGCGGCGGCCAGCGCGTAGGTCGCCTTGTAGAAGCCGCCGAGGCCGGCCGATTCGTCGCCCACCAGCCCGTCGTCGCGCTGGCGGAACTCGAGGTAGTCGGCGCCGCGGTCGCGGGCGATCGCGAAGAGGCTGCGCGAGGCGCACCCCAGCGTTACAGGTCGTCCGAAAGTCGCATAGCCGTCCGGCGCGCTGTCGGGCGCGTCACGACGCGCCCCTGCATGGCCCGGAGCGCGATCATCGCGCGATGTCGTTGTGCCCCCCGCTGCCGCGTTGAAAGTCTCCGACGGTCGCGCTGCGCTGCGGCTACTGGCCACTGCCCCGTTTTTCAGCCATTCGCCGATGCGCTCGCCGATCATGATCGAGGTGAAGTTGGTGTTCGCCCGCGGCACCGTGGGCATGATCGAGGCGTCGGCCACCATCAGTCCCGCGACGCCGTGTACGCGGCCGCGCTGATCGACCACCGCCAGCGGGTCGCTCGCCGGACCCATCTTCGCCGTGCTGCATGGGTGATAGCCGGAGTCGGCCACGCGCCGCACCCAGGCGGCCAGCGCGTCGTCGCTCTCCAAATGGTGCGGCCGCGGCCGGCGAATGCCGGTGTGCAGCGAGCGCAGCGGCTCCGTCTCGCCCAGGCGCAGCGCCAGGCGCATACCGTCGACCATGCGGCGCAGGTCTTCCTCATCTTCCAGAAAGTGCGACTCGATGCGTGGCTGCATGCGCGGGTTCAGTGTCTCGACCACGAGCCGCCCGTGACCGCGCACCTGCTCAACCACAACGCCGATCGAGAAGACCGGCCCCTCCGCCGTCTGATAGAACGAAACGGGCATCACCTGCATGTCATTGCGCTGGTCGCTGCCCGCCGCGGTGTAGCGATACGTCACCTGCACCGAGGGCACGTCCGTGCGGCAGAGGCCTGGCACGGG
Source organism: uncultured Chloroflexota bacterium (assembly GCA_937879875.1). Classification (GTDB taxonomy): domain Bacteria; phylum Chloroflexota; class Dehalococcoidia; order CAUJGQ01; family CAUJGQ01; genus CALFMN01. The sequence goes on along the minus strand of CALFMN010000028.1, from coordinate 13,755 downwards.
CTCGTAGACGACGCCTGCCACCGGATGGTCGCATAGGTGCTCGCCGACGCCGGGCAGTTCCACGGCGACCGGCAGGCCGAGCCGCGCGAGCGCCTCGTGCCCGCCGATGCCGGAGCGGATCAGGATCGCCGGGCTTTGCAGTGCCCCGGCCGAAAGCACGATCAGGTCCGAGAAGATCGCCTCCGGCGCGCCGTCCGTTTCGACCTCGACGCCGACCGCCTGCGAGCCGTCGAGCAGCACGCGCCGCACGTGCGTATCGCCGCGAATCGTCAGATTCGGACGGCCGCGCGCCGGCGCCAGATAGGCGATCGCGGTCGAGATGCGCAGCGAGCCTTCGCGGTTCATCGGGTGCGGACCGCAGCCCGCGGCGTTGGGGTCGTTGTTGTCGGCGGCAAGCGGCAGGCCGAGGCTGGTGCAGGCATCGACGAAGGCGCGCTGCCAGTTCACCAGCTCGTCCTGCTCGTAGCGGTAGCGGCGCACGGGAATCGGACCGGACTGGCCGTGGAAGTCGTCGGCGAAGTCCACGTCGTGTTCCATGGCGCGGAAGTACGGCAGAACCTTCTCCCACGACCATTCGGCATTGCCGAGCGCGGCCCATTCGTCGTAGTCCTCCGGCACGCCGCGCAGGGCGATCGTCGTATTCACCGCCGAAGAGCCGCCGACCACGCGGCCGCGCGGCATATGGTGCGGCCGGCCGCTCTGCGAATGATGCGCGCGGAAGCGCCAGTCGTGCGGCCGCGTCGAGTTCCAGAGGCCGTTGAGCACGTCCGCCGGCGTGCTCTCGATATCGGCGTAGTCCGGCCCGGCCTCAAGCACCAGCACGGAGCGCTGCGGGTCTTCGCTGAGCCGCGCGGCGATCACTGAACCGGCCGAGCCGGCGCCGACCACGATCGCGTCGTACCGCATCCCGGGCCTCCGTGTATCGATCTGGCAACGTTCGCGCGCCGCCGCTAACGGCCGGCAAAGCGCGGCGGGCGTTTCTCCATCCAGGCCTGCACACCCTCGCGCGCGTCTTCGGAGTCGAGCGAGACGGCCTGGTTGGTCCACTCGAACTCGAGCTGCTGTTCCAGAGTGTGTTGCAGGCTGCGCTGCAGGGCGCGGCGGGTGAAGGTCATCGCCTGCGGCGGGCCGGCGGCCAGCTCGCGTGCCAGCGCCAGCGCTTCGTCCATCAGCTTCGCCGGCTCGACCACGCGGTTGACGAGGCCGATCTGCTGCGCCTCTTCGGCGGTGACGAAGCGGCCGGTGAAGAACAGCTCGTACGCCCGGGCGCTGCCCACCAGCCGCGGGATGTAATACGAGGAGCCGAAGTCCGGCCCCAGCCCGCGCTTGATGAACACGGTGGTAAAACGGGCGTCGCTTGAGGCGATGCGGATGTCGAGCGAGGTGGCGATGCCGATGCCCGCGCCGGCAGCGACGCCGTTGATCGCGCCGATCGTCGGCTTGTCGATATCGCGCAGGGCCAGCATAAACGGTCCGGCCGCGCCCATGCGGTCCAGCCGCGCGTGGCGCACCGTGTCGCCGCTCTTCGGCGTGCCGCGTGAGAGATCGGCGCCGGCGCAGAAGCCGCGGCCGGCGCCGGTCAGCACCACGGCGCGCACGTCGTCGTCGGTGCGGGCGCGGCGAAAGGCATCCATCAGCTCGGGCACAAGCTGCCCGCCGAGCGCGTTCATGCGTTCGGGCCGGTTCAGCGTCAAGACGAGCACACCGTCGTCGTGCTGTTCGTAGAGAATGTCGCTGTAGGCGGTTGCGGTGCTGGTCATCGCTGTCTCCTTCGCGGGCTGCCGCGATCATGCCAGCCGTGGCGCGGCGCTGCAACGGCACGAGCGACGTGCGCGGCTTAGAGTCGTGCTCGGCGCACCGTGGCCGGGCGGGGCACCTAACCCTGCTTTGCCTGACGGCAAAGCTGTCCCTTCCCGAGCCGGGAAGGGACTTCTGGAGCGCTCCCTGCGTCGAGCGACGGCGGCGGGGCCGCGGTGTCTTTGTGGGACACGCGGCCGGACTGTCTCCCGTCCGAGTGCGTCCTCCTCCCCAACCCTTCCTGTGTCGGGAAGGGACAGCTTTGCCGTCAGGCAAAGCAGGGTTAGGTGCCCCGCCCGGCCTGCAACGTCGGTATATGCAAAGACTCCGCTGGCGAAACGTGGCTGAAATCTCGCCGTACGATCGGTCTGGTACACTTTGCTGTCCAGTCGGGCATTTCCATCACGGGAGGAGCTATGTATCGCATCGTGCTGCTCGGCAACGACGACGGCGAAGGACGCTTTCTCGCCGGCGTGCTGGAGCAACACGACTTCCGCGCGTCCGCGCTTGGCATCTCCGAGGCTTCCTTCGAGCGCGTACAGCAGGCGCCGCCGGATGTGCTGCTCGTCGATCTCGAAGATGCCGGGCCGGATCTGCTGCGCCGGCTGCAGACCGAGCCGGCGATCGCCGAGCACAGTGCGCTGCTGGTGGTGCTGGCGGAGGACTCCGTGCGCCGCCTCGATGGCGGGCCGCCGCCCGACGATGTGCTGTTCAAACCGATCAGGCCGGGCGAGCTAGTGGCGCGCGTGCGGCTGGCGCTGCGGCGGCGCACGAACGTGGACGCCCAGAATGTGCTGCGCTGCGGCGAGCTCGTGATCGACCTTGCGAACTACAAGGTTACGGTCGCCGGCCAGCCGGTGGAGCTGACCTACAAAGAATACGAGCTGCTGCGCTTTCTCATGAGCAACCCGGCCAAAGTTTTCACGCGCGAGCAGTTGCTGAACCGGGTCTGGGGCTACGACTACTTCGGCGGCGCCCGCACGGTGGACGTGCACATCCGCCGTCTGCGCAGCAAGATCGAGCTGCGCCCGGGCGACATCTTCATCGACACCGTGCGCAACGTCGGCTACCGTTTCAAGGACTGCTGACGGCGCCACGCCGCGGTACTGGAGAGAGACGATGGCCCACGAGATCCTCAAGCCGAGCACGGTTCACGGCACAACCGGCTATTCGCATGCCACACGCGCCGGTAAGACGCTCTACATCAGCGGGCAGGTGGCGCAGGACAAAGAGGGCAAGCTCGTCGGCCCCGGCGACATTGCGGCGCAGGCGGCGCAGGTCTTCGCCAACCTGAAAAGCGTGGTCGAAGCTGCCGGCGGCACGATCCAGAACATCGTCAAGCTGAACACGTTTACGACGAGCCTCGCCTATCGGTCCGCGATCGCGGAGGCACGGGCGAAGTACTGGCAGTCGGATTGGCCGGCCAGTACCTTCGTCGTGATTTCGAGCCTCGCCACGCCCGACTTTCTGGTCGAGATCGAAGCGATCGCGGAGCTGGACTGAGCCGCCGGCCGTCCCGCCCGGCCCTCCCTCAAGCCGCCGTGATCACGGCACTGCCCTCGCACCGCACGGCCGGTGCGCAGAGGCGTACCAGCGCTTCGATGTCCACCAGGTGCCGTTGCACCGCGTCTGGCGCGATGCCCGGCGGCGCGTATACCACAAACAGCGCCCGCCGCGTGGTTGGCTGGACACTGCCGCGCGCCGCCTGTCCCGCGATCACGGTGCAGACGACGCCCGCCGCGTCGGCCATGAGCATGTCCGCGGGCTTCGCCTCCATCTCCCCGCCGTTGAGCAGCGGGTAGCGCTCGTCGCCGGTCGCGGACGCGATGCGCAGCGGGGCTTGCAGCACGTCGAGATCGTGCGTCGCCGTGAGCAGCAGGTTTTGCAGCTCGGCCATGAACGCCGCTTCGACCAGCGGCAGCGGCGCTGCGATCGAACGCCCTTTGAACGCGACGGATTCGAGCTGCAGCAGGACGTGGTAGGTCTTCTTGAAGCGGCGGTAGTAGGCGGCGTACGCCTGCAACGCCGGCAGTTCGGCCAGCAGGTCGGCGCGGCTCTTGCCGGCGAAGCGTTGCCGCAGCTCCGCCTCCAGCGCCTCGCGCCGTGCGCCAGACCGGCCGCGTTGTTGTGGGTCGCCGTCGACGTTGCCCAGCGCCAGCAGGCCGACGCTGGCGCCGGGATGCGCGGAGCGCCACGAGTCTTCGACCGCAACCTCGGTAATCTGCGCCATTGCCCGCTCCTCGGCCTGCGGTCTGAGTCCGCCCGGCCGCGACCTCCATCATTGCTTCCCAGCCCGCGCGGAACAACGCGCCTGCCGGGCGGCCGTAGCCGTTTCTTGACTGGACTACTCAAAACATATGTTCTAAACTGAGGCGAATTCCGGTCGCGTGCTGCAACGGCGGGCGCCGCGGACCGATGGCTGATCTGACGCGCTGATAGGAGCGAGTGATGGCGACGGCGGTTATGATTCACGACGAGACGGCAGCAGGGCAGCGCACGCGCACGTTCAGCCTGGATTTCCTCACGGCGCGGATCACCGTGGAAGCGCTGATTCGCAAGCGCGTGCAGGAAGAGGTCGACGAGTACAACCGCGCGGCCGGCGAGCTGTTCCAAGGGCTGGTGCAGCCGCAGGGTGCCGAGCGCACGGCACAGGGCTACCGCATGGCGGCGCCGCGCCCGATCGACGCCGAGGCGCAGGCGCTGCGGGCGCTGGACGCCTTCACGCGCAACGGTTTCATCGTGATCGTGGACCACCGCCAGATGGAGCGGCTGGAGGAGCAGATCGAGCTGCGCTCGTGCACCGAGATCAGCTTCCTCAAGCTCGTGCCGCTCGTGGGCGGCTAGCGCACGGAGCCGAGCGATGGTCACGGCAGAAGACATCCGAAAACCCGGCGAACACGAGTCCGGAGCGCTGGCTGCCGAAGCGGATGCGCTGATCGATGCGTATCTGGAGATGATTTACGCCGGAAACCTGACGAGCTGGGGTCTGTACTACCCGCAGGGGCTCGACGTGGGGCCGGCCGGACATTCGATTCGCCGGTCCGGACCCCAGCTGCGCCTCGAAGTCGCGCGGCGCGCGTTGGTGCGCTCGCAGTTGCGCCACGGTGAAGCGGATGGCGGCGCGGGCGCGCAGGAGGTCCGGAGTACGATCTGGGTACTGCTGACGCTCGCGGGCGAGATCTGGCGCATGCCGCTCATCGCGCCGGCGGAGGCGCTGGCACCCTTCTTCGGCATCGATCAGGCCGAATTTGGCAGAGGCGAGGACTACTGGCTGGCGCTGCTCGGCGCCGTCGAGCGCCACGACTTTGCCTTCAGCCGCAGCGAGCCGCTGATCGAGGCGATGCGCGCGGCGTGGGGCCAGTATGGCGCGAACGCCAACGGCTACACGAACGGCCCCGCGGCCTTCCGCGAGGCGCTGGGCGAGGCGCCGTCGCTGCCGGCCGCCGTGAGCGCCCACATCGCCACGCTGGCCGAGCCCGAGCGCGAAGCGTGGCGGGCGCTGCTTCTGCACATGCGCGGAGCGAAGCAGGCGCAGCCGTCGCAGGCGTGGCTGGGCAAGGCCCGCGTGCTGCTCGCGGCGGTGGGCGAGCGGGCATTCGCCGCACTCGCGATCGGCTGGCTGGTCCTGTTCGAGCCACCGCTCGCGCAGATTCTCTCGCCCAGAAACGCGCAGACGGTGCGTGGCTGCGCCTGGGTCTGCTCACTGATCGAGGATGCGGAGCTGGCCAGCGCACTGGCGCGCACCGCTGAGGCGCTGCACCGGAAGTACGCCTACGCCACGGCCCGCTCGATTCTCGCCGCCAACGCCTGCATCTACGCCCTCGGGCAAATGCCGGGAAGCGAGCCGGCCGTGCAGCTCATGCAGCTTTCGCGCCGGCTCAAAGATGGCAACCAGCGGCCCGCGATCGAGCGGGCGCTGGAGGAGGCGACGCGCCGGCTCGGCATCGGTCGCGAGCAGTTGGAACAGCAGGCCGTGCCGGACCTCGGCCTCGACGCCGACGGCTGCCTGCGCCGCGTGCTCGGCGAGTTCACGGCCGAGCTTGCGATCGCCGGCTCGCGGCCGGGCGAGTGGGGCTGGCGCGACGCTGAAGGTAAGAGTTATAAAGCGCCGCCGGCCAGACTCAAGGCGGAGCACGCCGAGGCGCTGAAGGCGCTGCGCCGCGAGCGCGATGAACTGGGCAAGGCGCTGACGGCCCAGCGCGACCGCGTCGAGCGGTTGCTGCTGGGCGAACGCGTCCTGTCCGCGGCCGACTGGCGCAAACGCTACCTCGACCACCCGCTCGTCCGCCACATCGCCCGCCGCCTGATCTGGCAGGTCGAGGCGGGCGGCGGCGAAACCGTGATCTGGCACGACGGCGCGCTGGTAAACGCCGCGCACGAGCCCGTCGCCTGGCCGGGCGATGCGGCGAGCGTCCGTCTCTGGCATCCGCTGACCACAGCATCCGAGGTCGCCGCGGCCTGGCGCGACTGGCTCGACGCGCACGGCGTGGTGCAGCCGTTCAAGCAGGCGCACCGCGAGATCTACGTGCTGACCGACGCCGAGCGCAGGACCGGCACCTACTCCAACCGCTTCGCCGCGCACATTCTGCGCCAGCACCAGTTCAAACGCCTCTGCGATGAGCGCGGCTGGCGCTACGGCGTCGTGACCGGCTACGACGCGCCGTCGACCACCCGCGCAACGCGCTCTCTGCCCAACGGTGGCCGCGTGGAGTTCTGGATCGAGGCGCAGACGCTCGGCGAAGGCACATGGGCGGAGTCCTCTGGCGTGCTGCTCTACGTCGCCACAGACCAGGTACGCTTCTGCAGACGCGACGGCGCGCCGCGGCCGCTGGCCGAGATTCCGCCGCTGCTCTTCTCCGAGACGATGCGCGAGGTCGATCTGTTCGTCGGCGTCGCCAGCATCGGCAACGACCCGCAGTGGCAGGACCGCGGCGCCGGCCGGCCGGACGATCGCTACGGCCTGTACTGGCGGGAGTACTCCTTCGGCGAGCTGAACGCCTCGGCCGTCACGCGGCGCGAGGTGCTGACACGGCTGCTGCCGCGGCTCAAGATCGCGGACCGCTGCACGCTGGAGGAGCGCTATCTGCTCGTGCGCGGCGAGTCAAACACCTACCGCATCCATCTCGGCAGCGGCAACATCCTGATCGAGCCGGACGGCCGCTACCTTTGCATCGTGCCGAATGCCCGCGAGCGGAACGCCGATCCCACGGGCGGCCTGTCGCTGCCGTTCGAGGGCGACGGCGTGCTCTCCATCGTCCTCAGCAAAGCGTTCCTGCTTGCCGACGACACGCGCATAAGCGACCCAACGATCCTCAGCCAGCTTCGGCGAGCATAGCGGCGGGCGGCAAAACGCGCGGGAGCGGAAATCACCCCGGCGTTGGCGAATCGGTTGCCTGCGCGGCGAGCGCGCGCTCAAGCTCGGCCGCGGCTGCAAGGCCGAGATCGATCGCCTGCTCGACCGACAGCGCCTCACCAGCAGCCCACTCCACGGCAAACGCCTCCTCGCCGAGCGCGGCCCGCACCCGCACGACCGCCGCCTGCTGTGCTGCCGGCAAGCCGAGCAGCTCGCCGGCGAATGCCCTCCGCAGCGCGTCGACGGACGCCAGCAGCCTGGCGCTCACAAGCAGCAGGCCATCGCGCTCCGCCGCCTGCGCGAGCACATTCAGTGTCGTTGGAAGGGCGCGCGACGATCCCACCTTGCGATGGATAGTAAGGCTCTCGACGCAGGCTGCCACGGCCGCCGCGGCGTCCCCCTGCCGCAGCATCACCCGCGCGAGGAATGCAAGGCCGGTGAGTCTGTTAGGGCTTTCCTCACCCTGCTCAGCGCCGGTGAACTGAACGACCTCCTCAAGCAGTGCTCGCTCCCGGGCGTAGTCACCGTGCGCCTCTGCCAGCAATGCCTCAGCATGCAGCTTGAGTGGCAAAGCTTCGATTCGGGGGATAGCCCGGTTTGCCGCGACCAGGCTTTCGGCGGCCGCAATGTCTTCGCGAGCGAGTGCCGCTTCGATGAGTCGCACTCGCAACATGGCGACTCTCAGGTCGGACCCAGCTTCGCGAGCGAGGGCGAGCGCTTCTTCGGCCAGCAGCAGCACGGCGTCGTATCTGCCCTGCATCAGGCGGAGCAAAGCGAGAAGCCCCAGCGCCTCCGCCAGGCAGCGGCTGTCCCCCAGTTCCCGGCTCAAGGCGATGGCTTCCTCGAGGCCAGCCGCGCCGTGGTCCTGCTCGGTGGCGGAGAGGCCGTAGGTGAGTGGAGAGATGGTCAGGAGCCAGGCCCGCGACAGATTCGGTTGCGTGGCTTCCGGCAGCATGAGCAAGCGTTGCCGCCACAGCTCCTCCTCTTTGCCGCGTCCGCGGTTGAGCAGATACAGCCGCAGCGCCCGCCAGAGGCGCACGCCGAGGCCGAGCTCTGCTTCCTCGATGCACCAGCCCAGCACCGCCCGCACGTTGGCCAGTTCCGCATCCAGCCGCGGCCAGCCGAGCGCCGATGCGCAGCGCCGAGCGAGCTGCAGCACCTGCACCGCAAGCTGGCGACGGACCGACTCGGCCTCATCGCTCGCTTCCAGTTCGGCCGACGCGAACTCGCGGATTGTCTCCAGCATCGTGTAGCGCGGCTCGCCGTCCGCGCCCGTGCTTTCCCGCAGCAGGCTCTTCTCCATGAGCGAGGCGATGGTATTGAGGATCGCGCTCCTGGGCAGGGTCGGCTCGCGGGCCGGCTGCTTGGTGCTCGCGAGCGCTGTGGCTCGCGGCTGCGGCCGCGACGGGCGCACGCCGTGCGCCCCTACAATCGGCGGCACGACGGGTGGTTCAGGAACCGCGCCGGCCGGACCTTCGTCGTCGGCGCAGACGGCTTCGGCAAGGTCCAGCGTGCAGCCGCCGGCGAAGACGGCGAGGCGGCGGAAGAGCGTCTGCTCGGCGGGGGTGAGCAGGGCGTGGCTCCAGGCGATTGCGTCGCGCAGCGTCTGCTGACGCGCGGGCGCATCGCGCGGGCCGCCGGTGAGCAGCGGCAGCCGCTGTTCGAGCCGGGCCAGCAGCGCCGCCGGCGCCAGCGCCCGCACGCGCGCCGCGGCCAGCTCGATCGCCAGCGGCAGGCCGTCCAGCCGGGCGCAGATCGCGGCGACCGTGGCCGCGTTCTCCTCCGTCAGGCCGAAGTCCGGGCGGACCTCGCGCGCCCGCAGCACGAACAGCGCCACCGCCGGGTTGCTCGCCGTCTGCGCCGGCGTCAGGCGTTCGGACTCCGGCAGCGGCAGCGGCGCGACGGGATACTCGTGTTCGCCGCGCAGCCGCAGCGGCGCCCGACTCGTCACCAGCGCCGTCAGCGCCGGCGCCGCCTGCAGCAGCGCGCCGACGATGCCCGCGGCGCCGAGCAGATGCTCGAAGTTGTCCAGCAGCAGCAGCAGGCGCTTCTGGCGCAGCAGGTAGCCCAGGCTCTGCTGCGCCGGCACGCCGGGCTGCTCCTGCACGCCCAGCGCCTGGGCGATCGCGGAGGGCACCAGCGCCAGATCCGCAATGGGCGCGAGATCGACGAAGAAAACGCCGTCTGGAAACGCGTCCAGCGCCTCGGCCGCTGCCTGCAATGCCAGTCGCGTCTTGCCGGTGCCGCCCGGTCCGGTGAGCGTGATCAGCCGGGCCTGCCGAAGCAGCGCCGCGATCTCGCCCAACTCGCGCTCGCGGCCGATGAAGCTGCTGAGCTGCAGCGGCAGGTTGTTGGGGCGTGCGTCCAACGTTTTCAGCGGCGGGAAAGCGTCCGGGAGGTCCGGCGCGGTGAGCTGGAAGATCAGCTCGGATTCGCTCAGGTCTTTGAGCCGGTGGCGGCCCAGATCCAGCAGACCGGCGCCCGCAGGCAGGCTCGTGCGCACCAGTTGCGCCGTTGCCTGCGAGAGCAGCACCTGCCCGCCATGCCCGGCGGCGCGGATGCGGGCGCAGCGGTTGACGGCTGCGCCGTAGTAGTCGCCCGCGCGCAGGTCCGCCTCGCCGGTGTGCAGGCCCATGCGCACCCGCAGCGCCCCGATCGCACCCCAGTCCTCCGCCGCGAGCGCTCGCTGACCATCGAGGGCCGCGGCCACCGCGTCGGAGGCGCGCACGAAGACGGCGAACAGCGAATCGCCCTCGCCGCGCGGGCGCACGACCACGCCGTCGCGCTGTTCGAAGCATGCGGTCAGCAGGGCGTCGTGGCGAGCCATGACCTGCCGCATCGCCCGGGGCTGGGCTTCCCACAGGCGGGTGCTGCCTTCCACGTCGGTGAAGAGGAAGGTCAGCGTGCCCGTCGGCAGCGTTGGATCCCACCTGGTGCTCATCGGCCACAGCATACGCGCCTGCCGGCGCCGCGGGCAGGGGCGCAGCTATCGGCGAGGTGACCGCGCGCCTGTCGGCGGCACGACACCGCGGGCCCGGAACGCCGCGCAGACTGGCCGCAGCGGCACGGGACCGCGCACACCGAGCCTCAGGAGGTCAGTTCCATGTACCCTCGCCCGCTCGACCTCGAGGTGGTTCGCGCCGAGCAGGCGCGCTGTGTCGCGAGCTGTTGCCATGAGGCGGAGGCGCTGCGTGGCGCCCAACCGTCGCGGCAGCCCAGCGCCGGCTGGGCTCCATGCCTGGCGCGCTCGCCGCCGCGTTCCAGCGCAGCTCGGTGTTCGCGCGGCGCCGGCCCAGCCGCGCCTGGGCTGCCCCACGCCCGCGCAGTACGCGGACCATAACCCAGGCGCGGACTGTGCCCGCGCCGATCGTCGCGGTCATCGCCTGACAGGCGGCGCTAGGGCGTGTCTGAATAATCGACGGGCGGCCGTAGCCCGCATTGGATTGCCGGTTTCGGCGGCCCCTCCCACGCGTGGCGAGGGTGAGAAGAGGCCTCACGACCAGCCACGGAACGATGGTTCGAACATTTTTCAGACACGCTCTAGCATGAAGTGGCTGCGGTGGCTCCCTGCCAGACCCGCAGCGTTGGAAAGGAAACCCCCATGTCCACGGAAGAGAACAAAGCCATGGTCCGGCACTACTTCGAGCACGTCTTGAATGAGCATAACCTGGCACTGCTCGGGGAGATCTGCACACCCGACATCGTCAGCCATACCGCGGGTACACCTGCGGTCGTCGGCCTGGCGTCAGTCCAGCAATACATCGGGACCTTCTTCACAGCCTTTCCTGACCTCCACTTCACGCTCGAGGACGTGGTGGGCGAAGGGGACAAGGTCGCCTGCCGCTACACGGCCCGCGGCACGCACAAAGGGGAGTTGCAGGGAATCGCCCCCACCGGCAAGGCGATGACGACGACGGGCATCGGGATCCTCCGCTTCGCGAGCGGCAAGTGGGCGGAAGGCTGGCTCGATTTCGACGCGCTGGGGATGATGCAGCAGATCGGCGCCATCCCGACTCCGCAACAGGCCCCGGCGTAGCCTGCAGCGCCCTGCAGCTCAGCCAGGGACGCGCCGTTCGCAGCAGGGGAAGGCGAGGCCAGGCGCCGGGCAGCCGCTGCTTGCGCAGCAGCTCACACTTGCGCTGTTCGAGCCAACTGGCAACCGCCGCATCGACCGTCGTCATGCGCCGTTCCTCCGCAGTCGTTCCATTGGCTCGCGGTATAGCCGTGGAGGGTGAATGGAGAGTGGTGAGTAGTGAACGCGCGCGGTCCATGAACTCCTTTCACCACTCACTACTCACCACTCACCCCCTGCGCCGGTCTATCATCGAGGGGCGCGGATCGCCGCAGTCTGGATCCACCACATGCGAGGAGCATCCGTTGTGCCCGACGCCGCGTTGATCGTCGTCGACGTGCAGAACGACTTCTGTCCCGGCGGCTCGCTGGCCGTGGCGGAGGGCGATGCGGTCGTGCCTGTGCTGAACGGATATGCCCAGCGCTTCGCCGCCGCCGGCCGGCCCGTGTTCGCCACGCGCGACTGGCACCCGGCGCAGACCACGCATTTCCAGCAGTTCGGCGGCGTCTGGCCGGCGCACTGCGTGATGGACACGCCCGGCGGCGCTTTCCACCCCGATCTGCGCCTGCCGCCCGGCACACGTATCGCCTCGAAGGGCATGGGCGCGGAGGAGGACGCCTACTCCGGCTTCCAGGCGCGGCTGCTCGATGGCTCCGGGCTCGCCGAGGCGCTGCGCGCGGCCGGTGTGCGCCGCGTCTACGTCGGCGGTCTGGCCACCGATTACTGCGTCAAGGCCACGGTGCTCGACGCGCTGGCGCAGGGCTTCGCCGCCACGCTGCTGCTCGATGCCAGCCGCGGCGTCAACCTGCAAACCCATGACGCCGAGCTGGCGATCCAGGCGATGGTCGAGGCCGGCGCCCAGATGGCCACGCTCGCCCGGTTGCACGACTGAGCCAGTGCGATGAGCGACGATGAGCCGGCAATCCGGCTGGAGCGCTGGTCCGGGCCGTGGCCTGCAGACGATCCAGACGCGAACTTTAAGACCGACGTGGCGCTCTACAGCCTGCTCGACCCGCTCGGTACGCTGCAAACGTTGAGCCGCAACACCGGCATTCCGCTCGGCGCCCTCTGCCGCTACGTTTTGGCGCGTTGGGCGGCGGGCGGCAGCGAGGGGCTGCTGGAACTCGGTCCTTCAACCGTCGGCCGCATGTGGCAGGCCTGCGAAGCGGCCGAAGCCGAGGGCAGCGACGCTGCCCGGCTGCGCGCCTACGCGCAACTGAGGCAGATGCTGAGCTGGCTGAGGGCGGGCCTGGGGGAACAGGAACAGGCGTGAACGTCGAATACCGGGAGCCGCGCGCGGAGGAGCTGGGCCGGCTGATCCACACCGGCCTGCTGGGGTTCGGCAACTCCACGGCGCAACAGGAGATCGATCGGCGGCTCGGCTACGAGGGCTGGTACCGGCCGGACGAGCACCTGGCCGCCTTCGCGGATGGTGAGGTCGCGGCGAAGCTGGCGGTGCGGCCGTTCGCGATCGCCTGGCACGGCCGCGAGATCGCCTGCGGCGGCCTCACGGGCGTTGCCACCTCGCCCGCGCACCGCCGTCGCGGCCATCTGCGCGAACTGCTGCGCCGCGCCTTCCTGCGTCAGCGCGAGCGCGGCCAGCCGCTCTCGATGCTCTGGGCGAGTATGGCGGCGATCTACCAGCGCTTCGGCTACGTCTGCCAGCAGCCCACGTTCGACGCACGCCGTCTCGCCTTCGTAGACGACGTTGCGACGCCGGGCCGTGTCCGCCTCGTGCCGCGTGACGAGGTGCTGCAAACCGTGGCGCCGGCGTACGAGCGCTTCGCCGGGCCGCGCTCGCTGATGCTGCGTCGCAGCGAGTTTTGGTGGATGGACGGTCTGCTGCGGCAGTGGAATCCGGGCGATGCGCCGGAACTCGTGGCGGCCTACGAGAAAGCGGGCGAGGTACGGGGCTACCTGCTGTACAAGGTGGAGCAGGACGCGGCGGTGCGCGCGAATAATCTGAAGCTCGAGGTGCGCGATCTCGTCTGGCACACGCCCGCGGCGCACCGCGCGCTGCTCCAGTATCTGGCGGCCTACGACCGTGCCCACACGGTCACGTTCAACGCGCTGCCGCAGGACGATCCGCTCTTCTTCGGCGTGCAGGAGCCGCGCGACCTGAATACGCGGGCGGTCGATGGCACATGGCTGCGCATCGTGGATCTGCCGGCCGCGCTTGAGGGCCGCGGCTACGGCGGCGATGGCAGACTGCGTTTCGCCGTCGAGGACGAACTCTGCCCCTGGAACAGCGGCGTCTGGGAGCTCGCCGTGGAGGGTGGCGTGGCGCGTGTGCGGCGCTGCCAGCGCGAGCCGGAGATCCAGCTCACGCCGCGGGCGCTGGCGATGCTCGCCTGCGGCAGCGCCTCAGCAAGCCTGCTCGCCCGTCTCGGCCTGCTGCGCGGCACGACCGAGCCGCACACGCTGGCGACGGCCGACGCGCTCTTCCGCAATGACTACGCGCCGTACTGCATGGACCACTTCTAGTATTACAGTGACCGTTTCTCACCAAGCGCGGCGTGACGGCGCTTGACGT
>CALFMN010000027.1 GCA_937879875.1 uncultured Chloroflexota bacterium | reverse complement strand
GGCCGCGCCGCAGGTGAACTACGCCAACGCGGTCGTTTCCGGCATCCACGTCTAAGCCGGCGCCGATCAGCGTCGCTGTCCGTCGCGCCCGTGTCCGCTGTGCCGGGCGCGGGCGCGGCTGCGCGCTCGCGCCATTCTCAAGTGCGGCGGAGCGCGGCGATCCGAGTGGCTGGCGCGGCCGCGGCCAGCGTGCCGTCGGTGGAGGCGTTGTCGGCAATCAGGATGCGCTAGTCGTCGGGCAGCCGGACGCTGAGAAGAGCGTGCAGCGTCGCCACGCTCTGCTCAAGCACATGCTCCTCGCTGTACACCGGGGATGATGGTATCGACGCGAATGTTGCTCATGATCGGGACTCCGGACGCGCAAGGCTGACGGATCAGGCGGCACTCGCGGCCGGCGTGGAGCGCCGGGCGGTTCGGCCACGGCGCCCTTCGAGGATGCGCGAGGCGAGCAGGAAGCCGACCGCCGCCGCGCTGGCCATATAGACCCAGCGCATCCAGGGCAGATCCTGGCTTGCGCCGGCGAAGATGCCGTGCGTCGTCGCCAGCAGGTAGAGGGCGAAGCTGCCGTAGTGCAGCGTGCGCCAGGCCCGCTGGCCGATGTGCGAGCGCAGATAGAAGCTGATCGTGATGGCCGCGAGCAGATAGAGGCCGAGCACGCCCAGGCCCGTTGCCACCTGACGGTAGCCGCTGGCGAAGGGCAGCACTGCGGCCAGCGAGAACGGCTGAAAGCTGTCGACCAGCAGGGCGCCGACATGCAGACCGACGCAGGCCAGCGCCAACCATGAGAGCCACTCGTGCAGCGCGAAGGCGGCAGCGCGGCTCAGCAGCCGATCGAGCGCCCGCGTCGCAATGCTGAGGCCGAGGATCGTGGTGCCGCTGAGCAGCAGATAGGCCGTGATCGCGGCCGCGCGGGTCGTATACCAGGGCAGCCGGCTGCCGAGCACACCGGCGAGGTCGAGGCCGGAGCCGACGTGGATGAGCAGGGCGATTGCGCCGGCGCCGACGAGTGCACCGATCGCGGCGGTGAAGACGACGGTGACGCCGATGGTCAGCCGCGTAAGCCATTCTCGGGCGATCATGCGTTTACCTCCGCGCTGGGCTGCGCCGCTTGCGCGGCCGACCAGCGCAGGTGGCCGGCCGTAAGCACGCGTCCATCCCGGCGAACGAGCAGCCCGGCCAGTTCCGGAGCCAGCTCCAGCGCCGCGCGGCCGAGAGCGCTGCCGAGCAGCAGCGCTCCCTTGGCCGCCACTTCGGCCGCCGCGGCCGACGGTGCGACCACCGTCACACTGAGCAGATCGGTGAGCGCCGGCGCGCCGCTGCGCGGGTCGATCAGATGGTGTTGGCTCCCGGCCCGGGTCTGCCAGCGCCGCCGGGTGGTGCCCGACGTGGCGACGCCGCGGCCGCCGCTGAGTTGCAGCGTGCCGAGCAGGCTGCCGGCCGGGCCGTCCACGTCGATCGCCCAGGCGTCGGCATCGGGCGGCAGCCCGCGCACGGCGATATCGCCGCCCAGATCGACGAGCGCCGGACCGAAGGCGCTCAGCCGTTCGGCCACGCCGTCAGCCAGCCAGCCCTTGGCGATGCCGCCGAGGTCGAGCCCCACGCCCTTCGGCAGCGAGATGGTTTGCTCGGCGGCAGCGAGCAGCACTTCGCGCCAACGGCCAGCCTGCCATGGCAGAGCGGCCGCCGGGCGGCACGGTCGGTCCGTGTCACCCAGTTCGGAGAAGCTGCGATCGTAGCCCGCGGCGAGCAAGGCATGGTAGACGGTGGGGTCGAACAGCCCGCCGCTCGCTTCAGCGGCGTCGAGCGCGACCCGCACCGCCTCGAAGGTGAGCGCCGAGACCCGCACCGGCCGCGCCGCGCCGCGGTTCAGCCGGCCGATCTCGCTCTCGGGCTGGAAGCGGCTCAGCAGCGCCTCTGCCTCGCGCAGGAAAGCAACCTCACCCCAAAGTGCTGCTTCGGCCGCGGCCTCTCCTGCCCAGATCGGCCAGACGGCAAGCGCAACGTCGGTGCCCATGGCGCGGAGCACCACGCGCAGGGAGTCGAGTGCCGCCGCGTTGGCGGCGCTGCTGATTGCGTTGGCTGATGACGTTTCCATCACCGCTCCTCGTGCCTACGACTGCCGCGTCGTCGCGTGGCTGCGCGACGTGTTGCTCGTGCTGCTGGTGGTGCTGGAATTTGCCGAAGACTGGGCGGCCGGCGTGGCGGCAACCGCTGGTGGCGCGCTTTGCGCGGCGGCTGGCGTCGCGGCGGGCGCTGTTGCGGCAGCAGTCGCCGTGTCGGACGTAGACGGCGCGTTCGCCGTCCCCTGCGCCGTGGCCCCCGGAGATCCGGCGACCGCAGCCAGCGCACTCTGCGTCGCGTTCGCCACGGTGGCCGCCGAGCCGTCGGCCGCGGAAGCGGCCTGGCCGGTGTGCTGCGTCGAGACGGCCACCAGCGCGAACGCTCCCGCCAGCACGCCGAAGCTGGCCGCCGTGGCTCGCTTCCTCAGCATTGCCGTGCGCTCCGCGCGGGATTTCGTCTTCTCTGCCATGGATTCACCTCGTTTTCGTGCGGCACCCATTTCGCCGCTGAGTTCAGGTTAGAAGCCGGGCGTTGGGCGCCGATTGGGCCTGGATACAAAATCGCCAATCTCGTTCTCATCGGCTTCCAACAGTTCACCGGTCCCGCGCCGGCGCGCGGCACGGCTATGCGTGACCAGCGGCCCGGCAGCGTGGCGCCGGCCGCGGTACGCGGACTCCTGTGGGGTACTGGCTGGGAGCAGCCGGATCGTGGTGCCGGGTTACGGCGCTGCGGCGGCCGCGACGCTACGACACCAGGCGGGCTGGTTGCCGCTCGCACCCGCTGACGATCCGCACGGGCGTACCTTCTGCGCACAGCAGCGCGTAGACCAGCCCCGCGAAGAGTTGCAGCCGGCGCCTCGGCGTTCCGGCAAGCCGGGCGCCGAGCTGAACGCGATGCGCGACCCGAGTGTGCAAGTCGTAAACGCGAACCTGTCCGTTGCCGATCTCCAGGACCGCATCGACGGTTCGGCGCGGTCGGGAGCGGAACATGCATAACGATATCGACGGCTCGCGCCCGGAGAGCGCGCCGGCAAGCCGTTCGCCAACACCGGGCAGCATCGCGGCCCAGCTCAGCGGGTCGTACGGCCAGGGCGTGCCATGCATGTCGATCTCGATCTGCAGGCCGCCGTCGCGGTGCCGGCTGATCACGTAGCCGTCGCTCGTCATTTCCTCGCTCCGTTCGCCTGCCACCTGCTCTTCTGCACGTCACGGCTGCCTGGCTGCTCGCGCTGGAGCCGTGTACCTGCAAGCGTCACGGCGAGGCATGAGAGGCGCATGGGAGGCGGATGTGAGTTCCCCACCCCTGCTCGCCGGTGAGACATGGCCATCCCGGCCAGAGGCGGGACCGTGCAGCGGATTGGCGTTTTCCTATCAGCCGCCAATCGGCGTCCAACGCCCGGCGCCTAGCGTGAAGTCAAGATGAACGCGCCCACGACGCCTGCGTGCCGTTGCGCCGGCAGGCGCCGCATCCGTGCGGGCGCCAGAGAGGACAGCAAACATGGCCAGCCAACCGGCTCTCGGGGAGGCGTCCCGACGACAGCACAGCGGAGCAGAGCAGGCGCGGCGTGTGACGTCGGCGCCACGCGCGCTGCGGGGGCTGCTGCTCGCGGATGTGGCGCGTCCGGCGCGTTTTGCCATCGTCGGCGGCCTCTGCGCGCTGCTGCAACTCGCGCTGCTGGCGCTGCTGCTGCGCGCCGGGACCGAGGCGCTGCCCGCGAATACGGCCGCGTATCTGCTGTCAGCGCAGGCCAATTTCGTGCTCAGCGACCGCTTCATCTGGCACGACCGGCGCACGGAACGCTCGCGGCAGGGAGTTGGCCGTCGTTGGCTCTCGTTCCACGCCTCGATCGCCGGCACTTTCGCGTTGAATGAAGCGGTCTTTGTCGTGGCGCGGCTGGCGCTGCCGGACCTGGTCGCGGCTGGCGCCGGCATCGGCATCGCGGCCGTGGTCAATTTCATCATCCAGGATGCGCTGACCTTCCGCTGAGCCGCCGTCGGTCTGGACCCGTGGCTGCGGAAGTGCGGAGGGCCGGGCGCCGCGATCCTGGCCCGATCGCGGTGCCCGGCCGGAGGAGAGAGCGGCCCTCCGCGGCGGGAGGCAATCGCCACGGAAGGTCTGACCTGGGCCGCCCGGCGCTCTCCTGGCTTACGCCCTGCTTGCACCGTAACGCCGTTGGATTACCATTCGTGGTCCGCTTCAAGAACGGCATGTTACGTTTCTCACAATAGCTCGCAGCTACGTCCTGTGTGCATCGGCGCGGGTCGTGGCGTCCTGGACGGGAGGTCGAGCGCCGGTTCGACCCAGGCCGGCAGCTATCGGCGCCTCGCTGGTATACCGGGCTGCGCCACGCGGGCGGGAGATGCATCTCCCGCCCGCGTGGCGCTCGCTTGCTGCGCTTACGACCCGGCCGCGGCGCCGGCGAGGTCGTAGAGCTGTCCGCCGAAGCCCACGGTTGTGGCGGCGCTGTCACTGCCCATGCTGCCGGACTGGAGTTGGCCGGCGGAAACCTGGGTGCCATGGCTCTGCACCCAGGCGCCGATCTCCGACGATCCGCCGCCGGGCCCTCTCATACCGCCCAGCATGATGTAGCGGACGTCCCCCCGCTTCACCAGGCCGATGAAGGACCGGAGCGTGAGGATCGGATCGCCGCCGGAGAAGCCGCCCAGCGCCATCACGGGTTTGCCCGTGTCGAGGATGAGTTGCTCGGCCTGGCCGGCGCTGGAGACAGCCACTAGGTATCGGGCGCTGCCCTGATTGGCGAGCAGGAACTGCTCAAGTTGCTTCGATACACCGCCTGGGCCACCAGGACCACCGTTTGCGACGGGCGCCGCACCGCTCAGGAAGCCGTCACCGGAAGACGCGGCGAACCCGCCGTCGGCCACCGTGGCATCTATCGGCGTCCCCTGTCCGTCGTCGGCTCGGCTCGTCGCCGCGATCGGCGGCGGGGCGCTCGGACCGCCGAATCCGAAGGCGCTGCGCACCGCGGGACCGGCCGAAGGGATGCCTCCCGCTGCCGTGTTGCTGCGCACCGTCTCGCCGGCCCACACCGCCGGCGCTACGAGCAGCGCCAGCACGCCGATGGCGGCGGCACTGGCCAGCGCCTTCGCCGGCAGCCGCAAGCGCAGCTGCAGCCGAGCGGCCGCCAGCACAAGCGCTGCGATGACACAGGGCGCGACCACGATGGGCGTCAGCCAGCCGTTCCAGCCGGTGTACGGCCGCAGGATGTAGACCTGTACCCCGGCGGCCACGGCCAGGGCGATCGGCAGCAACCAGCCACGCAACCGCTCGCCGCGGTAGGAGCGCCACAGCGCGACGCCGCTAATGCCGAACAGGGCCGCGACGGCCGGCGCCATCATCGAGAGGTAGTAGCGATGGAAGAAGAGCGCCTTGCTGAAGAACCCTGCGCAGGTCAGGAACCACAGGCCGAAGACGATCAGGGTCTGGCGGGCAGGGTCGAAGCGATGCCGCCGTGGGTTCAATCGCCATGCCGCCAGCAGGCCCAGCAGCGCGACCGGGATCAGCCAGTCGATCTGCCCGCCGAGCTGGGCATCGAGCAGCCGGAACACGCCCGCCGGACCGTTCTCACCGGTCCCGCCCGGTCCACCAGAGCTGGCGCCACCGGCAGCGGGCTGCGGACCGCCCACCTGGCCGCCCGCATCTGTCGCGGCGGCAGACGCAACACCGGCGGTCGGTGCAGCACGATCGGCCAGCGCTCGGTCGGCTGCCTGCTGCCGGCTGTTCGATCCCGGGCCGCCGCTCTGGCCCAGCAGGCGCTGGATGCCGTTGTAGCCGAGGGCCAGCTCCAGCTCCGAGTTGTGCTGGCTGGAGCCGATGTACGGCCGCTGGCTTGCCGGTGTCAGGTCGACCGCGGTCATCCACGAGAGCGAGACCACCGCCAGCACGACTCCTGCCGCGGCAAGGTGCACGACCCGCTTTCGCCAGCCGGCCCGAGCCGTGAAGCAGTAGACGGCGATCAGCGCCGGCAACACCAGCAGGGCTTCCAGCGTCTTGATGTTGAAGCCGAGCCCGACCAGCGCCATGCCGAGCAGCAAGAAGCGCACTCGCCCGCTCTCAGCAGCCTTCAGCACGGCCCAGGTGGCGAACAGCGAAGTGAGCACGAGCTGGCTGTCGATCGTGTTGTTGCGACTCGTCGCCACGCTGATCGGCGAGACGGCGAGGGCAAGGGCCGCGAGCAGGCCGGCCACGGGGCCCAAGGAACGGCGGATGAGGAAGAACAGCACCGCGACCGAGGCGATGCCCGCGAGCGCCTGCGGCAGGAGGAGGCTCCAGCCGTGAAACCCGAGCAGCCTGGCGCTGGCCGTCTGGATCCAGAAGCCCAGCGGGGGTTTGTCGACTGTGACGAATCCGCCGGGATCGAACGAGGCATAGAAGAAGTTGTGCCAGCTCGTGAGCATGCTGCGCACGGTGGCCGCGTAGTAGGTGTTGGCGTACCCCTCGTTCCACAGCCGCAGCACGTTCAGACAGGCGGCGACGGCGAGCACGCCTGCCAGTCCCGGCCACTGCCATGACCACGAGCGCCCGGCCAGGCGCAGCCCAGGACGCGCTCGGACGGCGTGCGTCCGTTCAATGCTGATTGCCATCGCGGAGGCTCCTTCTCTGTGCAGCGCCAGCGGCGGCGGGCCGCTGTTGCGCGGTTCGCTCGACTACCACGATCGGCCGAACGAGTTGATCAGCGATTGGGCGCGCGTAGGAACATTCACATCGGGATCACATCGCCTTCCAATCATTGGCCGGCAATCTGAAGGAGTGACGCCTGCGGTTACGCCTCGCGGGCAACAACGCTGCGACCCCGGTTTGCGCCGGCTGCGTTCACGTGCACATGCGGGTCGTGCAGCCGGTCGAGGACAAGCTTGATCTCGATCTGCAGCTCATCGCCACGCAGCAGGGCACGTGCCCCCGCCGCGGCAGGCGGCAAACCGTACACTTGAACCCAGGAGAGAGCTATGCGCGTCTTGCTGATCGAGGACGACCGCCGGCTGGTGCGGGCGCTGCGCCGGGTGCTGGAAGAGGAGCGTTACGTCGTCGACGAGGCGTTCGACGGCGTGGACGGTGAAGAGCTGGCCCGCGGCGGTGAGTACGACGCGATCGTGCTCGACTGGATGCTGCCCGGCCGCGACGGCGTCAGCGTCTGCCGCGGCCTGCGCCGGGAGCGCGTCGCCACGCCGATCCTGATGCTCACGGCGCGCGACACCGTCGAGAACCGCGTCGAGGGGTTGGACGCCGGCGCCGACGACTATCTGGTGAAACCATTCGCCTCGATCGAGCTGCTGGCGCGGCTGCGCTCGATTGTTCGCCGCCGCACCGACGAGCTGCCGGAGGCGCGGCTGACCGCGGATGGCCTGGTGATGGACCTGGTCCGGCATCAGGTTTCACGCGACGGCAAGGCGATCGGGCTGACGGCGCGCGAGTTCGCGCTGCTGGAATACTTCCTGCGCCACCCCGGCCAGGCACTGACGCGCACGCAGATCCTCGCCGCCGTCTGGCGCTACGACACCGAGGTCGTCTCCAACGTGGTCGATATCTATGTGCACTACCTGCGTGACAAGATCGACCGCGGCTTTTCAAAGAACCTTCTGCACACGATACGCGGCGTCGGCTATGCGCTGCGAAACTGAGCGCTGAGTGATGTTCACCCGGGCGCGGCTCCATCTCACGCTGCTGTACGCGGCGCTGCTCGGCGTTACCGTCGTGCTGATCGCCGGCGCGATCGGCGTGCTCGCCGTACGCGAAGCGCGCGCCACCGACGACCGCGAGCTGCAGATTCGTGCGTCGGCCATCGGCGCCGGCGTGCCGCCGGGACCGCCGCCCTCGCCTAGCGGCCCCGGTCCCGGCGTTCGCCCGCCGCCGGATGAGCACGACCCGCACCTGGAAGAACGGGGCGTGCTTGAATATGTGATGCCGGTTGTCAACGGGCAGATCATTCCCCCGCGCGATCAAACGCTGCCGGGCCTGCCCGACAACACCGGAGCGCTGCGGGCGCTGCAATCCGGAACGGGTAAGTACTCCACGATTCAGGTGCAAGGCAGTCTGGTGCGGGTCTACAGCCTGCCGGTGATCCACGACGGACAGACCGTCGGTGTGGTGCAGGTCGCTCGCTCGCAGTACTTCGTCAACGCCGCGGTGACACGGCTGGCGCTGACCTCGCTCCTGGCCGGGCTGTTCGGACTGGCGATCTCGGCGGGCGCGGGCTACTGGCTCGCTGGCCGCACGCTGCGCCCGATCGCCGTGGCGCTCGATCGCCAGCGTGAGTTCGCCGGTGACGCCTCACACGAGCTGC
Source organism: uncultured Chloroflexota bacterium (assembly GCA_937879875.1). Classification (GTDB taxonomy): domain Bacteria; phylum Chloroflexota; class Dehalococcoidia; order CAUJGQ01; family CAUJGQ01; genus CALFMN01. Next base: position 5,780 of record CALFMN010000027.1, on the reverse strand, counting down.
GCACACCGCTGGCCGTCATGCTGACCAACGCCGAGCTGCTGACGCGCCACCCGGAGCGGCCGCTGTCCGAATATCAGGACGTGGTCGCAGACATCATCGCCGAGATCGAGCGATTGAGCCGGCTGGTATCGGGCCTGCTGACGCTGGCTCGTGCGGGGCAGGGGAAAGTCGCCCTGGCATGGGACGCCGTGAACCTCGCGGAGACCGGCGCTGCCGTGGCGCGGCAGTTGCAGCCGGTGGCCGCGGCGAAAGGCGTAGCGCTGGAGACAGAAGCGGACTCCGAGGTGATCGTCTGGGGCGATCAGGATCGCCTGCACCAGCTTGCCGTGATTTTGATCGACAATGCGGTGCGCTACACGGCCGCCGGCACTGTCTGCGTACGCATGCAGTATCGAGGCCACGATGCGGTGTTGGCCGTGAGTGACACTGGGCCGGGTATCGCCGCGAAACACCTGCCGCATCTCTTCGAACGCTTTTATCGCACCGACGAGGCGCGCTCGTCCGAGGAGGGCGGCACCGGCCTGGGTCTGGCGCTGGCGCAGTGGATCGTGGAAAGCCACCACGGACGCATCGACGTCGCCAGCACTCCCGGCCAGGGCAGCACGTTCACCGTGCACCTGCCAGGTGCAGGCGGACGGTCGGCAGCACGATCGAGCCGTCGCGGTGGTAGCTGAAAGAAGCCGCGGTCTTCTTCGCCAGCTCGTAGTCGCCGCCGAACGACCGTCCGGCGACCGGCGGCGAGCTCCGTGTACTCCCGCCGCGGCCCGCCTCGCAGGCGGAGACGCTCGCGCGCCGGCAGCAGCGGCGTGCAGCGATTTTGCACAGTTCTGCGGTCTTGAGCCCGACGTTGCGTCAGACTTTACGGTGAGATTCGAAAGGAGGTGGCTGATGACGGCGACGAGCGACCGACTCTTCCAGACGCACGATTTCGCCGCGCGTGCCGGCGTCAGCGTGCGCACGCTGCACCATTACGACCGCATCGGTCTGCTGGGTCCGGCCGCCTGCACCGCGGCGGGCTACCGGCTGTACGGCGAGCGCGAGTTTGTGCGCCTGCAGCACATCCAGACGCTGAAGTTTCTCGGCTTTCCGCTGCGCCAGATCGGCGAGTTGCTGGGCGGCGGAGCACGCGACCTGGCCGGCACGCTGCGGGTGCAGCGTCGCTTGCTGTTCGATCAGAAACAACGCGTCGAACAGGCGTTGCACGCGATCGACGCGGCCGAGGAGGCGCTTGTCGCGGGCGGGGAGCTGGATTGGGCAACGGTCAGACAGGTAACGGAGGCGATCATCATGGCGAACGATTGGGGCTTCGTCAAGCAGTACTACGCGGACGAGGCGCGGGCCGAGATCGAGGCGCGGCAGCACACCATACCGCGTGAGGTGATCGCGCAGGGCGAACGCGACTGGGCGGCGTTGATCGCCGAGGTCGAAGCTGCGGTCGACGAGGATCCGGCGGGCGAGCACGCGCAACGGCTCGCCGTACGCTGGTCTGCGCTGCTTCAGGCGTTCACCAACGGCAGCCCGGCGATTCAGAACGGGCTGAACAAGCTGTACGCCGACCGGGCGAACTGGCCGGCGACGGCGCCGAAGCCGCCGTTCAGCGATGCCGCGGGCGCCTTCATCCGCACGGCGATGGCGTCGCGCAATGGCGATTAGACGGCTCACGGGACGGACGGCGCCCTGGCTTCGGGGTTCCCGAAGCCAGGGCGCCGACGCGTTCAGCCAGGGTTTCAAGGCCGGCGGCCAGGCGCCATGGGAACCTCGGGAGCGGGAGGGCGAGCCGGTTTGAAACCATCCGCAAAGGATACAGACGGCGCCGTATCGGGCTAGCGATACGGCGAGAGGTCGATGCCCGGATAGCGGACGGCCACGTCGGTCAGGGTTTGATCGTTCCAGTACTCATGGCCGGGCGGCGGCCAGCCGAACAGGTCGCGCTCGCGCACCGACATACATACGATCGCCTCGGTCATGTTCGCATCGATCGCGCGGTTGGGCCAGGAGAGCTTGCCGGCCCAGGGCGTGCCCTTCATTTTGAAGTCTGTCAGCAGGGCGAAGCGCGAGCGCCCGGGCGCGCCGAAGTTCGAGCCGCGGTGCAGCACGTCGGTGTGATAGATCAGCAGCGTGCCGGCGGGACCGGTCGCCGCGACCTCCTTGTCGAACAGCTCGCCCATTGGCAGGCGCGGCGGCACGAGCGGGATGTCCTTTGCGAGCGAGGTTGGCAGTACCTTCGTGGGGCCATCGAGTTCCGTCACGTCGGATAGCAGCAAGAATGTCGTCATCTGCAGCCAGCGGCCGTCCCTGCGCGGCACAACCAGCGTGTGGTTGCCGTAATCGTAGTGATGCGCCTGGTCGTAGTTGACCGCGCCAGCGTACTTACCCCACAGCTCGATCTTGTAGATCTCCAACTCGGCCGAGCCGAGCAGCCGTTCCGCGGCATCGACCAGATCGGGGTGGAACGGCAGCCGGTTCAGCGCCCAGGATTTGTAGGGAAAGAGCGTGATCCCCGAGAACTGGCTTTTGCCGAACAGCTCGTAGTTCTCCGGCGCGGCGAAATACGCTTCCGGGCGCGGATAGTGCAGCCAGAGCGCCGCCTGCGCCTCCGCCAGTTCGTCGCCGGAGAGGAAGCCTTCGACGACCGTGAAGCCCTGCTCCCGGACTTCGCTGAGTTTGGCATCGGCAATCCGCACGCGACCGACCTCCCCAGCGTGGCGGCCGCCGCCGGGCAGCCGAACGAATGACGTTCGCGCCGCCGGCCGTCTCTGCGCACGCTGCCCAATTCGGCGTTCAGAGCGCCAGCCGCAGTGGGTGCTGCAGCAGGTCTTTCAAATCGCGCAGGAACTCGCCGCCCTGGGCGCCGTCGGTGACACGGTGGTCGGCGGCCAGCGCAACCATCATCAGCTTGCGGGCCACGATCTGGCCGTCGCGCACGGCCGGCCGATCTTCCACCGCGCCCACGCCGAGGATCGCGGCCTGCGGCGGCTGGATGATCGGGATCAGCGTCTCGATGCCATACATGCCGAGATTGCTGATCGTAAACGTGCCGTCGTTCAGCTCGGCCGGGCGCATCATACCCGAACGCGCCCGCTCGGCCAGGTCGTGCGCCTCGATCGCGATGCGGCCGAGACTCTTCACGCCCACGTCCAGCAGCGCCGGCGCCACCAGCCCGTCCGGCAGCGCCACGCCGATGCAGATGTTGATGCGCTCGTTCATGCGCAAACCGTCGTCGCTGTAGCCGGCGTTGAAGGCGGTATGCTGCTTCAGCGTCTCGGCGCAGGCCTTGACGATCAGGTCATTGACCGAGACGCGCAGGCCGTCCGGCGCGGCCTGGTTGAGCTGAGCGCGGAAGGCCATCGCCTCGGTCATGTCGATCTCGGCGGTGACGTAGTAGTGCGGCGCCTCGCGCTTGCTCTGCGCCATGCGCCGCGCGATCGCCTGCCGCATCTTTGAGAGCGGCTGCACGCCCGCGGCGGGAGCGGGTGCGGCGGGGCGCTGCGGCGCCGGTGCAGATGGCTGCGCTCGCGCCGCGGCCGGTTGCGGCGCGGACGCGGGCGCGGCAGGCACGGCCTCCGGCTCGCGCTTCTCCTCCCAGCGGCGCGGCACAACCGGCTCGGCGGGCGGCGCTGTCGGAGCCTCGGCCGGCGGGCGCTCGATCGTGGCGACGCCGGCGGATGGTTGGGCGGCAAGTGCAGCCGCCGCTGCCGGCTGGGGCTGCTGGTGTTGCGCGGCGCGCTCCACGTCCTTGCGCATGATGCGGCCCTCGGGGCCGCTGCCCTGCAGCGAGCGCAGATCGACGCCCAGTTCCTCGGCGATGTTGCGCGCCACGGGCGAGACGCGCAGCCGTTGTCCCGGCCCGGCGATCTGCGAGCCGTCGGGCGGCGTGCGCAGCTCGGCCCGATCGGGAGCGGCGGCTGGCACGGCTCCGGCAGCCACCGGCTCGCGCGACTCGACGCCAGCGCTAGCGCCGTTCGCGGCCGGCTCGGCCACGGCGCTGGCTTCGGCGCGCGCCTCGGCGCGGAGCAGCTCTGGCATCGTCGGAGCCGTCGCCGTCCCGACCGGACCCGCTGCGGGCGGCGTTTGCTGCGCGCTGGTGGACGGGCCAGCAACCTGTGCCGGCGCCGCGGCGCCCTCGCCGGCTTCGATCAGCGCGATCACCTCGCCAACGGGCACGACCTGGCCTTCGCTGGCCAGCGTCTGGCTCAGCACGCCGTCGGCGAACGACTCGATCTCGACGTTGGCCTTGTCCGTCTCGATCTCGGCGATGATCTCGCCGCGCGCCACGCGTTCGCCCGGCTGCTTCAGCCAGCGCAGCAGCGTGCCTTCCTGCATATCCGCACCCATCTGGGGCATGATGACTTCGGTCGCCATGGCCGTTGCCTCCGAGACTGCAAGGATGGGCGCGGGCGAGCCTCAACCACCGGCGCGAGCGGCATCCATCGCGCCGGTACATGCCGACTGCACAAAAGCGTAGCGCAGGACCGCCTGTGTAGAGCTTAGCAGAGGCCGGGAGCGGGCCGTCAGCGCTGCCGCCACGCGATCTCGCCGCTGCCTCCGGAACCCACCCGAACTTGCTGGCCTCCGTCGGCTGGCTGCCGGTACAGACCATCCGCGTTGAGCGACAGCAGCGCCTGTCCATCCCGTGACCATACCCAGCCGGAGGACGGGATCTGACCGGTTTGGAGACTTTGCAATTGCCGCGGGGCGGTGCCGTCGGCGTTCACCACCCAGAGGCTCCAGGTTCCTTGTGCCTGGACGTGGCCGCGAAACGGCCCGTTGTCGATGATCCGCTCGAACTTCTCGAACACAAGCCGAGTGCAGTCCGGCGAGAAGCGGACACCTCTGATCTCGGTCAACGCATTCGGCGCCGGCGTGGCAACCTGGGTGTCGGCCTGCCCCGCAGCATCGGTCACCCGCAGATCGCCGCCGGCGTAGGCCAGGCGGGCGCCGGTGGAGCACGGGACAACGCCTGGGTCGGTATCCAGGACCGTGCTGACGTTGTGGCTGGCGAGATCCAGCCGGCGCACCTGCGCGCCGCTGCTCCGCACAGAGGTGAAGATCAACTGCTTGCCATCGGGCGTCCAGGACAGTCCGCTCACCAGCGCTCCGGCCTCTGTGTGCGGCAGCACGAGCTGGACGTGCTGACCGATGGCATCGGCGACGTACAGATCGTCGCTCGGAGGACCTGGACTGTACGATGGACCTGCCGCCGGCACCTCCAGCACGTACGCGAACTGCGAGCCGTCCGGCGCCCAGGCGGGATTTATGATCCGCTGGCCGTTCTGTGCGGCGATCAGGAGCCGCTCGGGCCCGCTTCCCAGATCACGGAGGTAGAGGCCGGTTTCCTGAGCGATCAACAGATCGCCGTGGCGCTGGGCCGCCGCGGCGGGGCTTGTGTTGCCGCGCCCGCAGGCGATAAACAGCAGGCCGAGCACAACGGCCGCACCTGCCGCGATCAGTCGGGAACCAATTCTGATGCTCATGTCACATACTCCAGTACGCGCTGTGACGCATACAGTACGGTTACTGGAGAAAATTCTGTGCCTGAGCCGCCGGCGGAGCTATGAGGCCCACCATGCGAGCAGAGTGATCTCAACAACAGCGAGCCGGCACGTTATGCCGATTAGTCCGATCAAGTTCGCTCGGTGAATCGAGGCTCAGAGTGCGTAGCTCCTGCCTCGACGGGATCGGTGCCATCAGGTTCGCCACCCGCGGTGCCGCCTGGCGCAGCGCGGGCCTTAGAACCTATCCCACTAGGCCAGCTTGATGAAACGCGATGAAGGCGCAGG
>CALFMN010000026.1 GCA_937879875.1 uncultured Chloroflexota bacterium | reverse complement strand
CGAGTCGCTCACCAGCGTTCCGGCTGCGTCCAGATCGGCGCGGGCGCGCCCGCGCGCCCGCCGCAGCCGCGCTTTGGATACGTGCAGCGGGCCGATACCGATCGCGCCATCACTTCGCTTCAGGAATGCAGCGCCGGATTCACGACGATCGCCCGGCTCGCGCCTCACGATTTCTTACCGCCGCGGCCGTGCAGCCGGCTGGTCACACCGGTGAAGACGCCGACGCCCCGCCGCACACCGGCGGCGATGCTGATCACCCGGATCACGGGCGAGACGACCGTGTCGCCGAGGAACTGGGTCGTACCGGCGACGTTGACCACCGACTGCTGCGTCGTGTCGATCATCGGCTTCACGCTGGTATTGACCAGCTCATTGATCGTGGAAACCAGGTTCTTGATCGAGAGGCCGATGAACAGCGAGATGCCGAGCACCACCAGCAGGGTGAGAATGCTGACGACGCCCCAGATGATGATGACGATGTCGCGTGCCGTGTCCATGCGCATCTCCCGGATGCGGTTCTGCGGAATTGTAGCATGCGCTCCGCGCCCATCAATCCACGCTGGGGAGTAGGCGCAGCAAACTGCAGCGTCCGCCGGCGCGATCGGCTACTCGTTGGTCGGTCGGGAGAGACGGATCAGCCGCCAGAGCACGGTCGCGTGGCTGAGCAGCGCGATGAGCAGCAACGCCAGCCACGCCTGACCGACGAGGCAGCCGGCGGCGGCGATCAACAGCCGCACGTCGCGCGAGCCGAGGCCCAGCAGTTCGCCGGCCAGCTTGAGTCCCGCGCTGGCCTCGATGCGGGCGCGCGAGTAGCTCACGGCGAAGGCGCCGGTGAGGGCGACGAGCCCCAGCAGCAGCGGCGCCGCGTACGCCTCGTGCTGCTGCGCCCACCAGGCCATGCCGCCGAAGATCGCTGCGTCGGCATAGCGATCGAGCACGGCGTCGAGTACGGCGCCGAAGCGGCTGCTGCGGCCGCGGAGGCGCGCGAGATCGCCATCCACGCCATCGACGACCGACGAAACGTGGATGGCGACGCCCGCCCAGATGTTGCCGCCCGCGATCAGCAGCGCACCCGCCACGAACGCGATCAGCGTACTCAGGATCGTGACCTGATTCGGAGTGATGGGCGTATGTGCCAGCAGGCGCGCCGTTGGACGCGACAGGGGCCGGTTCAGCCAGCGTGAGACGAGGCCGTCCAGGGACGGGGGTTTCGCCGCGCCGGCCGTCATGCGATCAGGCGATCGGCGGCGCGGCGCAGATCGTGCCGCCGCCCAGCACTTCATCCCCGCGGTAGAAAACGGCCGACTGGCCTGGCGTCACCGCGCGTTGCGGCACCGCGAACCGTACCTCTGCCAGATCCCCGGCGACCAACACCCGCGCCGGCAGCGGCCGGCCGCGGTAGCGGATCTTCACATCCAGCGCTTCGTCCGGACCGGGCGGATCACCCTGCGTCCAGCGCAACTGCCCGGCGTACAGCGTGTGCGCCAGCAGCGCTTCCTCCGGGCCGACGACGACAACGTTGTCGGCCGGTCGAATCTCGGTAACGAAGCGGCGGTCGCCGAACGCGCCCAGCCCCTTGCGCTGGCCGACCGTGTAGTTGGCGATGCCGCTATGCTGCCCAACTTCGGCCCCGCGCTCATCGACGATCGCGCCGGCCTGCTGGGGAACGCGCGCGGAGACGAAGGCGCGGTAATCGTTGCCGGGAACGAAGCAGATCTCGACGCTGTCGGGCTTGCCGGCCACGCCGAGCCCGAGGCCGGCGGCGATCTCGCGCACGCGCGGCTTGCTCAGATCGCCGAGCGGAAAGAGCACGCGCCGCAGCTCGCGCTGGCCCAGCGTGTAGAGCACATACGACTGATCCTTGTCCGGATCGGCCGCGCGCAGCAGGTGAAAGCGGCCGTCGCGCTCGGTGCGCCGTGCGTAGTGGCCCGTGGCGAGATAGTCGGCGTCAAGGGCGACGGCGCGTTCGAGCAACGCCTTAAACTTGATGTGCTCGTTGCAGGCCAGACAGGGGTTGGGCGTGCGGCCGTGCGCGTATTCGCCGACGAAGTAATCGACAACCTGCGTGTTGAACTGGCGCTCCAGATTCAGCGTGTAGTGCGGAATGCCGAGCGCCTGCGCGACCCGACGGGCATCATCCACGTCCTCGATCGAGCAGCACTGCTTGCGGCCGCTGAACCCCTCGGGGTCGGGCTGCGTCCACAGGCGCATCGTGATGCCGATCACGTCGTAGCCCTGCTGCTGCAACAGCGCCGCCGCGACCGACGAATCGACGCCGCCGCTCATACCGACGATCACGCGCGGACCAGCCACGTTGCCTCCGAGCCCGGCAGCGCCGCCGCGGCCCGCCGGAAGATGCTACACTCCGAGTATACGTCCCCGCGGCGCATTGGCCGCTGCCGCACGGGATGCGAGCGCCAGGGAGGATCCGTCTGGAGTCAGCCGAAATTGCCCAGAACCTCGTCGATATCCTTTCGGATCGTCAGGCCGAAGATATCGTCCAGATCGACATCAGCAAGGTTTCGACGTTCGCCGACTACTTCGTGATTGCGACGGCGAACAATGTGCGCCAGTTAAACGCGCTGATCGACACGCTCGAGCGCGACATGAAACAACTCGGCGTTGACATGGGGCCGCGGGAAGGCGAGCCGGACTCTGGTTGGGTGCTGCTCGACTTCGGCGCGGTGATCGTCCATCTGTTCTCTCCAGAGCAGCGCGCCTTCTACAACCTCGAAGGCCTCTGGAGCCGCTCCGCGCCGCTGGTGCGTTTCGGCTGACGGCAGGCACGGGTCCGTGCGCGGATCTGCCGCCCGCCGGGCTACTCCCGCAACCAGCGATCGAGCTCGCGATCGTAGCGTTGCAGTTCGTCGGGCGTGAAGAACAGCGCGACCTCGCGCGCCGCGGACTCGGGGCCGTCCGAGCCGTGGACCAGGTTGCGGCCGGTCTGGATGGCGAGATCGCCGCGGATCGTGCCGGCATCGGCGTTGACCGGATTGGTCTTGCCCAGCGTCGCCCGCGCGGCGGCGATCGCGTCCGGTCCTTCGAACACTGCGGCAACGATCGGCGCCGAGGTGATGTACTCGATCAGCCCCGCATAGAAGCCCTTGCCCTCGTGCTCTTTGTAGTGTTGTCCCGCCAGCGTCGTCGGCACCTGCATCAGCTTGAGGCCGACGAGCTTGAGCCCGCGCCGCTCCAGCCGGCCGAGGATCTCGAACGTCAAGCCTCGCTGCACGCCGTCGGGCTTCACCAAGATCAACGTGCGTTCCATGCCCTTCCTTTCCTGCGCCCGCCGCGGCGAACGATCGGTGGAATGCTGCGCCCGGCTGTCGTGATTCCGCCACGCCGTACGCTACGGTGTGTTGGCGACGATGGACTTCGGCTTCGTGATTGCCGGGTCGCGCAGGTACAGCGGCTCAACCGCCAGCGGATTGTCGCGCGCGCCCGTTGCGTAACGCGCCCAGCCCAGCTCGGCCAGCGACGCCGCCCGCCGCAGCGACGCGGCAGGGCTTGTCAGCCGCGCCGTCGGGAAGCGCCCCATCAGCCGTTCTTCCAGCCCGGCCAACTCACCGCAGAACAGGGCCTCGGCCGGGGCCGACTCGCAGAGGCTGTCGAGCGTCGTCAGGTGCGGGGCGGCGATCTCGCGCCAGTCGGTTCCCGTGCGTTCGTACACGGCCCAGGCCAGATCGCCACGGCCGGCCTGATGAATTGCGCAGATCGGGCCGCGGAAGGCGGCGTGGCCGTGGGCGTCCAACTCCAGCCGCCCGACCGCGAGCAGCTCGGCATCGAGCGCGAGCGCCAATCCCATCGCCGTGCTGATGCCGACGCGCAGGCCGGCATAGGCGCCTGGCCCGCGATCGACGAACAGCACGCGGATCTGCTCGCGTTCGAGCCCGCATTGCATGAGCAGGGTTTCGATCGCGGGCAGCAGTTCGGCCGAGTGGTTGGTGCGCGTGCGCCAGGTGAGCTCGGCCAGCAGCGAACCTTCGCGGGAAAGGGCGACGCTGGCGACAAGGCCGGCCGTGTCGATCGCCAGCTCAACGCCCACTTGTGTCTCAGTCACCGGCGGCCACCGCCTCGGCGCTGATCTGCCGCAGCAGCCCTGCCGGCCGTTCGCCGAAGGCGGTGAGCATGATGCGCCGCGTAGCCTCGCCATCGTGCTCGATCGCCACATGCAGATGCTCGTCGGGCAGCAGGCCGGCGCCCCGCTCCGGCCACTCCACGATCAGCGCACCGTCGGTCGTGTAGCCGGGCAGGTCCAGTTGCACGATCTCCTCGGAATCTTCCAGCCGGTACAGATCGACGTGGTAGAGCTTGACGCGCCCGCGGTACTCGTTGATCAGCACAAACGTCGGGCTGTTGACCAGGTCGCTTGAACCGGCGCCGCGGCCGATGCCCTGGGTCATCGCCGTCTTACCGGCGCCCAGCGGGCCCTGCAACAGGACAACATCGCCGGGCTCAAGCAGCGCGCCCAGGCGCTCGCCCAGGGCACGGGTCTCATCGACCGACGACGTACGGAAAAACAGCATCGCAACCCGCCGCATGCAGAGGCTGATCCAAGTATAGGGAGCGCGGACGGCGGCGCTCAAACCTGCCGGCGGCACCGGCCCGCGTGCAGCACGCGGTGCGACGGTCGTGCGCTCTCCGTCCAGCGCGCTATGCTGGGAGCGGACTCGATTCCTGCCGAAGCCGGGTGTATGACCGCTCGCCGCATGCGCTATCTCGCGCCGCTCGTCGTGCTCGCGCTCGCGGCCGTCGTCGCCACCTTCCTGATCAGCAGCGGCGGCCAGAGCACGAAAGCGCCCCAGGGCCCGCCTCAACCGTTCGTGCTGGCGCCGCCGCGCTCGCCGGCGACGCCGCTGCTCAGGGCCACCTCCAGCGCGAGCTATCCGTTGCGGTTGCGCCGAGACGACGGCAGCGAGATCGTGATCGCCGCCCAGCCGCGGCGCATCCTCTCACTCTCAGCCGGGGCCACGGAGATCCTGTTTCAGATCGGCGCCGGGCCGCAGGTGGCCGCGGTCAGCCCGGACTCCGACTACCCACCCGAGGCGGCGCTGCCGCGGGTCGCCGCTGATGCCGGTGTGACGGCGATTCAAGCGGTCAATCCGGATCTGATCGTGGTGGTGGGCGCGGATGCGCGGACCGTGAACACCCTCGACAGCGCGGCGGTGCCGGTGGTCGCATTGAAGGCGCCGGCAACTGTCGCGGAGCTGGAGCAGCAAATCCAGTTTTTCGGCGATGTGACCGGCCGGCTGGCGGATGCGCAGAGCGCGGCCGCGGCGCTCGGCCGGCGCGTGGACGCGATTCAACGCCAGCTTGCCAGCACGCCGCAGGGGCCGAGCGTCTATGTCGAGGTGGGTCCGGCGAACCGTGCCGCGGCGCCCGGGAGCCTGACCGGCGATCTCTTGCACCTGCTCAAAGCGCAGAATGTCGTGGCCAGCACCGCGGAGCCGTATCCGACTGTCGCACCAGGCAGCGTGGCAGCAGCGAATCCCGACGTGATTGTCCTGCCAGGTACGGGCGACGCGAGCGCTGTGCCGGCGGGACAGACGCGGCCCGACTGGGCCAACGTCGCGGCGGTGCGCAATGGCCGCGTGGTCGCGGTCAACCCCGTGCTGATCGTGCGTCCGGGTCCGCGCATCGCCGATGGGCTGCTGATGCTCGAGCAGATCCTGTACCCGAACCGGCCCTGACGCCGCGAAAGGAAGGCTGCGTGGCACAGACGATCGTCGTGGCGGGCGTCCATTCGGGCGTCGGCAAGACCACGGTTGCCACCGGGCTGATGGCGGCCTTCGGCCGCCGCGGGCTGCGCGTGCAGGGCTTCAAGGTCGGCCCCGACTACATCGATCCCAGCTATCACACCGCCGTCAGCGGCCGGCCGTCGCGCAACCTCGACACCTGGATGCTGCCGCATGGCGCCGTTGTCGAGCTGTTTCAGCGTGCCTCGGCCGGCGCCGATCTGTGTGTGATCGAGGGGGTCATGGGGTTGTTCGACGGCCGCACCGGCGGGCGCGGCGCCGGCAGCACAGCCGAGGTAGCGGCGTTGCTCGGCGTGCCGGTGCTGCTGGTCGTGGACGGCTGGAAGATCGCCCGCAGCGCGGCCGCGATCGTGTCCGGCTACCGCAGCTTCGATCCGCGCGTCGATCTGGCCGGCGTGGTGCTCAACCGTATCGCCGGCGAGGGGCACTACCGCGCGGTAGCGCCGCCGATCGAGGACGAAGCGGGCGTGCCGGTCCTAGGCAGCCTCGGCCGCGATGAGCGTTTGACGCTGCCCGAGCGCTATCTCGGTCTGATCCCGACGACCGAAGGCCCGCTGGCGCATGAGTACTTCGATGCGCTCGCCGCGACCGTCGCGCGCGATCTCGATCTGGAGCGCATCCTGCGCATTGCGCGGGAGCCGCGTCCGGGGTGTCCGCCCGATCAACTGCTGTTCCCGGCCGCGCGGGTGCAGCCGTGCGTGCGGCTGGCCCTCGCGCGGGATGCCGCCTTCAGCTTTTACTACGAGGACGCGCTCGACCTGCTGCGGGCGCATGGCAGCGAGATCGTGACGTTCAGCCCGCTGGCCGACGCGGCGCTGCCGGATGGCGCCGATGCCGTCTATCTGGGCGGAGGGTTTCCGGAGCTGTTTGCCGCGCAACTCGCGGCCAATCGGCCGATGCTGGCGGCGCTGCGCGCTGCCGCGGCCCGCAACACGCCGATCTACACCGAGTGCGGCGGCTACATGTACGCCGGACGGTCGCTTACCGACGCCGCGGGGGTTCGGCACGAGATGCTGGGCCTGTTGCCGCTCGATTCGAGCATGAGCGGCAGCCGCATGACGCTGGGCTATCGTGAGCTGCGCGTGCTGCGCGACGGCCCGGCCGGACCGGCCGGTATGCGCCTGCGTGGACACGAGTTTCACTGGTCGGTCTCGGAGCCGCCGCTCGCACACGACGCGGTCTACGCGGCGGCGCTGGAGGGCGGAGGTGAACGGCCGGTCGGCGGGGTGCGCGGCTCGGTGTGGGGCAGCTACGTCCATCTGCACTTGGGCAGTGAACGCTCGCTCGCGTCTGACTTCGTGCGCTGGTGCGCCGGCGCGAGTCAGCGCCGAGGCGGTGAGGAAGGCGCAACAGCGCAATGACCGAGGCGTGCGTCGGCGGCTGCGCCTTCAGACCGGCGGTCCTACGCGGCGAGGCGGACGCGCACGGTCGAACCGCTGGTCAAGTTCACGACCGTGCGCAGCGCGGGGCCTTGCGTGGCGAGGCGCACAACCACCTGCGTTGCCGTAGCGGGCTGAACTGTCTTGCGCATCGTGCACTTCCCTTTCGCCGGCGGCTTCCCGCGGCCGGCCTACCGTTTCTTCGTCCAGCAGCGCTGGTCCGCCGTTACAACGAGACTACCCGCGACCGGCGCCCGGCCGGTATGGCTCCGGCCACACCTGAACCGTGACCTTCGTGGTATAAGCATCGAAGGGCGGGCGCGGCGCAACAGTTGCCAGGGATACGGCGATTCCCTGACTTCTGTGCGCGGAACCGTTCAGCGTCCGGCCGGCCGCGACCCGGCGAAGGAGAGGCGAGCGATGGATGTCGGCTTTATCGGCCTGGGCAACATGGGCAACCCCATGGCCCGCAATTTGATCCGCGCCGGACACCAGCTCGTCGTCCACGATCTGCGCGAAGACGCCGCGGCCAACCTGGTCGAGCTCGGCGCCCGCTGGGCGGCGAGTCCGAAGGCCGTGGCAGCACAGTGCCGCGTGGTCTTCACCTCGCTGCCGGGGCCGCCGGAAGTTGAGCGCGTCGTGCTGGGTCCGGACGGCGTGCTCGCCGGCGCGGCGCGGGGCAGCGTGCTGTTCGACCTTAGCAGCAATGCGCCGCCCGTGATTCGGCGCATCGCGGCGCAGGCGGCCGACCACGGCGTCACGGTGCTGGACGCGCCGGTGAGCGGCGGCGTCGGCGGGGCCGAGAAGGGGTCACTGGCCGTGATGGTCGGCGGCGAGCGCGCGGCCTTCGAAGAGCACCGCGCCCTGCTCGACGCGATCGGCGCCAACGTCTTCCATCTCGGCCCGGTCGGCAACGGCTCGGTCGTCAAATTGATGAACAACCTCGTGGCGCTGTCGATCGGGCCGTTGTTGGACGAGGCGGTGGTCGTCGGGGCCAAGGCGGGCATCCCGCCTGCGACACTGTTCGAGGTCATGAGCGTCAGCTCGGCGGGGCCGCTCGTGCGCGGGCTGCCGCGGCTGTTTAAGCGGGGTTTCGACGAAGCGAGCTTTGCGCTGGCGCTGGCGCGCAAGGACGTTGGCCTGGCCGTCGGCGCCGGGCGCGACCTGGGTGTGCCCATGCCCGTCGCGGCGGCGGTAGAGCAGGTCTACGAGTGGGCCAGGGGCAACGGACTGGGCGACAAAAGCTCGCTGGCCACGCTGCTGCTCTACGAACGGGCCGCCGGCGTCGAGATCCACGCCGACGATGTGCGACCGGCCGGCGATTGAGGCCACGCCGCACACCGTAGATCAGGCGTGCTCGCGCTCGTCGCGGCCCGCATAGCCATGCGGATGCGCCTGGCGCCAGCGCCACGCGCTGGTAACGATCGCCTCGAGGTCAGTATAGCGCGGCCGCCAGCCAAGCTCGCGGCGCGCCAGGTCCGACGCGGCGACCAGCGCCGGCGGGTCGCCCGGCCGGCGCGGCTGCTGGTCGATGGCGATCTCCCGCCCGGTGACGCGCTGCACCGCCGCGATTACCTCGCGATTCGAGTGGCCGGCGCCGCTGCCCAGGTTAAAGCGGCCGGAGCGCGTCTCGGCGTACTCCAGCGCCAGCGCGTGCGCCTGCGCCAGGTCCGCGATGTGCACGTAGTCGCGGATGCAGGTGCCGTCGGGTGTGGGATAGTCGTCGCCGAACAGCGGCAGCGCCGGCCGCGCACCGTCGGCAACCTGCAAAATAATCGGGATCAGGTGCGTTTCGGGGTCGTGGTCCTCGCCGCGCTGCTCCGTGGCGCCCGAAGCGTTGAAGTAGCGCAGCGCGACGGATTTGAGGCCGTGGCACTCGTCGTACCAGCGCAGCATCTGCTCCACGATCAGCTTCGACTCCCCGTAGGGATTCACCGGGCGCAGCGGATGACGCTCATCGAGCGGCACGTACTCGGGCTCGCCGAACACGGCCGCCGTAGAGGAGAAGACGTAGCGCCGCACGCCGTGCCGCAGCATGGCGTTGAGTACATTGATGCCGCCCGCCACGTTGTTGTGGAAGTAGCGATCCGGTTCGGCCATCGACTCGCCGACAGACAGGAAGGCGGCGAAGTTGATCACGCCGTCCACGGGCTCTGCGAAGGCGCGTTCAAGGGCCGCGGCATCGTGCGTTGAGCCCGTAATCAGCGCGGCCCGATCGTCGACGGCGTCAAGATGACCGTGGCTGAGGTCGTCGAAGACAGTGACGCGGTGGCCTGCGTCGAGCAGCACCTCCACGGTGACGCTGCCGATGTAGCCGGCGCCGCCGATGACGAGGACGTGCATCAGCCCGGCACCGTGCCGTCGCACTTTTCGAGCACGACGCAGGCGTTCTGGCCGCCGAAGCCGAAGCTGTTCTTCAGGATCACGCGTACGTCGGCCCGGCGGGCGCTGCTCGGCACGTAGTCGAGGTCGCAGTCTGGATCGGGCGTCTCGTAGTTGATCGTCGGATGAATCGTGCCGCTGTCGATAGTCTTCACGCAGGCCACCAACTCCAGGGCGCCGCTGGCGCCGAAGGCGTGGCCGATCATCGACTTGGTCGAGCTGATCGGCACCGTGTAGGCGTGCTCGCCCAGCGCGGCCTTGATCGCCTTTGTCTCGGCGGAATCGTTCATCGGCGTCGAGGTGCCGTGGGCGTTGACATAGTCCAGGTCCGCCGGACCGCGACAGGCATCGGCGAGCGCCCATTCGATCGCGCGCGCCGCACCCTCGCCGTCGGCGCACGGCGCGACGATGTGGTAGGCGTCCGAGCTGACGGCATAGCCGGTCAACTCGCAGTAGATGCGGGCGCCGCGCGCCCGTGCGTGCTCCAGCGACTCGAGCACGAAGATGCCGGCGCCCTCGGCCGGGATGAAGCCGTCGCGGTCCTTGTCGAAGGGGCGGCTGGCGCGGGCCGGCTCATCGGTGCGGCTGCTCATCGCCCGCATCACGGAGAACGCCGCGAGGCCCAGCTCGCTGATTCCAGCCTCGGTGCCGCCGGACAGGATCACGTCGGCGGCGCCGCGACGGATGACCTCGGCGGCCTCGCCGACGGCCTGTGTTGCGGCGGCGCAGGCGGTGATCGCCGTACCGGTGTAGCCTTTGAGGCCGTACTGCAAACTAACCTGCGCCGCGGCCATATTGGGCAGGCTTTTCGGCATGAACAGCGGGTCCATGCGCATACCGCCCTTCGCCACGATCGTGCGCACGGCTTCGTCGATGTTTGGATAGCCGCCGTTGCCGTTACCAAGGTACACGCCGACACGAGTGCGGTCTTCGTCTTCCAGGTCGAGGCCGGCGTCGGCGATCGCCTGTCCGGCGGCGGCGACGGCGAACTGGCTGAACCGCGCCATACGGCGCGCCTCGCGCCGCTCGATGTAGCGCTCGGGTTGCCACTCCTTGACCTCGCCGGCCAGCTTGGTCGGATAGTTGGTCGTATCGGCCAGCGTCATGTAGTCGATGCCCGACCGGCCGGCGACCAGTGCCTGCCAGAAGGTCTCGACCTCTTCGCCGAGCGGCGTGATCGCGCCCATGCCGGTGATTACGACCCGCCGGCGACCCGGTGCGCGCCCGTTTGCCACTGCCATCTGCCTTGTTCCTTACGCTGCGACTCCTGGCACAGTGTAGAGGGCGTCAGCGCGGGGGTCCAACCGCGCACGCCGGCGCCACGGGCCGCCTACCCCTGCCGGCTGCGCCGGCTGTCCCCTCTCCACGGGGGAGGGGTTCGTCGGAGAAGGACCGGTAGCCCTCGGACACACCCTTCCCCGGTGGGGAAGGGACAGACTTCGCTTGCGAAGTCAGAGATAGGCCACCGGCTGCCACTGCGCGTCAGCCAGACGATATGCAAAGATAGCGCCAGCGCCGTCCGGACCTGCGAACCGGACGCGGAGGATGGGGCGATGACGACGGTGATTCATGGTGCAACGCTGATCGATGGCACGGGACGCGATCCCGTGCGCGGCGCAGCGATCGTGGTGGAGGAGAACCGCATCGTCGCGGCCGGAACGAACGTCGAGGCGCCGCGCGGGGCGTCGGTGATCGACGCCGCGGGCATGACGGTGATGCCCGGTCTGATCGACTGCCACGTGCATCTCGCCTCGTCGGCCTGGGGCGTGCAGCAGCGCCTGTTGAATCCCTACAGCTATTCAATCGCGACCGCGCTCGCCAACGCGAAGCTGACGCTCGACTCCGGTTTCACGACCGTGCGCGACGCCGGCGGCACACCGCGCGGTGTGAAGATGGCGATCGAGCAGGGGATGTTCCCAGGTCCACGCCTGCGCATCGCGGTCGGCGCCCTGTCGCAGACGGGCGGTCACGGAGACAACGTGATGCCCAGCGGCGCCGATCTGAAAGTGCCCGATCCGGACCACCCCTGGACCGTGGTGGACGGCGTTGATGAGGTGCGCCGCGCCACGCGCCAGCTCCTGCGTGCCGGCGCCGATCAGATCAAAGTCCACACCTCCGGCGGCGTGATGTCGCCCAACGATGAGCCGGGCGCCACCGGCTTCTCGCCCGAGGAGATCGCCACGATCGTCTACGAGGCGCGGGCGACCGGCAAGACGGTGATGGCCCACGCGCAGGCGGCGCAGGGCATCCGCAACGCCGTGCTCGGCGGCATCGCATCGATCGAGCACGGCATCTACCTTGAAGACGACGTGATCGAGGAGATGAAGCGCCGGGGCACCTATCTCGTCGCCACGCTGGTGGCGCCGGTCTGGGTGATCCGCCGGGCCGAGAAGGATCCGTCGTCTGTGCCGCCCTACGCGCTGCGCAAGGCGACCGAGGTCAAAGAGGCGCACTTCAACAGCTTCCGCCGTGCGGTCGAGGCCGGCGTGCCGATCGCGATGGGCACCGATACCGGCGTCGGCCCGCACGGCACCAACGCCGAGGAGCTGGCGATGATGGTCGAGGGCGGCATGACGCCGCTGCAGGCGATCGTCGCCACGACGAAAACGGCGGCAGAATGCAGCCGCGTCGGCACGCTCGTGGGCACGCTGGAGCCCGGCAAGCTGGCCGATCTGCTCGTGGTGGACGGCGATCCGCTCGCCGACATCGCCGTCCTGCAAAATCACGAGCGCCTGGCCGTGATCATGAAGGACGGCCAGGTCTACAAGGACCTGCTGAGCAGCCGCGTGCGGGCGTAGCGGCTGTTCTGAACCTGGGGGTAGGCGTGGGCGGGCGCGATGCCGCACGAGCCAGGCCAGGGCGAGGACGGGCAGGCCCGCCAGCGGCCCCGGCCGGCGCGCGGCCGCGCGGGCCAGGCGCCGGCACGGGATCGGCCCGCCAGCGCCACGGCGCACCGGCAGGCACGCGGGCCCCGGACGGCGCCCCGAAGGCCCAGGCGTCGGCGCGTCCAGCACGCGGGGCCGCGGTGCGGTCAGGCAGGCTTCCCTGCTAGCGGCCCATCCCGGCGTCGTTCATACCCGGCGCCAGCCGTCTGATGGGAGCCATACCGGGCCGCTGCGGCTCGCGGGGCGCCGGCGCACGGCGTGCGCTCTGCCCGCCGTACCTCTGGAAGAGCAGCGTGGCATTGTGACCGCCGAAGCCGAAGGAGTTGGTCATCGCCACGTTCACCGGCTGGCAACGGGCGCTGTTGGGCACGTAGTCGAGGTCGCAGTCGGGGTCGGCGTGCTCGTAGTTGATCGTCGGCGGCAGCGTGCCGCTCTGAATCGCCTGCACACAGAAGCCCGCCTCGATCGCCCCGGCTGCGCCGAGCAGATGGCCGATCATCGATTTTGTGGAAGAAACCGGCACGCCGAAGGCTTTCTCGCCGAAGACGGTCTTGATCGCCTGCGTCTCGAACTTGTCGTTGATCGGCGTCGAGGTGCCGTGGGCGTTCACGTAGTCCACGTCCTCCGGTTCAAGGCCGGCCTGCTTCAGCGCCCGGCGCATGGCGCGCACGCCGCCTTCGCCGCCTTCGATCGGCTGCGTGATGTGGTTGGCATCGCCCGTGGCGCCGTAGCCGACCAGCTCGGCCAGGATCGGGGCGCTGCGCTGCAGCGCGTAGTCCAGGTCCTCAAGCAGCAGCACGGCCGCGCCTTCGCCCATCACGAAGCCGTCGCGCTCGGCGTCGAATGGCTGCGAGGCGTGCGCGTCCGTGCGCAGCGTCAGTGCCTTACACGAGGCGAAGCCGGCGAGTCCGATCGGCA
Organism: uncultured Chloroflexota bacterium; assembly: GCA_937879875.1. Taxonomy (GTDB): domain Bacteria; phylum Chloroflexota; class Dehalococcoidia; order CAUJGQ01; family CAUJGQ01; genus CALFMN01. Next base: position 52,187 of record CALFMN010000026.1, on the reverse strand, counting down.
CGATCGCCGCTTCCGAGCCGCCGGCGATCATCGCCTTCGCGTCGCCGCGGCGGATCACCTCGCAGGCGTTGCCGACCGCGTCGGCACCGGTGGCACAGGCGGAGACGGTGCAGAAGTTCGGCCCGCGGGCGCCGGTATGAATGCTGACGAGGCCCGAGGCCATATCCACGATCATCATCGGGATTAAGAAGGGACTGACGCGGCCTGGACCCTTCGTGCGCATCACCTCGTACTGCTCGGAGAGCGTGATGATGCCGCCGTTGCCGGAGCCGATCACCACGCCCACATCGTCGGCGTTTTCGGCATCGATCGTCAGGCCGGCAGCATCGATCGCCTCGCGCGCGGCGGCGATCGCGAACTGGATGAAGCGATCCGTGCGCCGCGCCTCCTTGCGGTCCATGTAGTTCGTCGGCTCGAAGCCCTTGACCTCGGCGGCGATCTTCGCCTCGAAGTCGCTGGTATCGAACGAGGTGATCGGACCGATGCCCGACCGGCCGCGCGTGATCGCGCTCCACGTCTCGCTGGCGGTGAGGCCGACCGGGCTGACCATGCCGAGACCGGTCACGACGACTCGCTGTGTCACGCTGTCCTCTCAAACGGGGTGGCTGGCTGCGCCGCCACGGCGTGTGACTACGCCGTGGCTTGCATTCTAGTCGGCTGAGCGCCTAGAAGCACGCCGGCAAGCGCGCAAGCGCGCAGGTTCGCCTTCCGTTCGAGGCCGGCTGGTCGCGCGGGGCGCCTAACCCTGACTTCCCGTACGGGAAGTCTGTCCCTTCCCGAGCCGGGAAGGGACGCCTGGAGCGTTCCAGACACCGTGCGACGGCGGCGGGACCACGGTGTCCTTGTGGGACGCACGACGGGCTTGTCTCCCACCCGATCGCGTGCCCTCAAAATCCCTCCCTTCCAGTTTCGGGAAGGGATAGCTTTGGCGTCAGCCAAAGCAGGGTTAGGTGCCCCGCGCGGTTGCGTGGTTGGTTCGCCCGCGGAACGCGCGTCGCTCAGGCGGCCCGCTTCCTCGTGCCGGCGATGTCGATCGTGGGAATCAGCACCAGCGCGGCGGCCACGTACGACGCGCCCATCAGCAGGAAGGCGGCGTGGAAGCCGTAATGATCGATCACCACGCCGACTACGGCCGCCCAGATCGAGCCGACACCGTAGCCGATCGTGAAGAACAGCCCGAAGCCGATGCGGTGCGAGCCGGTGCCGATCGCGTCGGCAAAGAACGACTGGATCACCGAGGTTTCCGCGTAGGCCGTAACGCCCAGCGCCAGCAGCACGGGGAACAACGCCCAGAGCGCGTTGCCGGAGATCACCAGCAGGATCATCGAGACCAGCGCTGCACTGTAGGAGGTGATCAGCATCGGCTTGCGGCCGAATTTGTCCGACAGACGGCCGGAGCCGAGCGTGCCGACCACGGAACCGACCAGCAGGATGTTGAACAGCACACCCGTGGTGATGTCGCCGAAGCCGAGCCCCTTTTGCAGGTACGACGGCACATAGGTCGTGATCACGCCGAGGCCGCGCCCGCCCGCGGCGATCGTGGCGGCGACGAGGATCAGCACGACGGTCTTGCGGCTGAGCATCGCCTTCAGCTCCGGCCAAACGCCGGCATCGGGCGCCTCTGCGGCGACGCGGGCGGCGCGCTCCGGGTCGTCTTGCAGCAGGAAGAAGGTCAGCACACCCATCAGGCCGATGGGGATCGCCCAGAGAATCAGCGTCAGCCGCCAGCCGAAGGCGCTGATCATCACAGCGCCGAGCAAGGGCACGATCAGCGTGCCGATGTTGCCGCCGCCGACGTGCGCGGCCAGCGCGAAGCCGCGCCGCTCCGGCGGGAACTCCTCGGCGCAGTAGGCGCTCCCTACCGGATGCTGCGGGCTGCCGGCGACGCTGCCGGCCAGGCGCAGGGCGCCGAACTGCACGACGTTGCCGCTGGCAGCCATCAGCGCTACGCACAAGCTGAGCGCGATGTTCTCCCAGCCCAGCAGCCGCCGCGCCGAGACGCGGCGGTTGACGAAGCCGAACACGGCCTGCAAGACGCCGCCGGAGAAGTTCGAGAGCGCGATGACGATGCCGAGCGTGCTGAAGTTGAAGTGGAACTGGTCCTGCACGATCGGATAGACAAGCGGCAGCAGGGCGCCGTACATGTGGTTGACGGCGTGCGCCGCGCTGACGCCGAGCAGCCCGATCGCCCGCCGTCGCTCCGTCGCCGAGGCCGAGCCCCAGCGCTCCCGCACACCAACCGCAAGGCTCACTCCTGCACTCCGCCGGCCGCGCTGCGTTTCGTCGCCCCGCGACGCAACAGCGGCCCGCGGCTTATCTTACGGCAGAGGGGCAGGGTTTGCGTTCGCAGCGATCGCCGTTCACGTGTCCTCGATCATGCGCAGGCGGCGCCGTGCGTAGCCTGACTCTTTCAGCCAGCCATTGGCCGCCTCCCATGCATGCGCCGCACGCCGCGCAGCGGCGACATCGATCGTGCCGATCCAACCTGCAATGTCGATCGGCAGGTCGGCGAAGTCGAGCAACGACGCATCGACGCGCGCCTCGTCCCAGTCGAAGAAGCCGACCCCTCGATCGCTGATGCGGATGTTGGCCGCGCCTGGATCGCCATGGATCACCGACCGCGGACATCCGGCCAATCTGCGCCACGCTGCCCGGCACAGGTCGATGGCGTCCTGCGGCATGAGGTCCAGGTGCACATCGCCGCCGCTGGTTGCGGTCAGCAGTTGCCGGGTAGAGCGAAAGCCGGGGCGCTGCCGCCAGCCGCGCGCGAGCGCGTGAATCCGATCCAGTTCCGCTGCCACGAGGCGCCAATCACGCTCTGAAACGGGCGGATCACCGTCCAGCCAGGTGAAGAGCGACCAGCCATCGATCAGCCACCGGCCGTCGGACGCGGCAAGCGCCGTAACCACGCGGATGCCGTGGCTCGCAAGGAAATCCAACAGGCGAAGCTCCCAGCCAATTGCAGGCGCGGACCGTTTGGAGCGGCGCGCGGCGAAGCGAACGCCGTTGATCTGCACCTGCCACACCAGTGAACGATTACCACCGCCGAGCGGCACGACCGGTCGCGCGTGCGGCCCCCACGCGCGCAGCGCTCGTTCGAGCGAGCATGCGGCTTCCCCGTCCATGCCCACCGCTCGCCTTTCTGCCTCCATCGATAGTGGGAATTTGACCGCGTGGCGAACCTTCAAAGGTGATACGAAGACGCCAGCACGCATGGCTGCAGCTGGTGGCTCATACTCCGGTACATTGTACAGACGACGGAGCCGAGCGGTGCAGAGCAGGGCCGGTTGCATCCGCGGGAAGCATGCTACCCCTAGCCGTACACCTCCTCGCATGCCACGCCCCCGCTCGATCGCGCTCCTGCTGGCTTGCCTGCTGCTGGCCGCCTGCACCGGCAACAACCAGCGTGTCACCACGAGCGTCGGCATACCCACCCCATCGCCTGCCGCCAGCTCGCCGCGCGCCGGCGCCCCGGCGATAGCCACGGCGGCTGGCTTCGCTGCGCCGGCCGCTCCGAGCGCGACATCGGTCAGCGTTGCGTCACCGCAGCTAGCGGGCGAGCCCACCGTGCGCGTGCGCTTCGCCGTGCGCGTGCTCTACGAGGAGTATGTGACGCCGCTCGACCCGGCGCAGCTCTTCACGGACGCCTGGCAGGGTGCCGCGAACGCGCTGCGGCAGGCCGGCGCACAGAACGTGCCGGCGCCCCCCTCCTTTCCGCACGACTTCGACGCGGCCGCCGCGTTGCACACCAGCGCCTTTCCGGCGCTTGAGCGGCTGGCGCAGGGCCGGCTCAGCGACCGGCAGCTGATCGACGCTGCGCTGAAGGAGTTGGCGGCGCGGCGCAACGACTGTCACACGCAGTATCTGCCGCCCGATCTGGCGCCGCGCGCCGCGGCCAACCTCCGCGGCGAGGCGAAACAGCTCGTCGGCGTGCAGTTCAGCACACAGGCGCCGCTGCGCATCGTCGCGGTCACGCCCGGCAGCGACGCGGAGCGACTGGGCCTGCGGCGCGGCCAGATCGTCATCGCTGTCAACGGTGAGAAGGTCGGTCAGCAGCTCCCAGCGCAGGCGCTGGCCTCGGTGGCGCAGCACAACCAGGACGGCCAGCCCAGCACCTTCAGCGTGAGCGAGCCCGGCGCTGCGCCCTTCGAGGTCACGCTGACGCCGCAGCCGCTCCCGCTCGTCACCGCCGTGCGCGAACCCGACGACCTCGGCCTGCTGCGCTTCGACACCTTCGACCTGGGCAACGTGCAGTACGAAGAACTGCGGCACGACCTCGAACAATTCGACGGTGAGGGAGTGCGTGGCTGGATTCTCGATCTGCGCTTCAACGGCGGCGGTCAGCCACCCGACAAGATAGCAAGCCTGTTTGTTCAGAGCGGCTTGCTGTGGACCGTCGTGCCGCGGGACGGCGCGCCGGAAGCGCACACCGCCGGCGGCAACGCGTTCCCCGTGCAACGGCCGCTGGTCGTGCTCACCGACCGCGGCAGCCTCTCCTCCGCCGAGATCCTGGCCGCGGTCCTGCAGGCGTGGGGCCGCGCGAAGATCGTGGGCGAGCAGACGACGGGCTGCGTGGGCGAGGCGAAGGTCGAAGGGCTGCTCGACGGCTCTTCGCTCGAATTCTCGGTCGCCCGTGTGCTGATCGGGCCAAAGCAGCGCGCCATCTCCGGCAGCGGTGTCACGCCCGACGTTGCCGTGGCGCCGAACGATGCGGCGCTGAACGATCCGCAACTGCTCGCCGCGATCGGCCTGCTGCAGCAACAACTCGCCGGGCCGTGACGTTTGCGTTCCTCGAACGCCGCCCCGCCGCTCGTGGCTCGGGCCGAAGCGCCCCTCAACCCGTCTCGGACCCGCCCGCGCCGCGTTCGCGATCGGAGAGCCATGCCTCCCAGAAGCGGCTGAGCGGGCCGGGCGGCATGGGCGCACCCGGCCCGGCGGCGCCGAATGCCTGCAGCGGGTTGAGGAAGAACTGCATCGCCTGGCGCGCCGCGGCCGGCGGGCCGGTGCGCATGAACTGCTCACTGCGCCGGCCCACGTCGGCCATCAGCGCCGTGGTTTCGGCGTTCTGCTGCAACGCCTCGCCCGTCGCCTCATAGACGCGCGCCCAGGCGACGGTGTCTTTGCCCATGCGCTCCTGCAGCCGCGCCACGTCGGCGAGCAGATCCCAGAAGTTGTCTTCATGTGCTTCGGCCATGGGGCGGCTCCCTTCGCTCGCCTTGGGTGAGTAGTGAATGGTGAATGGTGAACGGTGGTGATGGTAAAAGCCGGAGCGTAGTCGGTGCCTATCTACGTCCGATGCAGCAGCGCAACACCGGGATCATCTCCGGATCACGTTCACTGTTCACCATTCACCACTCACCCTCACTCAACGGCGCCGCCGGCCACGGCCTCGATGATCTCGTCGTCGCTCAGGCCGAGCAGCTCGCGCAGCACGTGGTCCGTGTGCTCGCCGAGCGTGGCGTTGGCCCGTGTGATCCGCGCCGGCGTACCCAGCAGCTTCGTGCGCGAGTTCTCGACGACGCACTCGCCGATCACCGGATGCGCGACCGTGATGAAGTGCTGCCGCGCTTCCAGTTGCGGCTCCGCGAAGGCGCCGGCGATCGTGACGACTTCGCTGGCAGGAACGCCCGCGGCCTGCAACGCTTCTTCCAGCTCGCGCGGCGGCCGCTGCGCCGTCCACGCGCTGATGGCCGCATCGAGCGCCGCCTCGTTGCGCCGCCGCTCGTCGGGCGTCGCGAAGCGCGGATCTGCGGCCAGCGCCGGGCCGGTGAGCTGCGCCAGCGCCTGCCACTGCTGCTCGCTTGCGACCGAAAGCGCCAGCCAGTGGTCGTCGCCGGCGGCGGGATAGCAGCCGTTCGGGCAGAGCACGCGATCGCTGTTGCCGGCGGGCGGCCAGACGCGGCCGTTCGCCGTATATTCGAGCACGGCTTCACCGAGAAAGTGGATCGAGGCTTCCGACTGCGCCATGTCGAGGTGCTGGCCCTCGCCGGTGAGGCGGCGATGCTCCAGCGCGGCCAGCAGTGCGGCCACGGCGAACTTCGGCGCCACGTAGTCGGTGTAGGCGCTGAAGGGGCCGGCCGGGGCGCGGTCCGGCCACTGCACGAAGGGCGCGAAGCCCGCCAGTGCCGCGCCCAGCGTGCCGTAGCCCGCCACCTGCGCGTACGGCCCCGTCAGGCCATTGAGCGAGGTGCTGAGCATGATCAGGCCGGGATTGATCCGCTGCAACACGGCGTAATCGAGGCCGCAGGAGCGCATGACTTTGGGCGTGAACGCCTCGGCGACCACGTCGGCCCACCGCACCAGCCGGCGGGCGAGCGCCTGGCCGGCCTCGCTGCGGATGTTGAGCGTCATCCCAAGCTTGCCGGCGTTGTTGTCGGCCATGAAGGCGGAGGTCTCCGGATCGGGCTTGCCCTGCCAGGCCGGGCCGAGCGTGCGGCCCGTCTCGATCTTGGTCGCGCTCTCGACCTTGACCACGGTGGCGCCGTAGTCGGCGAGGTAGCGTGTGGCCGCCGGCCCAGCCATCACCCAGGTGAAGTCGAGCACCTTCAGCCCGGCAAGCGGCAGATCCGTGTTCATTTGTTCATTCCCCTGCTGTGCGGCCTCACCCTGGCCATCGGCCCTCACCCCCGGCTTTGAAAGTCTCCGACGGTTGCGCTGCGCTATGGTCCCAATTCTGGGAGAGGGGAGTTCTTGTCTTCGCCCTACGCCCTGCGCCCTAACACCCCGCTGTTGTGCTCGCCGAGCAGCGGCGCCCGGCGGCGATACTGGATCGGCGTGGCGCTCAGCTTGACGAAGGGGCCGGGATAGCGGAAGCTGCGGCCCAGCTCCGGGTGCTCGACCTCGACCCAGTAGCCGCGGTCGCGCCACTGCGGCGACTCGACCACGTCCTCGATCGTGCTGCACGGGCCGAGCAGCAGGCCGCGCTCGCGCGCCAGTTCGAACAATTCAAGCTTCGTCTTCGTCATAAAGAAGGCGGTCACCGCGTCATAGGCGCGCAGCAGTTCAGAGGGCGGTTCCTGTCCGCTGAACAGCAAGTTGGCGTAGTTTACGTAGTCCTTCGCTGCCAGCGAGTCGTCGGCGAAGCCCGCCTCGTGCAGCACCTGCATCAGCCGGTTCGTGGCCGGGCCGATCGCGCTGCCGAAGAAGAACGTGCAGGAGACGAAGCCATCCTTGCAGGGAAAGACGAGCTTCAATGTCATCGGCCACGCGTGAGAGATAGGAGCGGGGATCGTGCCAGGCGGCGGCAAGGATGTTGCACTGCGTCGCCATCGTCACGGCCTGCTGCGCGGAGACGTCCAGATGCTGGCCGCGTCCCGTCTTCACACGGCCCTGGTGGGCGATCATCGCCGTGGCCGCGGCCTCGGCGCCGGCGTGCAGGTGCGCCTGCGGTACACTGATGCGCAGCGGCGCGCGGTCGGCGTCGCCGGTGAGCGAGAGCACCGTGGACGACGCCATGATCACGATGTCGGAGACGAGCCAGTGCGCCTTCGGCCCGTCCAGCCCGAAGGGCGAGGTCGAGACCATGATCAGGCGCGGATTCGCGGCTGCAAGCCGCTCATAGCCCAGCCCCAGCGACTCCATGCTCGGCATGCCGACCGAATCGCCCGGCCCCTGCCCTTCGAGCACGAAATCGGCCTCGGCGGCGAGCCGGCGGAACTGCGCCTGGCCAGCCGCTGTTGCGAGGTCGAGCGTAACGCCGCGCTTGTTGCGGTTGTAGGCCCACCAGGGCAGGCTGCGGTCGGGGTGCGGCACGTTCTCATAGAACGGCGGGCGACGGCGCAGCTCAGCGCCGCCGGGTGGCTCGACGACCACCACATCGGCGCCGAGATCGCCAAAGATCTGGCCGCAGATGGCCGTGCCGAAGCCGGCAACCTCCAGCACACGCAGGTGTTCGAGCATGAGCGCCTCCGGCCTGAGAAGGCAGTGGCCAATAGGCAGTTGGCAGTGGGGAATAGGCGGCTCTCTGCGGCGCTTGCCCGATTCCGCACGTTGAACACGCGCATAGCCGAAGCCACGCCGGGGTATCCCTCATTCTGTGGAAAACTGGCGCTGGGTCAAGCGTGGCGGGCGTAGAACGGCCGGTGCCTGCTCCCAGAAGGACTCGCCCATTGCCCGACTCGCCGTATCATGAGCGTAGCAACCCGCAATGCATGCCATTACAGGCAGGAGACGCCCGAATGACAACGCTTACGGCGGAGCAGCGCAGGCTGTTCGAAGAGAAGAACTTTGTCGCGGTGGCGACGGTGGGCAAGGACGGCTCGCCGCGCAACACGATCGTCTGGGTAGACATGGACGGCGACAACGTCCTGATCAACGGGGCGCAGAGCCGCGCCTGGATCAAGAACCTGAAGCGCAACCCGCACGTCGCGCTGACGATCTACAACCACGAGAAGCCCTACCAGCGCGTAACGGTGATCGGCAAAGCCGTCGAGATCACCACGCAGGGCGGCGAGGAGAGCATCGACAAGCTCTCCATGAAGTACGGCGGCCGCCTCTACCCGGCGCACGAGGCGAACAACCCGCGCACGATCGTGCGCATCCGGCCAGACGCGGTAACGGCGATGGGCGTCTGAGTGCGGGGCGGAGCGGCGCTCATCGCCCCGGTCCGCCTGCTCTCTACTACACACGTGCACACGAGACACACGAGGTCTTGAGCGCGCGAGCGGCGTGCGCGGGCATCGGCGCGAGGCGCGGCTGTCACCCGGCCTCCAGCGCGCGATCGAGGCACGGGCCGTCAGCCGTCCACCCCGCGCAAGAACTCATCGAGCAGTGCATTGAACGCGGCCGGCCGCTCGAAGTAGACCGAGTGACCGGCCTTCGACACCCTCGCCACCCGCGCCCCCGGCACAAGCGCCGCGAACGCCTCGACGGCCGCGGTCGGAATGACGCTGTCCTCCTCGCCGCTGATGCAGAGCACGGGCAGGCGCAGCGCTGCCAGCCGTCCGGGCGGCGTCGTGCGCGCCGCGCCGAGCCAGGCACGAAGCGTGATCTTGTCCAGCCCGACCGACTCGGCGTCGATGCCGCGGTAGAGCACGTGCAGCGCCGGCTGCTCGCTCGCCATGCGCTCGCCAGCCGCGGGATGAATGCCGCGCTCGAACAGGGGCGTTCCGGCTCGGCGGCAGCATGTGCCGCGAAGATGCGCCGCAGTTCGGGGCTGGTCGCCGCACCCGTCGTGGCGGCCATCACCAGCGCCTTCACCCGGCCCGGCTCGCGCAAGGCGTATTCGAGGCAGCTCCAGCCGCCCATCGATTGCGCCACGAGCCGAACATCGGCGAGACCGAGGTGATCGATCAGCGCAGCCAGGTCGTCCTCGAACGCTTCAGGGCCGGGCGCGCCGGGCCGCGTGCGCGAGAGGCCGAAGCCGCGGTGGGCGAAGGTGATGCAGGTGTAGCGATCCTCGAACGCTGGGATCTGCTGCCACCACGAAAGCTGGCTGCCGCCCAGCCCGTGCACAAAGAGCAGCGCCGGGCCGGCGCCGTGCGTCTCGTAATACAGGTCGCAGCCGTCGAGCGGCAAGAAGGGCATGAGCGGGAGGCCCTCCTATCATGTCATGTGATGCGTGCGTTGACTCTCGGCGATACGCGCTACACGAGCACCGGGAAGCCGTGGCCGCTGGCGCGCACCAGCTCTTCGATCTCCTGCGGCAGGCCGCGCAGATCGATGCCCTGGCTGGCGTTGACGAACTCGACGCTGACGATGGCACCGTTTGCATCGAGATCGACGTTGCGCCATATATCGCCGCCGTCCACGGTCTTCTCTATGGCGGCATCTCCAAGTTCGATGAACAAGATGTCGATGTCTTTGAGATACTCGACACGCGGAAACTGGCTCATCGCTCGTCTCTCCAGGCGACCGTTCGCACCATAGGCGGGTTGCTCTCGTTCTGCACGTACACTTTCAACTCACGCCCGGCGATGGTTCCAACGAAGACGGTTGCGCCAATCGGATCGTTTGGCAGCGGCTCGGCCGGATAGCTGGTATGGAAGTTGACCAGCACATACTCCACATCGGTCTGGGCTATGCGCCGCGACTGCATGCGGCGACGCGCGTGGGGTCGGTAGATAATGTTCACAGCGTAACACGCTCCGATGCGGCGGGAGTTCGAGACGCCCGCTCAGCATGGCGCGGCTCGCTCATTCGGACAACGCCCGGCGCACGGCCGATGCGTTTCTGCTACTGTGCAAACAGGCGCTTGCGTCGCGGATCTGGCCTCGCGGCCGGCGCCCCAATATACGAATCCGCAGGCCAACCAGGAGGGATCGCCGTGAAGTTCGGCATCTTCTACGAAATCTCCGTGCCCCGGCCGTGGGAGAACGGCATCGAAAAGACCGTCTACGACCGCTGCCTCGAGCAGTTGCGCCTGGCGGACGAGCTGGGCTTCGACCAGGTCTGGGCGGTCGAGCACCACTTCCTCGAAGAGTACAGCCACTGCTCCGCCCCCGAGATCTTTCTGACCGCCTGCGCCATGTCCACGAAGAAGATCCGGGTCGGGCACGGCATCGCCGTCTGCGTGCCGCAGTTCAACCATCCCGTGCGCCTGGCCGAGCGCGCCGCCGTGCTGGACATCGTCTCCAACGGCCGGCTGGAGTTCGGCACCGGCCGCTCGGCCACCTGGACAGAGTTGGGCGGTTTTCAGGCCAGCCCCGATGACACCAAAAAGACCTGGGACGAGTTCACGCGTGTGATCCCGAAGATGTGGACGCAGGAGCGTTTCGGCTACGAGGGCCGCGCCTTCTCCATGCCCGAGCGCGCCGTGCTGCCCAAGCCCGTGCAGAAGCCGCACCCGCCGATGTGGGTGGCCGTCACGAGCCCCGGCACCGAGTTGGATGCCGCCGACCGCGGCATGGGCAGCCTCGGCCTGACCTTCGGCGGCTTCGCGGAGCAAGAACGCAAAGTCAACGAATACCGCCGCCGCATCGCCGTCTGCGAGCCGGTCGGCGCGTTCGTCAACAACCAGGTGAACACGGTCAACTTCCTCTTTTGCCACGAGGATCTGGAAGAGGGTGTGAAGACCGGCCGGCGGCTTTCCGGCACGTTCCAGTACATGGCGGCGCAGCTATTGGCCGCGCGCGAGGCGTATCCGGCGGCCTCGTATCCCTCGCTCGGCCTGCTGCCCGCGCTGCGGCAGGAAGCGTCCGGCCCCGGCGATCCCAGCGGCGCGCCGGAGGGGCTGGCGATCGGCAATCCCGATCGTATCGCCGACCAGATCAGGAAGTGGGAGTCGGTCGGCGTCGATCGCATCAACTTCCTGCTCAACTGCCTGGAGACGGTGCCGCAGGAGCAGGTGCTCGCCAGCATGCGCCTTTTCGCCAGCGAAGTGATGCCGCAGTTCGACCCCGACTGCCCGGCGGCGCAGGCGCGGCGCGGCCAGGGCGCGGCGGCGGGGGTGCGCTGATGCCGCTCTCCGGCGTGCGCGACGTTGCCCCGCTGCTTGCCGATGCGCCCGAAATGGCGGACTTGAAGACGGAGCCCGCCGAGCTGCGCGGCGCCGAGATTCTGCATGTCATGTACGAAATCGCCAGCGGCGAGATGCTCGATCTGCTGCCGAAGGCGCTGCACCCCACGATCCCGCCGACGATGACCTTCTGGGTGATGCACTGCCCCGAGAGCGAAGTTGGACCGTTCACGCTGGCGCAGGTGCGCATCGGCAGCCGCGCCGGCGTGCGCCCGCGCGGCTGGCCGACGGCGGCCTACTGTGACTCGGCGCGGGCGGGAGAGTGGCTGAGCAAGCGCTGGGGCTTTCCCTGCCGCGAGGGCCAGGCGAAGCTGCGCCATCTGCACGACCGCGTCGCGGCAACCGTGCAGGCGGGCGGCAGCGAGATTCTGCGCGTGGAGCTGGTGGACCCGCAGCCGATCTCCGGCGCCGACGTGCAGTACACGGCGAGCATGCACCTGGCGCGGGTGCCGCTGGCGGACGGCGTGAAGCCGCGGCTGGTGCAGGTGGACCCCGAGTTTACCTTCCACAAGGCGGAGCGTGGCCGGCCGCAACTGCACGGCTTCGACCGCGCGGCCTGGAGCGCCGAGGGCGTGAACCCGGTCTACGCCGTCTCCGCGACCTACGCCGTGGCCGACGTAACGCTGCCGCGCATCCGCTACGTGATGCACCCCGACCTGCCTGCGATGCAGGGCACGGAGACGGTAGGCTGATTTCTGGCCGCGAGTGCGCCGTCTTCTGCGCGCGTACACTGCGTTGGTGGCCCTCGACGCAGAGGAGCGCTGGAGGTTCGGCATGTCGTGGATCCGTGAGGTCGATTTGCCGCCGGACGATCCCTGGGCGCAGGCGAACATCATGCGCTGCATGAGCATCGACCTACCCATGATGCGTGCGGTCGCGCAGCTCAACCGTGTCGTCACCTTCGGCGCCAGCACGCTGACGCGCGTGCAGGAAGAGCTGGTCGCCACCACGGTCTCGACCTGCAACCGCTGCCGCTACTGAACGATTTCGCACGGAGCGTTGCTCCGTCACGAGTCAGGCGACGACGGGCTGGCCAACCACGCGGTGCACAATGAAGACGATCCGGCGCTCGGCCCGCCCGAGCGCGCCATGGCGGCCTATGCGCGCAAGCTCACGCGCGAGCCCTGGAGCATGACCGCGGCCGACCTCGACAGCCTGCGCGAGACGGGCCTTTCCGAGGAGCAGGTGCTGGACGTGGTCGGCGTCGCCTGCCTGTTCAACTTCATGACGCGCCTGGCCGATGGGCTGGGCGTCGACATCGAAGACCGTAAGGCGGTTGCCGTGCGCCCGTGGTTGGAGCAGCGCGAGGGCGACGCGTGGGACTTCCTGCGGCTGCCGGCAGCGCCGGTCGATGGCGCCGGATCGACCTGACCTGTTGCTGCCGCAGCCCTCTGGCGGCGCTGCTCAGGCGGCGGCGCCGTGCGACGGCTGGCATGTGATCCAGCATCCGGCCGTTTGGCACCGATCCCTGGCCACGGCACTGATCGTCGGCACGGTGCTGGCGGCGATCAATCAGGGCAATCTGATCCTCAGCCACGGCTTCACGCACGAGATCCTGCCGAAGATGGGGCTGACGTACTGCGTGCCGTTCTCCGTCTCGGCCTTCGGGGCGCTGGGGGCGGCGCACATCCACGCCGAAGGCTGAGCCCGCGGGTGGAATCTGCTGCATTCTGCGCAGGTTTTGAACTCGGTTCGGCTGTGGATTTTGACGCAAAGGCGACTATACTCTTCGCACCGAGCGTGCGGAAACGGTTTCGCGCGCCCGACGAGAAACGCGGGCAAGCCGCCACGCCGTGGCCGCTCGTCTGAACTGTGGGGGATGCTCGCCCGCGCACCGCTGATCGCGTGGGGCGCCCTGTCAAGCTGTCGCCCTGCAGGAAGAGAGGAGGCGCACTCGATCCGATTCGCTGTCTGGCTGAACAGGTCGATTGGTTGCGACGCCGCGCGGGCCTTCGGGCTCTGACGGGCGCGGCGCCGTTCGGGAAGCGTGGCTGCCACAGTTGAGGAGGAGGCACCATGAGCGACTTCTGGACGGGCACCTACTGGCAGCGAGTAGCTGATGGACGGGTGAACCGCCGGCGCATGCTGGGCGCCGGCGGCGCGGGCATGACTGCACTCTTCCTGGCCGCATGCAGCAGCAGCAACAATAACAAGAGCAAAGGCGCCAATACCGTCGCACCGGCCTCTGCCACCAGCGCCGGAGCGCCCAGCGCCACCCGCGCCGCCACGGGCGGCTCGCCCGCGTCCGCCGCGGGTAGCGCCACCGGTACCCCCGGCGCCTCGGCCGCGCCGCTGAGCGTGCCAACGGCCGTTTCGTCCCTGAAGACCGGCGGCACGATTCAAGCGGTTACCGTCGGCACGCATCCGCTCGACCCGGTGAGTATCACGACGTACCGCGCGCAGTGGGCCGCGGGCTTCCACTACGCCCGGCTGTTCCGCTTCGCCACCGACGCCAATCCGCAGACGACCCTGGGCCGCACGCCGGTGCCCGATCTGGTGGAGAAGTACGAGATCTCGGGCGACGGCATGCAATACACGATGCACCTGCGCCAGGGGGTGATGTTCCACCCGCCGCTGAATCGCGTGCTCACCACGGCCGATGTGCTGGCCAGCTACCAGTACTTCACCACCAGCGCCAAGAACACGAACAAAGGCGTGTACGACCCGATCGTGGATAGCCTCACGGCGCCGGACGACAACACGCTCGTCTGGAAGCTGAAACTGCCCTACGCGCCGTTCATCAACAAGCTCGCGAACACGCAGTATCTCTGGATCATGTCCAAGGACGGGATCGACGGCAAGTTCGACCTCTCACAAACGCCGATCGGCGTCGGTCCCTGGATCTTCGTCGGCCAGGATGCGACGGCGGTCACCTGGAAGAAGAACCCGAACTACTGGAACAAGGGGCTGCCCTACGCCGACGGCGCCGTGCTCAACATCATCCCCGACACCTCAACCCAGGAGGCCCAGCTCCAAGCGGGTAAGATCGACCTCCTCAGTGTGCCGCCGGCCGATCTCGACGCCATGCAGAAGGCTATCCCGAAGGCGACCACCGTCCAGTACGTCCCCGATGGCCTCTCGTTCCTCTTCTTCCACGACGTCACCGCGGCGGACAGCCCGTTCAAAGACGATCGCGTGCGCCAGGCCGCCTCGCTGGCGATCGACCGCAAGTCGCTGATCGACAACATCTACCAGGGCCGCGCCGTCTGGTGCAACATGATCCCGCCGGGGCTGGGCAAGTGGTATCTGGACCCGAACGGCAAGGATATCGGCGACGCCAACAAGTGGTTCAAGGCCGACCCGCAGGCGGCGAAGCAGATGCTCGCGGCCGCGGGCCACGCCGACACGCAGTTCACCTACTACTACCCCAACAACGCCTACGGCGACCTGTTCAACGCGCATTCGGACGCAATGCGCGGCATGCTCTCCGATGCGGGCTTCAAGATCAGCGTCGTTACCGTGGACTACCTGAAGGACTGGATCGAGGCGACGCACGGCATCTGGGCCACGGGTAACCTGCCGCAGAACGGCATCGGCCACGGCCTGCAAACACCGTTCACCGACCCGGACGACTGGTTGACCGGCATGTTCACCAAGACCGGCAATCGCGACCATTCGCACGTGGACGACCCGAACCTGACCGCGCTGATCAAGAAGCAGCAGGTGGAAACGGACGAGAGCAAGCGGATACAGGAGGTCTTCGATGCGACGCGAGCGGCCGACCTCAAGATGTACTACGTGCCGACGGTGTACACAAAGGTGTACATCATGAACCAGCCGTGGGTACAGAACTTCTGGCCGGTCGATGACTACGATTTTGCCACCGAGGAGTTCGCGTATATGTCCGTGAACAACAAGTAGGCGCGACATCGCCCTTGAGCGTGGCTGTCATAGTCGAGGAGGTGGAACGATGAGCGACTTCTGGACGGGAAACTACTGGCAGCGAGTGTCGCAGGGACGGGTTAGCCGCCGGCGCGCACTGGGCGCCGGCGGCACCGGCCTGACGGCCCTCTTCCTGGCTGCTTGCGGCAGCAGCAAGAACAACAAGGGCGCCGCGACGAATACGAACAGCGCCGCGCCGGCCGCGCCCTCCAGCGCGGCAACCAGCGCCGCGCCGAAGGCATCCGCGGCCGCGGCTGGAACGGGCACGCCTGGCGCCTCGGTCGCGCCGCTGAGCGTGCCCACGGCCACCTCGTCTTTGAAGACCGGCGGCACGATTCAGGGTGTTACCGTCGGCACGCATCCGCTCGACCCGGTGGCGATCACGACGTACCGCGCACAGTGGGCCTCCGGTTTCCACTATGCCCGCCTGTTCCGTATGGCCGCGGGCGCCGACCCGCAGGTCACGCTGAACCGCACGCCCGTGCCCGATCTCGTGGAGAAGTACGAGGTCACGAGCGACGGCCTGCAGTTCACGATGCACCTGCGCCAGGGCGTGATGTACCATCCGCCGCTGAACCGGGCGCTGACCTCGGCGGACATCCTCGCAAGCTACCAGTACTTCACCGGCAACTCGAAGAACACCAACGCGCACGTCTACGACCCGATCGTGGACAGCCTGACGGCGCCGGACGACAGCACGCTCGTCTGGAAGCTGAAGCTGCCCTACGCGCCGTTTCTGAACAAGCTGGCGAACCCGCAGTACCTCTGGATCCTCTCGAAGGACGGGATCGACGGCAAGTTCGACCTCAGCCAGCAGCCGATCGGTGTGGGGCCATGGATCTTCGTCAGCTCAGAAGCGACGGCGATCAACTGGAAGAAGAACCCGAACTACTGGAACAAGGGGTTGCCCTACGCCGACGGCGCCGTGCTCAACATCATCCCCGATACCTCCACACAGGAGGCGCAGTTCGGCGCCGGCAAGATCGACATCTATGGAGCGCCGGCCGCGGACATCGATGACCTGAAGAAAGCGAACCCCAGGGCCACGGTGGTCGAGTACGTGCCCCTCGGCCTGGCGTTCCTCTTCTTCTACAACGTCACCGCCGCCGACAGCGTCTTCAAAGACCCGCGTGTGCGCCAGGCCGCCTCGCTGGCGATCGACCGCCAGGGCATCATCGACGCGATCTACAACGGCAGAGGCGTGTTTTGCAACGTGGTACCACCTGGCCTCGGCAAGTGGTCGCTGGACCCGCTGGGCAAAGAGATCGGCGAGCCGGGCAAGTGGTTCAAGCACGACCCGCAGCAGGCGCGGCAGTTGCTCACGGCGGCGGGGGCGCTGGGCGCCGAGTACAAGTTCTACTACCCGAACAACGCCTACGGCGACACCTTCAACGCCTACGCCGAGGCGGCGCGCGGCATGCTGTCAGACGCCGGCTTCAAATCACAGGCCGTACCGGTGGACTACCTGAAGGACTGGATCGAGGCGACGCACGGCATCTGGGCCACCGGCAACCTGCCGAAGGACGGCATCGGCCACGGCCTGCAAACGCCGTTCACCGACCCGGACGACTGGTTGACCGGCATGTTCACCAAGACCGGCAACCGCAACCACAGCAAGGTGGACGACCCGGATCTGGCTGCGATCATCCGGAAGCAGCAGATCGAATTGGATCCGGACAAGCGGCTGCAACTGGTCTACGACGCGCAGCGGGCGGCGGACGACAAGATGTACATCGTGCCGCTGCACTACACCAAGGCGTTCAGCATGCGCCAGCCCTGGCTGCAGAATTACTGGACCGTGGACGACTACGACTTCGCCACCGAAAGCTGGGCGTATGCCTCGGTGAACAACAAGTAGGGCAGCGGAAGGGCGACCCTCATAACCCCCCGTCCCCCTTCTCTCCCATACACAAAGGGTTGGAGATCTTCTGCTTTCGGCGAGCGTATGGGAGAGAAGGGGGCGACCGTTGGCAGGAGGGGCGGGAGCATGTCGGGCTGGCCGGCCCCTCTATTCCCTAACCTCTGACCCCAATTCCCTGCGCGGAGCGAGCGATGGCGTCGTTCGAGTTCGGGATCTTTCACGAGTTTGCCTGCCGCGCGGACCAGAGCGAGGCCCAAGCATTTGCTGAGGGCTTCGCGCTGGTCGATGCGGCCGAAGCCTGGGGGCTCGACGCCGTCTGGCTGGCGGAGCTGCACTTTTCGCCACGCCGCTCGGTGCTGGCCTCGCCGCTGACGCTGGCCAGCGCCATCGCCGCCCGCACCGAGCGCCTGCTGATCGGCACCGCCGTGCAGGTGCTGCCGCTCGGCCAGCCCGTGCGCCTTGCAGAAGAAGCGGCCACCGTGGACCAGATCAGCCGCGGCCGGCTGATCTTCGGCGTGGGGCGCAGCGGCTTCCAGCGTGTCTATGAAAACTACGGCATCTCCTACGCCGAAAGCCGCGAGCGTTTCGCCGAGGCGCTCGACGTGATTCGCGCCGCCTGGACCGAGCCCGAATTCTCCTATCAGGGCCGCTTCTACCAATACCGAAACGTCAGCGTGACGCCGCGGCCCTACCGGCAGCCGCACCCGCCGATCCGCGTCGCCTCCAATTCGCCGGACACGTTTCCCGCGATCGGCGCGCAGGGGCTGCCGATCTTCGTCGCCGTGCGCCTGGGCACGCTCACGGAGCTGGCGCCGAACATTGCTGCCTACCGCGCCGCCTATCGTGCCGCCGGGCATCCCGGCAACGGCGAGGTCTATCTGCGCGTGCCGGTCTACGTGGCAGAAACGGAGGAGCGGGCGATCACGGAGCCGCAGGCGAGCATTCTGTCGTTCTACCGCACGCTCGGCGCCCGGCTGGAAGGCTCGGCAAGTGAAACCGGCGCCCGCGCGATCGAGCAGCGCGGCGAACGCGGCCAGCGCCTGCAGAGCGTCTCCTGGGAGGACGCGCGACGGGAGAAAGTCATCGTCGGCACGCCGCGAATGGTGGCCGAGCGGCTGGCCGAGCTGCAACACGATCTCGGCCTCGACGGCGTGCTGGCCGAGCTGAACTGCGGCGGCACGATCCCCTACGCGCAGGTGCACGAGTCGCTGCGTCTGCTCTGCAGCGAGGTGCTGCCGCAGTTCCGGTAGCGCCAGACCAGCCTCGAACCAGCCTACGGCGATCGCCGTCGGCTCGCCGCGCCGGAGGGGAAATCAAGCTGCGCTGGCGTTCATCTGGGCGTGTTCAACACACGACGGCCCCTGGGAGACCGCGCCGCCCGTCGCGCGGGCTGCATGCCGAGTATCTGGCCGTCAGCGTCCCGGCGCCGTGCCCGTCTGGCGCCGCACGACCGTGAGCAGTGCCTCGAGCGTGAAGGGTTTGGCGAGCCAATCGGCGGCGCCATATCGCTCGGCCACGCGTTGCGGCCGATCCCCGGCGCTCATGAACACGACCGGCACGCCGAGTTCCCGCGCCCGCAGATGCGCAAAAAGTTCTATGCCGTCCATACGCGGCATGTTGAGATCCAGCAACACGAGCCCCGGCATCCGGGAGGAGAGACGCGTCAACGCCTCGCTGCCGTCCCGTGCCGTGTCCACGCTGTAGCCCTCTTCGGCAAGGAAGTCCTGCAGCAGGCTGCGCATTCCCGGATCATCATCGACGACCAGAATCGCCATTGCCGGCGGCTGCGCATCGAGAGGCTGCACAGCGTCGCTGGCCTGGCCGCGCGACCGCTCAGGCCGCTCCGTCCGCATCCGCACCGTCCTCCACAGCGGAACGCTCGGCCGCACGGCAGACGCGAGGCAACCGCACAACGAAGCGCGAGCCGGCGCCGACTGTGCTCTCCACGCTGATCGTCCCGCCATGCTGCTCGACGATCTGTTTGACCCCCGCAAGTCCAAGTCCCGTGCCCATCACCCGGCCCGTTACGCCCGCTGCCCGGTAGAACCGCTCGAAGATATGGGGCAGATCCTCCGCGGGAATGCCCATGCCTTCATCGGCGACGGCCACCTCGCACCACTCGCCGTCCGCTGCGATCTCAGCCGGAGTGACGCTGATCGTTCCGCCATCGGGGCTGTACTTAATGGCATTCGAGAGCAGATTGGCAAACACGCGCTCCAGCCGCAGGCCATCCCACTCCCCGGCCAGCGGCTGCGCCGGCGCCTGCAGCACGACCCGATGCTGGCTGGTCATCTGCTGAGCGTCCCGCACGGCGCCTTGCAGGAGCGCGGTCAGGTCCACCGCGGCGGCGGTGAGCGTGAGCTGCTGTCCCATTTCTAGCTGCGTGAGATCCAGGATCTCTTGAACCATCGCCGTCATCTTGCGGGCGGTGATCTCGATCGTTTCCAGCCCGGCCGCCAGACGCGGCAGTTCGGGCGGGGCGACTCGCCGGGCCTGGCGGAGCAACAGTTGGGCCATCCCTTGTACGGTCGTGAGCGGCGAGCGCAGGTCGTGCGCGACAGCGCCCAGGAACTCGTCCCGCATGTGCAGGGCGGCGGCCGTTTCTTCACGCGCCGCCCGCTCTGCCGCCACAGCCGCCTCCAGCAGGTGGGCTTTCTCCTGCAACACCACGATCTCACGCAGGCGGTCGCCCGGCGTGGAAAGCGCGGTGTAGCTTTCGGCGGGGATGACCTGTGAATGCGCCTCACAAACCTCGTTGAGCAACAGCGCGAGGCCATCCCCGGCGAGACAGCTCATCGGGTATGCGCAGAGCAATGAGAAGGCATGCGTCCGCTGCAGCGCGTTCCAGAGTTCCTCCAACCGCAGCGCCGCCGTGTGCTTACCGGCCACCGCCAGCAGCGCGACCATCTCTCCGAAGATGCGGACGCAACGACCCTGCCGCGCCGCCCCGGTGATGACCTCACCCAGCCCCGCAATGAACCGCGCCGCGTCCGGGCCTTCATCCTCGGGTCCAAGAAAGCGCGCGAGGGTTTGGGCCGCGTCGAGCGCCACATAGCGGCCGCAGGCGCGGGCAGCGGCCAGATCGCAGCCCGCCGCCTGGAGGCGTGCCTCGATCCCGACACGATGCTCCGCGGTTGCGACGACGATCCCGGCATCATCGCCCTGCAGGGCCGTGCCGATGAAGTCCGCCACCGTGTCATGGAGAAAGTCGTCGCTGTCGTAGAACTGGACGGCGTGGGCCGGCAGACTCGACTCAGGATCGTCCACCCGCGCCGCGCCGCCGGCAGGAAAGCCGTCCGCGGCGGCTCCCAGGGCAGCCGCTCCGCCAACGCCCACGGGCGCGCCCGTGGGACCGCCCCGCACGAAGAGTGCGTGCAAGTCGCCGGCCGTAATCCGTGTCGTACGGTGGCCGAGCCGCCAAACCGGGAGACGGCCGTCGCGAATGAGCCGCCAGATCGTGACGCGGCTCACCCCGAGCAGCGTCGCGGCCTCGGAGACAGTGTAGTACGAACGGTCGCCAACCGGTGGCGTCGACGTACCGGCTTCGGACGGCAGCGGCTGGAGCGTGGTGTTCATATCCCATCCATACGTTTCAGGTTGTATCGAAGCGTTTCAGAACGTATCACAGCAGCAGGCACCACGGCTTTCAATACTCCCTCTGAACCAATCCTCTCATCCCCGCCGGCGCGAATTCGAGGCTCCCTCGTCCCCGCCGGCGCGTGCTGCAGCCACACGCCGGATCGCGCCCGTCACGCAGCAGCGGTGGATGGCCGGCCGCCGTTGCGCGCCAGCCAAATCCGCCATTTCGCGGCAGAGGCGACCGCTCACCGCGCGTGTTCGTGCAGGAAGGCGCGAATCGCGCGCTTCGTCGCCTCGATCTTCTCCGGCGAGCGGCAGTCGACGTCGAGGCAGTGCGCTTTGGGCGCTTCGCGGCAGATGCGCTCGGAGATCGGCGTTGGATGGAAAACATCGCGCCCAGGCAGGATCAGCAGCGGCGCCGGGCAGGACTTGATGAACGCCTCATCCGCGCTGATGAACGGCGCATCGGCGCCCCAGAGCTGATCGTCGTAAGCGCGGATCAGCCGCTCATATTCGTCCGGCGTCTGCTTCGCAAACTCCTGGCGGAAGGCCGGATCGGCGGCAAGGCGCGCGGCGAACGGTCCGCCGGCGTTGTTGCGCACAAAGGTCGGCTCTTTCACCGCGGAAGCGACCACCGCCGCCATGCCCTCGCTCTGCGCCAGCGCGATCGTCGGCTCGAACATGGCGAAGTACGTCGCGCGGCTGTTCACGCCCTCGGCGAAGCCGACGGGATCTTGGCCGACTGCACCCGCGACCCGCTGCGGAGCCTCTTTGATGAAGCGCATCACGAAGCCGACGCCGATGCAGCCGCCCCACAGCAGCGTGCGCTCGGCGCCCACGGCATCGAGCACGGCGCGCTGGTCGGCAGCGTGAATCGCCCAGCTCGGCGCCGCCAGCGGTCCGGGCGAGCACTCGGCGTTGCGCTGGTCCATGCCGATCACCTGGAACTCGTCGGCGTAGTCGAAGGGGTTGATCGCGCTGACCGACCAGAAGCTCACCTGGCTGTTGATGCCGCCTGGGGCGAACAGCAGCAGCGGAAAGCCCGAGCCGCGGACTTCATAGTAGATACGCGCTCCATCCGGGCGTTCGACGTAGGACATTGCCAGCCTCCGCGGGGCTCGCGGAGCGTAGCACACAGCCCCGCGGCACCCGCAGTATAGGCGATGGCGCCAAATGCAGCCGTGGCGTTCGGCCCTCATTCCCCCTTCCCCTTTCTCCCAATCCTGGGAGAAAGGGGCGATCGGGCTTGGAGCGATCCGACGGGCGCCGGGTTAACCGTTAGTCGTTCGGAACGCCCGTCGCCGGATCGCCCCTCGCCCAGGATTGGGAGAGGGGACGGGGGTGAGGGCCGAACGCCGCGCGAGCCCGTCGTGTTGCCGTTACTCGCCGCGGCCCGCCGGAGCAGCGTTCGTTACCCGATCCTGCGCCCTGCGCCCTACGCCCTCTGCCCTCTCCGTGCGCCACCAGCGCCAGATCGTCCGTGCCTCGTGGCGCTGGTACCAGAAGACGCCGAACGCGAGCGCCACGTAGACCAGCGAGAAGACGACGCGCGCCGCCGTCGATTCGAAGGCGAACTGCGCCAAAAAGAGCACGGCCAGCGCCGCCGCCTCTTTGAGTGAGATCGAGAGGCTGAGCAGTACGGCCAGCGCGAACAGCGACTGCGCCGCCGTCAGCAACAGCTCCTCGTTCTGCCGGGCATCCAGCGGCAGCGGCGTGAGGCCGCCCTTCGAGAGGGCGTAGGCGACGGGCAGACCGCCGACCAGCAGCGTCCACTGGTTGACTTTCGACGAAATCAGCGCGCCCATGCCCGCGCCGGCGCGGCCACGCCAGGTCAACAGGATCGCGGCGATGAACTCCGGCGCTTCCGAGGCGAGCGGCGCGATCCACTGCACCAGCAGGAAGCGGTCCACGCCCAGGCTTGCGCCCGTCTCCACCAGGCCGGCGGCGAACTCCTCGGCCGAAAGCGCGATCACGCCGGCCGCGTAGACGAACAGCCCGATCAGCAGCGCACGGCGGCGCGCCGTCGGCAGTGCGCCGATGCTCGCGGCCGGGCCGAGCAGTTCGCCCTCTTCGCTTTCGTGCCGCGCCGCGAACCAGAGATAGATCGCAAACAGAGCGATCAGGATCACCGCGTCGTAGACCGCGAGGTTGCCCTTCAGCGGAATCAGGAAGCCGTAGAGCGTGGCGGCCGCGAGAAAGCTGAACTCGAGCGTATGGCTGCGGGCCAGCTCCAGCACCGGTGTGCGCGTCTTCAGCCAGAAGAAGAACACGACTGCTGCCCAGCCGAGGCCGACGAGCAGCCGGTTGCCGCCGGTCATGTTGGCGGCGGCATAGGCGGCGTATTCCGGCTGGTGCCCCGCCTTCCAGGCGAAGGTCATATCCACCGCGTACTCGGGCAAGACGGCCACCAGCGCGAGAAAGGCCACCGCCAGCGCGGCCGAGATGTCGCGCTCAGCCGCCTCGCACGCCCAGGTCAGCACGAAGGCCGCGCCGACGATCGCGAGGCCGTAGAGCGCCGTGGCGCCGGCGATCGGCAGCGCGGTCAGGCCGATGCGCTCCGCCGCCGCGGGCAGCGCCGCCGCCCCCGCCAGCAGCAGCCAGCCCCAGCGGCCGAGCCATGACGAGCGTTCCATTGTCATCCTCCGTTCGAGAGGACGCCAAAAGACCTTCGACCAGACGCATACGGCGCGCTGCGCCGCTGTCCGGTCGAAGGTCTTGCTCGTCGAACTCGGCGACCGCGGGGCCAGGGTGCTTGCGCGCCCGTGCTGGTGGCCCCGCGCACGGCTCGGGTATTCGGCCCGGCCGCGAGCTACTCCCCTTCGGTCTTGTCCTCCACACGCGCGGATCGCTCCGCGCCTCTTCAGCCTAGCAGATCGGGGCAGCGTTTCGTCACGACGCGCGGGCCGCCGCGCCCCGCCGGTAGTACATCACTTTGCCGCTGCCGCCGCGGCGGGCCATGATGATCTCGGCCATGATGCTGATCGCGATCTCTTCCGGCGTCTCGGCGCCGATGTCGAGGCCGATCGGCGTATGCACCGCGTCCAGCGCCTCGCGCGGGAAGCCTTCATCGGCCAGGTGTTGCAAGACGGTGCTCGTGCGGCGCTTGCTGCCGATCATGCCGACGTACGCCGCCGGCCGCGCCACGACTTTGCGCAGACTCAGCTCGTCCTGCTTATGCCCGCGCGAGACGAGCACGATCGACGTGTTGCGGTTGATCGGGAAGCGGTCCAGCGCCGCCTCGAAGTCTTCGCACAGCACCTGCGCCGCCTCGGGCAGCTTCTCCGGGTCGGCGTAGTCCGGCCGGTCGTCGATCACGGCGACGGAGAAGCCGCACAGCGCCCCGACTTTGGTCAACGCCCGGCCGATGTGGCCTGCACCCACGATCAGCAGCACGGGCGGGGACTCGACCACCTCGATCAGCACGTCCCAGATCGAGTCGAGATGGCGGTCGCCCAGCGGCGCGGCGCCGGCATCGAGCCGCAGCAGGCGCGTACCGTGGCGGGGCAGTTGCTCCAGGGCCGCCTCACGGACCGCCTGGTCGAGCGCCGCGATCGCGAAGGAGCCAAGCATCGAGCCGTCCATGCGCACCAGCAACTTCGAGGCGATGGCCGGCGTGCCGCCCTCCGGCGCGCGGATCACGGTGGCAGTGACGATCGGCTCGCCGCCATCGAGGGCATCGAGCACGGCGCGGGCGATCTGAGCGATGAGCGACGGCATGCCTGAGCGGCTCCCTGTGACGCGGGATATGCCCGCGCCAGCATAGCCACAGTGTACGGCACGACGGCGCGGGAATGCGGGAGCGGGTGAGCGTACTCGTTTTAGTCGTGTTACGATATTTATCTACGCCTGCGGGGGCGCCGTGCATGGAAGCGGAACGAACTTGCAACGCCGGGGACGTTGGCAGACCCGAAATCGCTGCCTAGGATAGGCGGTGTAACCGGCCGGAAGGATCCGGTCGCAGGTGGGCTGCCGCCGGATGGCCGGCGGGGACACCAAATCGCGCGCAACGCGATGGCAGTTAGCGGAAGCGGGGTGTACCATGGCGCGCATCATTGTCGCCAACCGGCATGGGCATCAGATCGTCGAGTACGACACAGCGACGGACACCGAAGAGGCCCGCCGCACCGTCGAGGAGGCCGAGCGCATCCTTCAGGAGGCGCGCGAGCAAGGCTGCCGCGTTTCCAAACTGGTGGACGGGGTTCACGTGATCGACGACAGCCCCTTCGATCCCACGGTTGAGGAGTACCAGGTGATCGCGCCGCTGGCCGGCGGCTAGCACGCGGCCGCGTCCGTCCGTCGCAATGGGCGGACGCGGCCGTTGCCTTTGGTTCTCACCGTGCGCTGGGCAGCGGGCGCTTCCTGCTCACCATGATCGAGGGGGTTTCCGCGGGTTTCCATGCAAGTTTCGCGGTGGGGCGAACTGGCAAAGCACAGGATAGTCGGGCATGGCGCTCTCTCTGCGGCGCGTTGTCGATGCCTTTTTGCGTGTCGTCACGCCGCCGCGTCGCGACTACACGCTGCTGACGCCCGAAGCAGAGGACGGCTGGCCGGACCACGGCGAGACGGCCGTGATCTACCGCGCGCTGATGACGGGACGCTACGCGCG
This sequence comes from uncultured Chloroflexota bacterium, assembly GCA_937879875.1. Lineage (GTDB taxonomy): Bacteria > Chloroflexota > Dehalococcoidia > CAUJGQ01 > CAUJGQ01 > CALFMN01. Next base: position 26,804 of record CALFMN010000026.1, on the reverse strand, counting down.
ATTCGATCCTGACGAGGCGCGGCGGCTGGGCTACTGGCCCGGCCAGGAGCACCGGCCCGACTTTGTGCGCGCCTTCCGCGAACGCGACGGGGCGGATGCGGCGCCGCTCGAACGGCCATGGAACTTCCGCTGGGATCGTGTGGCCAAGCGCAGCGCCGGCCCGGGCTTTTCGCGTGACAACTATCGCGCCGCCCGCGAGCGTTCGCGCGAGGTAGCGCGGCGCACACTCGGCGAAGCGCAGTGGCGCCGCTTCGAGCGCGACGGCTATCTCGATGTCCGCTCGCAGAAGTATCCCGGCATCACCTACCGGCTGCGTGTGGGGCGGCGTGTCGAAGTGATCTGCGACCCCGGCGTGCGCTCGCCCTGGTACTACGACTTTCTCTGCATCAACCCGGTCTATCCGCTGCCCGAGTACGAGTTCTTCGCCCAGCTCTACCTCTACTGCCGCGACATGGAAGACGAGATCGGCAAAGTCGCGGCGCCGCAGCCCTGGGATCAGGCGCTCGGTCGCACGTTTTAAGGCGCGTGGCCCCCTCCCCTGCCCCTCCCCATCGCGATGGGAGAGGGGTGCTTCTGCGCTTTGAATGGAATCCCTTCTCTTCAGCCCCGCGCGGTCCCCGGGGAACTGGTTCGTCTCTTGCTCGCGCACATGATCTCCCTCCCCTAACGCATTGGGGGAGGGGCAGGGGAGGGGGGCCAGCAGGCGGAAGTCGCGCGCTTCTCTCGGGTATGTGCGCCGCGGCGCTGCGATCAACCGACGCCGGCGCAACGCGAGCGTCGGCGCAATGGCGAGCCGGTGGAGGCACGGACGTGGGGCATCGATCAGCGCGCGATGTCGATGATGGCGGCCGCGCCGCCGCCAGATGTGCGGCTGCCGTCGCACTGCGGGCCGTCGTTGATGTTGCCGAGCCAGACCATGCTCACGGAATAGCCCGCGTCGGCGAAGGCGCCGACCACGAGATCACGCACCTGGTCGAAGGCGCGGCCCACATGGCCGCAGGCGACGCCGTCGTCGCGGTGAACGGCGGCGAGCGTGTATGCCTGGCCATCGGCGGCGCCGATCGACTCGATGCGCAGGTGGTAGCGTGAGCCGTGACCGAGATCGTGGCCGAGCTGCCAGGCCGTCGGATGCACGCGGCCCTGATCGGTGAACTGCATCGGGCTGCCCGCGACCACGGGCCAGCCGAGCACCTGTTGCGCAAGCTGCGCCACCGTGTCCGCGTCGGCGCCGCGGAAGATCAGGTTGATCGGATCGGCGGGCTCGCCGCCGGCGCGGTGGATGTAGGGATCGAACGAGCCGGGCAGTTCGGTGCTGTGTGCGTGCAGGAAGCCGCTGGAGGCGAACAGCGCCGAAAGCAACAGTGCCAACGCGCGCGCCCCGCGCAATGACCAGATGGCCAGATGCCCCACTCGCATGCTCCCCGGCGAACGATAGTTACGTTTGTGTGTCGGAACTGTATCACACCGCAACGCGTTGGGCATCAGGTCCAGCCCCGATTTTCGCGGCAGACCGTAACGGCCACGCAACCAAGTCGGCAACTCGGTGCAAAAGCGAGGGGCCGTGCTGCGCCGCGTTCGCTATGCTGTAGCCGCGGGGCGAGCGACGCGCAAGCGAGCGGCGATTCGCCCGATCGCCTGGATACGGAGAGTGGATCGCGGTGAAGCTGCTGGTGCTTGGCGGTACGGTGTTTTTGGGGCGGCGCGTGGTCGAGGCGGCGCTGGCGGGTGGACACGAGGTCACGCTCTTCAACCGCGGCAAGAGCAACCCCGGCCTGTTTGCGGACAGCAATCAGGTCCAGCAGATCCACGGCGACCGCGACGGCGGCCTGGCGCCGCTCGCCGGCCGGCGCTGGGACGCGGTGATCGATACCTCCGGCTACGTGCCGCGCATCGTGCGGCAGTCGGCGCGGCTGCTGGCGGAGGCGGTCGATCGCTACGTCTTCGTCTCCAGCATCTCGGTCTACGAGGCGCGCCGGCCAGGCATCGACGAATCGGCAAAGCTCGCCACGATCGCCGACGAATCGATCGAAGAGGTGGGCGGCGAGACGTACGGCGCGCTGAAGGCCCTCTGTGAGCGCGAGGTCGAGGCGGCGCTGCCCGGCCGCGCCGTCAGCGTGCGCGCCGGCCTGATCGTGGGCGCCGACGACCCAACGGACCGCTTCACCTACTGGCCGCGGCGCCTGGCGCGCGGCGGCGAAGTGCTGGCGCCGGGCCGGCCGGAACGCCCCGTGCAGATCGTGGATGCGCACGACCTGGCGGCATGGATGCTGCGGCTGACGGCGGACGGCGCCAGCGGCGTGTTCAACGCCACGGGGCCGGCGCGCACGCTCACCATGCGCGAGGTGCTGGAAACCTGCCGCGACGTCGGCGGCAGCGATGCCCGCTTCAGCTGGATTCCCGATGCCTGGCTGCTGGAGCGAGGCGCCGGGCCGTGGCTGGAGCTGCCGCTCTGGGTGCCGGAGAACGAGCAGTTCGCCGGCTTCATGGAGGTGGACTGCCGCAAGGCCGTCGCCGCGGGCCTCACACTTCGCCCGCTGGCCGAGACGGTGCGCGACACGCTCGCCTGGGACGCCGCTCGCCCGGCCGAGGCGCGCGAAACCCCCCGCGCCGGCATGAAACCCGAACGCGAGGCCGAGCTGCTGGCGCAGTGGCACGCGGCGGGCGCCCCCTATCCCCCGTCCCCTTTCCCCATCGCGATAGGGGAAAGGGGCGATCTCGGGTTGGAGCGGTCCGATACGGTGCCGGATTAACCGCAATACGGTTTCGTTAAGCGTCGGCGGGTCGTCGCCTGGCCGCGATGATCGCCCGGAAACGGTCGCCGAGGCTGCGCAGACACGCCTGCAGGCGGCATTTCATTGCACCGTTCGCGAGGGTCGGCGCTGTGGTTCACGCCTGGATCGCCGCTAACTAAACCGTCCGGAACGCCCGCCACCGGGTCGCCCCTCTCCCAATCCTGGGAGAGGGGACGGGGGTGAGGGCGAGGGCCGAAGGCTGCCGCATCTCCGCATTGCGTTTCTGGCATACTCTCAGCGGCGAGTATCCTCCACGACGCTGAGCCATGCAGGCGGCTTGCGGGACGTGCGGCTGCCGCCGCCATGTGATACACCGAGCGGGGCGCGACCGCGTGGCGGCGCCTGGTTGCCTTCGCCGGCGAGCACGACGATCACGCCTGGGCACGGAGGACCCGACCCATGCCGCATTCGACAACCTTCGCCCTCGTCACCTACGCCGCTGAGAGCGGACCGCGCGTTGGCGTGCTCGCCGATGAACGGATTGCCGACGCTGGCGCAGTAGTGGCCGGCGCGGAGGCGATGCTGGCGGTGCTGGAGCAGTGGGACGCGGCGCTGCCGCTGCTGGCGGAGCTTGCAAGGAAGATCGAGGCGGGCGCGGTCGAGACGCGGGCGCTGGCGGAGACGCGGCTTTTGGCGCCGTTGCCGCGGCCGGCCAATCTGTACTGCGCCTTCGCCAACTACGTCGACCACATGCAAGAGATGGGCGGCACGCCCGCCGACCCGGAAACTGAGGACGCCTTTCTCTTCCAGGTGCCGGTCAACGCCGTGAGCGGCCCCGACGAGCCGATCCCCGCGCCGCCCGGCATCACCCGCATCGACTGGGAGGGCGAGCTAGCCGCGGTAATCGGCCGCGCCGCCCGCGATCTTTCGCCGGAGCAGGCGCTGGGCTGCGTCGCCGGCTACACGATCGTGCACGACGTCAGCATTCGCGGCGCCGAGGCGCGGCGCGGCGACAACGGCGGCCGGCCCGATTGGCTTGCCGCGAAGGGCCGCGCCGGCTTTAAGCCGATGGGGCCGGCGATCGTGCCGGCGCAGTTCGTGCCCGATCCGCAGAAGCTGGCGTTGCGCACCCGCGTCAACGGCGTGACCAAGCAGGACTCCAGCACCGCGCAGATGATCTACAGCACGGCGCAGCTGATCAGCCACGTCTCGCGCCTGGTCGGCGTGGTGCCGGGTGATGTGATCGCCACGGGCACGCCGGCCGGCGTCGGCCTGCCGCGCCGCGAGTTTTTGAAGCCCGGCGATGTGGTCGAGATCGCGATCGAAGGGCTCGGCGTGCTGCGGAATCCGGTAGGGAATAGGGGTTAGGGATTAGGGAATAGCGGGAGGGCTCGCCTTCTATTCCCTGCTCCCTATTCCCTATCACCTCTCGTGCTTGACAGCCTCCCCAATGCAGGCTATGACGAGGCCATCTCGCAGGGAGGCGGATGGCATGGCCGAGTTGATCACGCTGCTCGAAGGGTTCGGCTTCAACAGCGATCAGGGCATCGTCGGCTTTTGCAGCGTGCATCTGGTACGCGCCGGCGGCAAGACGATCCTGTTCGATACCGCCCACGTCGGCCGCCGGCTCGTGTTGCAGGCCGCGCTTGCCCAGCATGGCGTGCGTGAGAGCGACATCGACCACATCGTCATGAGTCACGCGCACTGGGACCACGTGCAGAACATCGACCTGTTCGAGAACGCCGACCTGCTGCTGCATCCCGACGAGCGTCGCTACGCCCACCGCCCACACAAGAACGACTGGGCCACGCCCGCCTGGACCGGCGCCGCGATCGAGACGGTGCGCATCACCGAGGTGCGCGAGGGCGACGAGCTGGCGCCCGGCGTGAAGGTCGTGGATGTGCCCGGCCACTCGCCCGGCAGCATCGCGCTCGCCGTGCAGACCGACGAGGGGCTCGCCTGCCTCACCGGCGACGCGCTGCACTTCGCCGAAGTCGCGCTGACGAAGAAGAATCCGCTGATCTTCTGGAACGACGAGCAGGCGAGCGCCAGCGTGGAGAAGCTGCTGCGCATAGCCGATGTGATCTACCCCGGTCACGATCTGCCCTTCCGTCTCAACGACGGCACGATCGAGTACGTCCATCCCTTCACGCTCGGCGTCAGCGGCGTCTCGCTCGACGGCAAAGTGCTGCGACCGGGCGCGACGCTGATCGCCCCGGCGCCGCGCGTGCCCTGGGTGATGCCCGGCGTGGAAGAGCAGCCAGCCCGCCTCGCGCAGACCGCACTCCCCGCGCACTGAAGATCCCTCGCCATCCGAGATCGCGCTCCGCGCACTAGCTCCCCTCTCCCAGGATTGGGAGAGGGGCCGGGGGTGAGGGCCGAAAGTGAGGGCCGAATGCCATGACGACAGCCATTCCCGACTGGCAGACGGAGTTCGTCGAGGTCGGCGACCGCGCCTACGCCTATGTGCAGGCCACCGGCGCGTTCTGCATCGCCAACGCCGGCCTGCTCGTCACTGAAGACGGACCGATCGCGATCGACGCGCTGTTCACGCCGGCGATGACCCGCGCCTTCCTCAACGAAGCGCGCGGCAGCGGCCACGGCGACGTGCGGCTGCTGATCAACACGCACCACCACGTCGATCACACGCTCGGCAACGCGCTGTTCACCGCGCCCGTGCTCGGCCACGAGCTGATCCGCGAGGAGATGCAGCGCGTCGGCTTTCCCAGAGAGGCGCTGTGCGCGCTGGCGCCGCATTTCGCCGACGAGCTGCAAAAGGTCAAGGCGATCCGCCCGCCGACGGTGACGTTCCGCGGCAGCCTCAGCATCCACGACGGCGCCCGCGAGATCGTGCTCAAACACGTGGGCACCGCGCATACCGCCGGCGACACGCTCGTCTATCTGCCGCAGGACAGGCTGCTCTACGCCGGCGACGTCGCTTTTCACTACGTCACGCCGCTCGCCTTCGAGGGGCACGTCGGCAACTGGATCGCGGTGCTGGACGAGATCGAGGGCATGGACGTGGATCGGATCGTGCCCGGCCACGGCCCCGTGGGCACCAAGGCTGACCTGCGCGAACTGCGCGACTACTTCGCGCTGCTCAAGCAGGAGGCGCAGCAGGCGCATGCGGCCGGCGTCGGCGCCGACGCCGCGGCGCGGCAGATCTTCGCGCGGCTGGGCCGCTTCGGCCACTGGGGCGAGGCGGAACGGCTGTATCCGAACGTGCTGCGCGTCTACCAGGAGCTGGACGGCACGGCCGACCAGCCGCTGGGCCTGGACACCACGTTCGGCGGCATGGCGCACTTTCGCGACGAGGTGGTGCGGGCCACGGCCTGAGCGGGTGAGTGGTGAATGGTGGGGTTCGCTGATGGCTCCATCGGGTCAGCCGAACGGTTCTCATCCACCTTTCCGCGCGCCCAGCTCAATTGGCCTGCGCAGGCGCCCTCCGTGCCTTCCCCGTCCGCCACTCACCACTCAGCATTCACCATTTCCCCCCGGCGGAGGCGCGCGGTGACCGGCTACGTCGTCCGCCGGCTGGCGCTGCTGCTGCCCAGCCTGATCATCGTCACGCTGCTGGTTTCGCTCGTCGTGCGGCTGCTGCCGGGCAAGGCGATCGACGTACTGGCGGCGCAGCAGGGCTTCACGGTCAAGGAAGACCGGGCGAAGCTCGAGCACCAGCTACGCCTGGACGAGCCCTGGATCCAGCAGTACTGGGACTGGGTGAGCGGCATGGCGCACGGCGACCTCGGCACCTCGCTGCGCACGCGGCGCGCCGTGACGACCGAGCTGAAAGCCCGCCTGCCGATCACGCTGGAGCTGGCCTTCATCGCCTTTTTGTTCTCGATCGCGATCGCTATTCCGATCGGCGTGCTTTCGGCCGTGAAACAGGACACACTGCTGGACTATGCCACGCGCAGCCTCGCCATCGCCGGCGTCGCCTTGCCCGGCTTCTGGTTGGCGACGCTGGTGATCGTCTGGCCGGCCGTCTGGTGGCGCTGGAGCCCGCCGGTGATCTACACCCGTTTCGAGCACGATCCGCTCAAGAACCTTTCGCAGATCTGGATTCCGGCGCTGCTGTTGGCGTTGTATCTCGTCGGCTTTCTGATGCGCATGACGCGGGCGATGACGCTCGAAGTGCTGCGCGCCGATTACGTGCGCACGGCGCGGGCCAAAGGGCTCGGCAGCCTGCGCGTGATTCAGCGCCACACGCTGCGCAACGCCCTGATTCCGATCATCACGATCATCGGCCTGCAGATCCCGGTGTTGATCGGCGGCGCGACCGTCTACGAACAGATCTTCTCGATTCCCGGCGTCGGCAGCTATCTGCTCGACGCGACGCAGAATCGCGACTATCCGGTGATCCAGGCGATTAACCTGTTGCTCGCCTCGCTCGTGCTCGTGATCAACCTCGTGGTCGATCTGAGCTACGGGCTGATCGACCCGCGCATCCGCCTCTCGGGAGGGCAGTGATGGCCCTTGCCGAGGCGCGGCTGGAGGATCTGGGCAGGCCGCCGTTGCGTGTGCCCGTGCTGGGCGGGCTCTGGCGCTTCTGCCGCAGTAAGCCGCTGGGCGCCGTCGGACTGATCATCCTCGCGCTGATGCTGTTCATGGCGCTGTTTGCGCCGCTGCTTGAGCCGTACTCCTACACGCAGACGCACGTGCTGCTTCAGCTTCAGGGCAGCAGCGCCGCACACTGGCTCGGCACCGACAACCTGGGCCGCGATCTGCTCAGCCGCATCATCCAGGGGGCGCGGGTCGAGTTGCTGGTGGGCTTCGGCTCGGTCGTGATCGCCACCGGCGCCGCCACCGTGATCGGCGTCGTCAGCGGCTACTTCGGCGGCGGCGTGGACCTCGTCTTGCAGCGCCTGATCGACGTCTGGATGGCGTTTCCCGGCCTGATCCTGCTGATCACGCTGATCGCGATGTTCCAGCCGGGGCAGTGGCAGGTGACGATCGCGATCGGCGTCTTGCTGGCGGCGGGCTCCTCGCGCGTGGTGCGCGGCGCGGCGCTGGAGGTGCGCGGGCGCACGTACGTCGAGGCGGCGCGGGCGCTGGGCGCTGGCGACGGCCGCGTGCTGTGGCGCCACGTACTGCCCAATATCTTCGCGCCGGTGATGGTGATCGCGACGACACAGCTCGGCCTGGCGATCCTGCTCGAAGCCACGCTCAGCTTCCTGGGCTACGGTGTACCGCCGCCCGAGCCGAGCTGGGGGGCGCTGCTCGGCCCGGAGGCGCGCAAAGACATGCTGAAGGCGCCGTATCTTTCGATCTGGCCCGGCGTCGCCATCTTTCTGGCGGTCTACAGCTTCAACGTGCTGGGCGATGCGCTGCGCGACGTGCTGGACCCACGCCTGCGCGGGGGGCGGGTATGACCAGTTTGCCGGCCAGCCTTCAGGGTGTTCGCGTTGCATGAACGGCATATGCGAAGCGAGGAGTCAGAGAAGTGTCTCCTTGCGAGACTTTGTCAGAGCGGCCATTCGTGGCCACGCGGGGCACCTAACCCTGATATCGCTGAAGCGATATCTGTCCCTTCCCGAGCCGGGAAGGGACTTCTGGAGCGCTCCAGACACCATGCGCCGGCGGCGGGGCTGTGGTGCGCTTGTGGGATCGGCGAAGGGACGTTCTATCATCCGCCCGTTCGTCCGAGCACCCCACCCTTCCTGTGTCGGGCCAGAGCGCAGCGCAACCGTCGGAGACTTCAGATAACCGCAGCGCAACCGTCGGAGACTTTCCATGACAGACTTCGCTTGCGAAGTCAGGGTTAGGTGCCCCGCACGGGCGCCGGAGCCGCGAAGACCCGAGGAGGTGGCACACCGCAATCTGCGCAATCTGAATACGTTTCGGGGAGTCACAAGTCAAAGGAGCGCGCGATGGCCGGCAACTATTGGGACAGCACAGCGGCGCGGCGGCTGGGGCGGCGGGGCTTTCTCGGCGTGCTCGGCGCGGGCGGCGCCGGGCTGGCCGCCCTGACCGCGGGCTGCGGCAGCTCGAACAACAACAAGAACAACGCCGCGAAGGCGCCCAGCGCCTCCTCGGGCGCCGCGTCGGCGTCGGCCACCGCGGCCGGCGCGGCGGGCAGCGGCACCGCCGCGGCGCAGCCCTCGGCAGCCGCCAACCTGCCGGCGGCCGGCGCCGGCGGCTCGATGCGCGGCCACGACAACGGCGACCCGGCCAGCCTCGACTACATCAAGACCTGGAGCTACCGCTCCCTGATGTATACGTCGATGGTCTATCCGCGGCTGCTCAAATTCGACACGAAGCCCGGTGTCGGCCCGATCGACTTTTTGATCGCGCCCGACCTCGCCACGGCAATGCCGGAGCAGCCCGATCCGACGACCTACATCTTCAAGCTGCACCCGATGAAGTGGGAGCAGAAGGACCCGCTCAACGGCCGCGCCCTGACCGCTACCGACGTGGCCAAGAACTGGGATCGCTTCCAGACCGAGCACCCCAGCCGCTCGCTGCTCTCCGACGTGACCAAAGTCGAGGCCGTGGACCCGCAGACCGTGAAGTTCACGCTCTCCAAGCCACTGGGACCGTTCGTCAATCATATGGGCCACCAGGGCGTGTTCTATATCCAGCCGTACGAGCTGTTCGGCACGGGCAAGCTGGAAAAGGACATGTGGAGCGCCGGGCCCTGGCTGTTCAAGGGCTACGAGATCGGCAGCAAGCTCACATTCCAGCGCAACCCGGATTACTTCGTTCAGGACCGGCCGGTCCTCAAGGAATACATCTTCAACCTCATCCCCGACACCTCGACGACGATCTCGGCGCTGCGTTCGAAGCAGCTCGACACGCTCACCTGGACGGCGATCGTCGGGCCGAACGACGTCGCCTCGCTGAAGAAGGATCTGCCGGACGCGACCTTCCTCAAGTATTTCAGCCAGGGCAACGGCTGGTTCGGCGCGGACCTGAACGACAAGAACTTCCAGGACAAGCGCGTGCGCCAGGCGATCTCGATGGCGATGAACCGCGACGACCAGGTGAAAGTCGGGCAGGAGGGCCAATGGGCGCTGCCGTGGGGCGTGCTCTCGCAGTGGTACTTCGACCCGAAGCAGAACGCCTTCCCCAACGCGAAATACTACCAGTTCAACCTGAAGGACGCGAAAGCGCTGCTCGACGCCTCCGGCTTCAAACCGACGGACAATTACGACATGATCGCCTCCGCCGTCTGGACGCCGGTGCAGTTGCAGCAGGCGCAGCTGCAGCAGGAGCAGATCAAGGCGCTCGGCTTCAACACCACGATCAAGCAACTCGACTTCGCGCAGTTCTATGCCAAGACCACGGTGGCGGGCACCTGGCAGGGCGGCTTTGCCACCTCGGCCAACCTCGTCGGCGCCGATCCGAACGAGTACCTCTCGATCTTCTGGACGCCGGACAGCCCGCGCCTGATCGCGCCCGGCCTGAATCCGCTGCTCAAGGCCGATACGGAGCTGCTGAACCTGATCGAGGGGCAGAAGCGCGAGCTGGACGTGGACAAGCGCAAGGCGATCCTGAAAGACACGGCCAACGTCATGGCCGACCGTATGTACAACATCCCGACCACGGTCGGCGCGTTCTATCACGTCCACCGGGCGGACGTGAAGAACATGAACTGGATCTTTACCTACTCGGAGGGCAGCGAGTACCTGCTGGACAGCTACATCCAGGGGAGCTGACGGCCGCCCACGCGGCATGGTCAGCTCTGTTCAAGCGCCGCTCGCGGTGGCGTTGCGGGGCGCCTAACCCCGCTTTCGCAAGCGAAAGCTGTCCCTTCCCGAGCCGGGAAGGGACTTCTGGAGCGCTCCCACCGTCGTGCGACGGCGGCGGGGCTGGGGCGTCCATGTGGGACACGCGGGGATTGTCTCTCGGCACGATGTGTGTCCTCAAACCAACCTTCCCGTGTCGGGAAGGGAGACGCGGCTTCAGCCGCGACGGGGTTAGGTGCCCCGCGCGGCCGCAAGCCGCGGGCCGGCTTGACAGACGTGTAACACAGTTGCGACTATGAACCGGGGGAACGTCGCAATTCGGTTACACATGTCCTATTCGCGTCCGAACCAGCGCGGTTGCGTTCGCCGCCCCGGTAGCCATTGACGGATGAAGATGCCGCACCCGTGCCGCGCGTCCGCGCGCCTGCGCGTTGCCGCGCTGGCCCTCGCAGTCGCAGCCCTCGCGCTCACCTGGTCTGCCGCGCCGCCGCGCGCCCGGGCTGTGCCGGCACGCCCGGCCGTACCGGTGCGCGGCGCTATGTATCGCGAGAACCAGCGCCCCGGCAGCAGCGCCTGGCGGAGCAACGCGCTCGCGCGGCAGACCGCGGCGTCGGTTGACCATGCCGCGCAGCAGGATGTCTGGACCGACACGCCGATTCGCGGCTACGCCTCCGCCAGCAGCATCAACCACGGCGAGACGATCACGTTCTTCGTCGGCACGACGTATCCGTCGTATGCGCTCGACGTCTACCGCATGGGCTGGTACGGCGGCGACGGCGCCCGCCTGATAGCGCGCGTCGAGAGCCTGCCCGGCCAGAATCAGCCCGTGCCCGCGCCGGACCCGGACACAGGCCTGCTTGAGCTGCACTGGCAGGCCTCGTACATGCTGCAAACCGGCGCCGACTGGCCCTCCGGTGTCTATCTGATCAAGCTGCTCGCCACGAAGGACGTGACGAACTACATCCCCTTCGTCGTGCGCGCCGACGGGCAGACGGCGCAGATCGTCTACCAGGTGCCGTTCGCAACGTATCAGGCCTACAACAACTGGGGCGGCAAGAGCCTCTACGACTGGGCATCGAGCGACGGCGTTGCGGCGGTCAAAGTCTCGTTCGACCGGCCCTACGCCGACTGGGATGGCTCCGGCGGCTTCTTCGACGGCGACTACAACATGATCCGCTGGCTGGAGAAGCAGGGCTACGACGTGACGTACATCGCCAGCCAGGATCTGGATGCCGGCACCCAGACGCTGGCCCGCGGCAAGCTCTTCCTCTCCGCCTTCCACGACGAGTATTGGACACGCGCGATGCGCGAGAACCTCACCGCGGCGCGCGATGCCGGCCTGAGTATCGCCTTCTTCGCCTCGGACGACATCGACTGGCAGGTCCGCTTCGAGCCGTCCTCTGCCGGTGCGCCGCGCCACATCGTCGTCTGCTACCGCAAGGCCAGGCTCGACCCGCTCTACCCCACCAATCCTGCGCTGACCACGGTGCACTGGTATGAGCGGCCGCTGAATGAGCCGACAAACGCGCTGCTCGGCAATATGTACGCCGGCGAGATCGGCGCAGCCACGGGCACCTGGCCGGAGGGCGGCGATTGGGTCGTGGCGAACGCCGATTCATGGGTCTACGCCGGCACGGGGCTGCAGGACGGCGACCGCATTCCCCGCCTCGTCGGCTACGAGTACGACCGCGCCTTCGACAACGGCGCCGGCCCGCCGGGGCTGCTCTTGCTCTCCGACTCCGCGATCGGCGACAACCACGCCAACGGCACGATCTATGTGGCCGCAAGCGGCGCCATCGTCTTCTCCGCCGGCACGAGCTACTGGCCGTTCGAGTTGGACGACAACGACTACCGCAGCTACGGCGCCGATCCGCGCGTGCAGATCATGACCGCCAACATCCTCAACGCGATGATCGGGCGGTAAGAAGCGCCGGCGCCTCGCTCAGCCCGCCGCGCCGCGGACGGTCCGATCACCGCGATGCGAGGGCGGGCGCGAACAGGTTGTGAGCGGGTAAGCTACGGTTAGCCTGGCGCTAAGGGCCGAGCGGCGGGTGGCGGGGCCGGTTCCATCGGCGCGTGCCCGCCCGTACACCCTCAGACGCACGGCGGAGGACTATGGCGTGACCCTCGTTCCGCCGACGGTGCAACGCGCCGCACGCCGGGCCGTGACGGCACGCGGCAGCGGCCGCGCGTTCGCTGCGTTCAGGCGGTTGCGGCGGCGGTATCTCGGCGCTCAGGAGCGGCACCGGCGCCTGCTGTGGCTGGTGCAGGGCGCCTACATCGTGCTCTTCACCGCCTGGCTGCTCGACTCGCACACCTGGCCGGCGGCCGATGTCGTCGCCTGTTTCCTGCTGATCTTCGCCATCTTCACCATGCGCGGCGTCACCTTCCTGCGCGACTGGACGCCGTTCATGGTGCTGCTTTTAGCCTATGTGGCATTGCCGGGCGTGGCGCCGGGGCTGATCGGCCGTGCACATATCCAGTTCCCGATTGATGCCGATCGCTGGCTGTTCGGCTGGCTCACACACGGCGCTCTGCCCACGACGTGGCTGCAGCAGCAGCTCTGGGATTCGCACACGCTGCGCTGGTACGACTACCTGGCGGCGTTCCTCTATCTCATGCACTTCGTCACGCCGCTGGTCGTCGCTTTCGTCTTCTGGATGCGCGATCGGGCGCTTTACTGGCGCTTCGTGCGCTCGTATCTGCTGCTGATGTACGCCGGCTTTGCCACCTATCTGCTCTATCCGATGGCGCCGCCCTGGTGGGCCAGCGATCTGCACCGCATCCCGTTTGTTGTGCGGGTACTGGGCAACGTGCAGTGGGCGGGTGTCTCCGACCCGATCATCTTTCTGTCCAAGTACTTCCACGTGGACCCGGTCGCGGCGATGCCGAGCATGCACGGCGCCTTCCCAGTGCTGGTCTGGCTGGTGCTCTGGCGGCTGTACCCGCGCTGGGGCTGGGCGACGGTTCTCTACCCGATCGGCATGGCGTTCGCCGTGGTCTATCCCGGCGAGCACTACGCGATCGACATCATCGCCGGCTGGCTTTATGCCTTCGTGGCGTTCGCGCTGGTCTGGGGCGGGCTGGGCCACGGGCTATGGCAGCGGCTGCCTCTCCCGCGGCGCATTGGCGGCCGCACGGCACTGGCGCCGGCGCCGGTGCTGGCAGACGAATTCACTGCGCGCGAAGCGTGATCGGGAATGCAGCAAGGGAGGAGCGATCCCTGGGCGGCCGTTCCGATCGACCGTTGGTCAACGCGGCGCCGCCACGGAGCGCACCAGAATGGATCGTCCCGCTCTCCCATACAGCCCTCAGCCAGCGGCGATCCAGGAGCCCGATGTGTGGGGACGTCGCCATTGTCTTCCTCCTCTGACTGCCCGCGGCCGACAGCGCTATGACTCGAGGTAACTGGACCGCCTCGGCGAAGGCGCCGTCTGCCAATACGGTAGAATCAGGGCGCGGCGGCGACGCACCGCCGAGGCATCAGTGGCGCATCATCGATGAATGATCCAGCGCAGCCCACGCCGGTCCCGCCGCACTGGAGCGTCGTGCTGCGCGCGCTGCGGGAAGCCGGCGGGGTCACGCAGGCGGGGTGGGCCGCGCACATCGGCGTCGGCCGGGCGACGGTGCAGCGCTGGGAGCGGGGGGAGGCCACGCCCAGCGCCGGCGCTGCCGAGGCGCTGCTCACGGTCTGCCGTGCGCAGGGGCTGCTCCGCAGCTTCGAGCGCGGCCCCCTGCGCGGGCTGGCGGTCACCGCCGAGCTGCTGCGCGAGCTGCTGGCGGAGGCCCGACGCGGCGCGGCAGCCCGCTCCATGCCAGCGTCGGTCGTGCTCTTGCCGGCGCGTCCGGCGGCAGCCCGCGGCACGCTCCCTATCCCGCTGACCGGCCTCGTCGGGCGGCAGGACGAGCGCACGGCCATTACCCGGCTGCTCTCCTCCGGCCGCCTGGTGACGCTGACGGGCGCAGGCGGCGCCGGCAAGACGCGGCTGGCGCTGGAAGTGGCCGCGGAGCTGGCGGAGACCTTCGTCGACGGTGTCGTCTTCGTGGACCTGGCGCCGCTGCAGGACCCCACGCTCGTCCCGGCGGCGATCGCCCAGGCCCTGGGTGTTCAAAGCTTCACAGAACTGCCGGTCCGGGACGGCGTCTTACGCTTCCTCCGGGAGAAACGCCTGCTGCTGCTGCTCGACAACTACGAGCACCTGCTGGCCGCTGCGGAGTTCGCCGGGGCACTCCTGCAAGCTGGACCAGCGGTGACCCTGCTCGTGACGAGCCGGGCGCCGCTGCGGGTGAACGGCGAGCGGGAGTATCCGGTCGCGCCCTTGCCGGTGCCGGAGGCAGGGAGCCAGCCGGCAGCGGTTCTGGCGCAGAATCCGGCGGTGCAGCTCTTCGTGCTGCGGGCGCAGGCCGTACGGCCCGACTTTGCGCTGAGCGAGGAGAACGCGGCGGCCGTGGCGGCCATCTGCATCCGCCTGGACGGATTACCGCTCGCCATTGAGCTGGCGGCAGCGCGGGTGCGGGTGCTGCCGCCAGCCGCGCTGCTGACACGGTTGGCGCAGCGGCTGCCTCTGCTGACCGGCGGGCGGCGCGATCTGCCGGCCCGCCAACAGACACTGCGCGGCGCCATCGCCTGGAGCTACGACTCTTTGGAGCCCGCGGAGCAGCGGCTGTTCCGCCGGCTCGGCGTGTTTGCGGGCGGCTGCCCGCTGGAGCTGGCCGAAGCGGTCTGTAACGCCGCCGGCGACCTCGGTATCGACGTGCTGGACGGGGTAAGCTCGCTGATCGAGAAGAGCCTCCTGCGGGAAGGCAATGGCCAGGCGGGCGAGCCGCGCTATCGGATGCTGGAGACGATTCGCGAGTTCGCCCTGGATGAGCTGGAGGCGAGCGGCGAAGCCGAGATCCTGCGCCGTCAGCTGGCGATGCAGATGCTGCAACTCGCCCGGCAGTGTGCAGCGGCGAACACCTGGCTGCGGCTTGATGCCGAACTGGACAACGCGCGCGCCGTGCTGGGCTGGTGCGTCGAGCGCGCAGAGTTGGCAGTTGGCGTACGCCTGTTTTGGGCCCTGCGCTGGTACCTGGTCAATCGTGCAGGCGCGAACGAACAGGAGGTATGGCGCCAGCGCCTGCTCGCCCTACCGGAGGCAGCGCAGCCGAGCATCTCGCGGGCACGGCTCCTGACGCCGCCGCCCAGAGCACTCCTCCCCTCTGCGGACCAGGATCGGACGGCGACCGAGCTCGTGGAAGCCATTGGCCTCAGCCGCGCGTTCGGCGACAGCCATTGCGTGGCCGAGGCTCTGAATCAGCTAGCCTATCTCCGCGCAACCCAGGGCAACTATGGCGCCGTGGTGCCGCTGGCAGAAGAAGCGCTCAGGCTCCATCTCGCCGCCGGCGCTATCCCGCTGGCCCTCCTCGCGCGCAGCCACCTCATCCGCGTGGCGGTCGCCCGTGGGGATGTCGCCACCGCCGAACAGCTCGTCGCGGCAAATCAAGCACTTTTGGGCGCGACCGGCACGCCGCTATCGCTCCTGAGCGAGGCAGAGCTGGCCGAAGCCCGCGGTGATGA
This sequence comes from uncultured Chloroflexota bacterium, assembly GCA_937879875.1. Lineage (GTDB taxonomy): Bacteria > Chloroflexota > Dehalococcoidia > CAUJGQ01 > CAUJGQ01 > CALFMN01. The sequence goes on along the minus strand of CALFMN010000026.1, from coordinate 10,824 downwards.
CGCGCAGGCACGCCTGCTCCTGGAGGAGGTCATTCGCAGAGCCGGGGCTGAAGAAGGTGAGCACAGCCCCAACCGATGCGCAGGCCTCGCGCTGATCGCACGGGTGCTGCTGCGACAGGGGGACACCGGGGCGGCGGTGGCCACCTGCGCCGAAAGTCTCGCTGTCCATCGCGGGATGGGTCCGTCGCGCTTTCTCCCATTTCAATTGCAGGTGCTGGCCGAGGCAGCGGAGCGCTGCGGCCTGTTCGCGGCGAGTGCGCGCCTGCTGGCCGCCATCGACGTACAGCGGCGCACGTTCGCCGCGGAGGGTGCCACCTTGCAGGTTGACCAGCAGGCAGCGGCGGGGCGGGTGCGGGCTGCGCTGGATGAAGCGACGTTCGCCGAGGCGTGGGCGGCAGGTGCGGCGCTTTCGGCCGATGCCACCATCGAGTTCGGGCTCGCGGTCGTGGCGCAGTTGCAGCAGCTACTCGCAACGGACACGGTCGCGGCCGAGCCGCACCAGGCGGCTTTCCAGCAGCACCTGACCGCCCGGGAGGTCGAGGTGCTGCGGCTCATCGCCGCGGGCAAGAGCACGCGTGAGATCGCCGCAGCACTGGTCATCAGTGACGGCACCGTCGAGCGGCACGTCACGAACCTCTACACCAAGATCGGGGCGCATAGCCGGGCGGAAGCCGCCGCCTATGCCTTCCGTCACGGCCTCGTCTCCTCGGCTGACGGGTAACGGCTCTATGCCCTTTCCTACATGCCCACCACGAGGACAAATGTAGTCTTCCCGCGATGGCGCTGCCCTCGCCGCCTGCGACGCTGCGTTCAGCGACGGCACGAACGTGCGCACGCTATCGGCGAAAGGAGCCCATCATGCTTTCCAACGGAACCGCGACCCTGCCAGGGCGCACGCCCAGGTTCAGAAGGGTGAAACTGGGGCTGGCGGCAGGCGGCGTCTTGCTCGCCGTCTGCGCCGTGGGCGGCGTCGCTGCCTGGCAGGTCGGCAGCCGGTCAACGGGACACCCCGCGGCACGCCCGGCTGCCGTGCTGCCCGCCGCTGCGGGCGTCTCAGCCTCTGCCCGCACCAGCCCGGCCCCGCAGCTCATCCTGGTAGGCTCGGCGGAGCAGGCAGCACGCGTGCAGGCCTCCTTCAATGATGCCGATGCGCTGGGTGCGGCGAGCGGCGCACAACTCATCACGCCGCAAATCTGGGTCGTTGACCCGAGCCAGGCCACCCAGACGCTGTGGGCGGTCGCGGAGGAGAACCAACTCCGCGCCTCTCTGGGTCTGCCGGAGATCGTCGTGACCGATCTGGCGCAGTCGGAGCGGGGAGTGCTGGACCACCCCGTCATCGAGCGCCAGACGCACACCGCACCGGCAGCGACCGTCTACCTCGCCGGCTCGCAGCAGCAGGCGGACGCGGCACAGGCGGCACTTGACGCCGCCGACATGGAGGCGGGCAAGCTCGGCGTTACGATGCCCGCGGCGCGCATCCTGGTCACCAGCTCGGACGGCGACGCGGCGTGGCGCAGCATGGTTGCCGATGAGAATGCGCTGCGCGCCACGCTCGGACTGGCAGAGATCGAGCTGGTCGATCTGCGATAGGCCGGCCCTCGTGCTAAGACATGATTTCAAAACCGGCGCGGCAGCCCGTCGTCATGCTCGCAGCCAGGCGGCTTCGCCGGTTTTGCAACCATCTGTTATGCCTGTTGGCTCTCCTTCTCCCAGCACACGGCGCGCCAGCGCCATGCCACAGCGAGGCCAGTGCCCAAGATACGGGCGCCGGCAGGTTCGCTTTGCAGGCCGTGTCGAACGGCAGCATCAGCACGGAGGTATGAACATGGGTCCCCCAACCACTCGTCGCTTGGTTCGTCTTGCGGCCGTCTCCCTGGTCCTCGCCATCGTGTTCGGGAGCGGACTCGTGGTCCAGCTCCGCCAGCACGCCAGCGCGGCGCAGGCACAAACCGGCGATCTGAGCCGTGCGCAGGTCATCCTTGACTGGGCCGCAGCGCGCTACCGCGCCGACAACGCCGCCACAGCAGCCCTATTTGCGGAGAACACGTTTTACATCACGGCCGCTGCTGTGGGGTGCACGACGCAAACGCCCTGTTATGACCGGGCTTCGGTGTTGCAAAGCTTGCCAAGTTTGGAAGTGGCACTCAAGGGGCATGCATGCCTCAAAGTCACCACCATTCAAGTGCGTGGTAGCATCGTCACGGGCACGTTTGAAGGACGGAACGACGGCCTACGCGCTGAAGGCATCGAGCGGACCATGGCGGCGTTTATGGCCGAGGTGCAGGACGGCCAGATTATCTTTTTCGTCCACCACTATGACACAGCAGACCCGGAGACGGCATTGAGCATCGCAATTGCGGCCGGGACGGCGCAGCCAGGCACGCCGATTCCGACGCCGGATTCGCTCTGCGGCTAACTACGTCCTGACAAAGCTGGCGCACTATGAACCGTGGTGCACGTCTGCGCCGTCTCACTGCCGTCGGCCTGAGGAGGCCAGCGGAGACATTGCGCTGGCGCCTCACGCTCACCGGAGCGTAGATCGTCCTCTGGCAGTGGTTCTGGTCGTCGGTAGCGGGCCTGGCGTGGGGCTCTTGAGCCTCCGCCAGTCTTATCGCGGTGAAACGGGTCAATATTTTACAGCGGAATCTGCAGCGTCCAGCAACAGCGCGGCCAAGCCCTTCACGGTCATGGGCGCGGCGGTTCTTCGCGGCGCGCGCCAGCCCTGGCCGGCCGCGGCGGGCGACGTCAAAGCGCGGGGAGCGGACCTGGCTCAGCCGGCGGCGCCGATGTACTGCCGCAGGCCGAGGCGCTCGATCGTCTCCGTCGTGGGGCGGCCGTTGCGCCTGCGCTGGGCGGTCGGCCCCATCGCCCATCAGGTCGAACTCTCGATGCGCCGCTCAGCCTTCTGCCGCCGTTTTCCGCACGGTTCGACGTGGACTTGATACTCGGGTCCGATGATGATACGGGCATCCAGCGCGGTTGCAAGCCGCCAGAGTGTGGTCACGCTTGGCGTACGGCCTGCTTTTTCGTAGCGAGCGATCGCGGATTGCTGCATGCCCGCGGCCTCGGCAAGCTGTGACTGCGTCATGCCGCGGGCCTCGCGGATGGCGGCCGTCTGGATGGCCAATTCCAATTCCGCCCCAGCTTCGCGCACAGAGCGGGCGAACTCCGGGTTCTGCATCATCTGGTCGCGGTGGCGGTCAAAGGTTGTCATTGCTGCCTGCCCTCGCGCTGCTGTTGGAGATACCGGTACGCGCGGTCGATCTCCGCCTGCTCAGTTCTGCGGTTTGGTCTTTTCTGTGTGGCGTGAAGCAGCCAGGCCGTCCCCCGGTTGTCGATGGTGAAGTAGATTCGATACTCAACGTTGCCGTGCTCGGGTCGCAGTTCGAACAATCCATCGCCAAGAGCCTTCACATAGTTTGCAGGCAGTGGTGGGCCGCCCGGCTGATGGCGCCCAAGCACACGATCGATGTATGCCACGGCTTTGGCCGCGGCGCCTTTCCGATGGTGATACAGGTCATCGATGAACTCCCGCACGGGTTCGCGGCCGGCAGCATCGCGGAAGTATTTGACATCCATCGCTGCTGATGCGTCCGTCTTATACCCGATTGGTTATAGCATACACGTCCGACGCCCGATCGCAACCGACGCCGTGCCAGCGGCTGAGATGACCTCGACGTGTGCGCCAAATCAGCCAGATCGGCCGCGATTGCAGGCCGTATCGAGACGCTCGATGCGGGCCTGGCTCAGCCCGCGGCGCCGATGTACTGCCGCAGGCCGAGGCGCTCGATCGTCTCCGTCGTGGGGCGGCCAGTCTCTTCGTTCCAGCCGTGCTCGCGGTAGTAGTCGGTCACGATCTCGTCCTGCAGCTCCGGGCTGAGGCCAGGGTGCTTCGCCAACGCGTTCTGGAACTTTTTGGGCAGCGCGTCGTGCTCGCGGCCGAAGCCCTCACGCATGTTGAACAGCCGCGCCATCGCCAGGCCGCGGTGCGCCGCCTGCACCACCTCTTCCTGCGAAACGCCCCAGCCGGTGACGGCGTTGAGCACGTCCAGCACCTGCTCATCCTTGTAGTTGAGGAAGAAGCAGATGCCGGCCTGGTTGCGGAAGGCGTTCTTGTCGCTCGTCTGGCGCATGTGGTCGCCGCCGGTGGGCGCCAGCAGATACGAGGGGCGCATCTCGGGCATGTGGCGCGGGTCGTGCATCGCCATCTCCATGCCCTTCACCGTGGTCAAAAACTCCTCGCTGCCGCGGCCGATGCGCGCCGCCGCCCGCTGCGAACCTTCCGCCAGCAGATCGCCGAAACCCTCGCGGTAGGCGACCTTGCGGATTGTTGCGATCACCATCTCGGCGCTGCCGAACTTGAACGGGATGCCGCCCGTGTCTTCGTCGGTGAGAATGCCTTTCTCGTAGCACTCCATCGCCCAGGCGATTGTGGTGCCGAGCGAGATCGTGTCCATGCCCAGCGCGTTCGCCAGTTCGTTGCCCTTGCAGATCGCGATCAGGTCGTCCACGCCCAGCGAGTTGCCGAGCGAGGCGAGCGTCTCGTACTCCGGCCCGCCGTACCTGGGGTCGATGCTCCAGCGCCCCTGCGGGTCGAAGGCGACGGGCCGGCCCTTCTCATCGCTCACGCCCTCGCGCTCTTCCACGCGCACGACCTTCTTGCAGCGCACGGAGCAGGCGTAGCAGGCCTTCATGCCGGTGCGCACTTTGTCGCGCACGGCCACGGCGTCGATCTCGCCCACCGGCTCCCACTCGCCGTACTGGTAGTTGAGCGTAGGCAAACCACCCTGCAGGTGCTTGCCGACCATCGCCGCGCCGGTGCCGAACTCGTGGAAGGCGCGGTGGTTCTCTTCGAGCGTGGTGGCGACCCACTTCGCCAGCGCCTGCACCGGCTTCGGGTCGAAGACCGGCACCTTCTTCGTTCCGCGCACGGCGATCGCCTTCAGCTTCTTGCTGCCCATCACCGCGCCGAGGCCCGTACGGCCGGCGACCTCGTTCAGGTCGTTGTTGATGTTGGCGAAGCGCACCAAATGCTCGCCGGCGGGGCCGATCTGGCAGGTGCGCACCCACTGGTCGCCCAGTTCGGCCACGATCGCCTCTTCGCACTCGCCCGTGGTCATGCCCCAGAGGCCGCTCGCGTCGCGGAACTCGACGGGCTGGTCTTCCTTGATCCAGAGGTAGACCGGCGTTTCGGAGGCGCCGTGCACGACGATCGCGTCCCAGCCGGCCCGCTTCACCTCGGCGCCCCAGAAGCCGCCCGACTCGCTTTCGCCGAAGCCGCCGGTGAGCGGCGAGCGGGCGCCGACCGAGTGCCGGCCGGCGCCGGGCAGCGCCACGCCGGTCATCACGCCCATGGCGAAGACCAGCACGTTCTCCGGCCCGAGCGGGTCGGCGCCCGGCGGCACGTTTTCCAGCAGATAGCGGGCGATGAAGCCGCGACCGCCCTGCAGGTCGCGGTAGAAGGCGTCGCCCGGCTGCTCGACCCAGCTCGTGCGCTCGCTCAGGTTGACGTGCAGGACCTTGTTCCAGTAGCCGAATGGCATGGCGATCACTCCGTCGCAGCGGTAGGGCGGGACACCTACAAGTGCCCCGCCCAATCATGGCGTGCCGCGGCGCAAATGGCAAAGTGCGGCTGGTCCGCAGACGGGGCGCGCCGCTGTGCGACGGCTGCTGCGCGGCGCCTACTGCGTAGCGTCGGGACTCGGCGTGGCCGGCGGGGCGGTCGCGGTCGGGGTTCCGCGCGGTGGATCGGGCGTATAGACCGGGAAGGGGGTGGCCGAGGATGGCGTGCCGCGCGGCGGGTCCGGGGTGTAGACCGGGACCGGCGTTGCCGCAACCGGGTCGGGATTGACCGGAATGTCTGCCGGCGGCGCCGCGGGCGTGGCGAACGGCCGCGGCAGGCTGGCGGGAAACACCGGCGTATACACCGGCAGCGGCGTCGCGGGCACGGCACTGGGGTTAAGCGGGATCGCGGGCGTGGGCGCGTTGCTCGTCGGCAGGGCCGGCGCGACGGTGGCGGTGGCCGTGGCGACGGCGTGGCCCGACTGCGCCGACGCCAGCCGGGCCAGACCCAGCGCGACGCCGCCGAGTGCCAGCAGGAGGCCGGCAAGGGTACGCATTCGCATCGATGGCATCGTTTCTCTCGCTTCGGCGGGCGCAGGATCGGGCCGCCCGCTCGCTCCGATCTGCTTATGGTGAACAGGACGCCACGCGCTACGGTGAGGTCGTCGTAAAGCCTTCCCAGCGGGCGAGCGGCCCGCAGGCGCTCTCGTTGCAGGCCTGGACCGCGTAGTAGTAGAAGTGATTGAGCTGCAGCTGGGAGCCGGCCGGCACCGTGCCGCTGAAGCCGGTCGTGGGTGTCCAGACGTAGGCGTAGACGTTGGCACCGGGGTCCCAGATGGCGGCGGTGTACTGGGTGACGCCGCTCACGGCGCCGCTGGCCGCGGTCCATTGCACGGTGGGCACGAAGCTGTCGCCGGTGCTGCCCTCGATCGGGCTGGTCAGGCCGGGCGCGCCGGGCTGCGGCGCGGTGAACTCGCCCCAGGCACGGGCGTAGGGGCTGCAGGCCGCGCCGTTGCAGGCGCTCACCGTCCAAAAGATCTCCGTTCCCGGCGCGATCGCCGCGGAGGCGGGCACGGCGTAGGACGTGGCAGTCGTCGCGAATGTCTGCCCGCCCTGCGAGATGTACAGGGTATACACCGTCGAGCCGGCGACGGCGCCCTGCGGCGCCTGCCAGGTGAAGGCCGGCGTGGTGCTGATGTTCTGCGTGCCTTCGGCCGGGGATTGCAGGATCGGCGGGCAGGGGGCGCCGGCCGGCGTGTAGCTGAACTGGTCGGTGCTGCCGGTCGCGCTGGTGCCGCCACCCACCGTGACGGTGACGTCGACCGTGCTGCAACCCGCCGGGCTGGTCGCGGCGCAACTCGTCGCGCTGGCGCAGCTAGGGCGTGTCTGAATAATCGACGGGCGGCCGTAGCCCGCATTGGATTGCCGGTTTCGGCGGCCCCTCCCACGCGTGGCGAGGGTGAGAAGAGGCCTCACGACCAGCCACGGAACGATGGTTCGAACATTTTTCAGACACGCTCTAACGCCCGTGGCCGCTACGCCGCCGAAGCCGATCGTCGTGGCGCCGGTCGCCGTGCTGAAGCCGGTGCCCGCGATCGTGACGGCCGTGCCGCCCGCAACAGGGCCGGAGTTCGGGCTGACGCCGGTGACCGCCGGCGGCGGAATGTAGGTGTAGGAGAGCGCGGCGCTCGCCGGGGTGGTGAAGGTGCCGCCCGGCAACTGATTGGCGATGGTGACCGTCACCGCGGCCGTGCCCGAGCCGGGCGGGCTGGTGGCGAGGCACTGCGCGGCGGTGCAGCTCACATCCAGCGCCGGATTCGCGCCGAAGTAGACGTGCGTGGTGCCGCCGGCGACGGCGAGCCCCTGGCCGCTGAGCGTGACGGCGGTGCCGCCCGCGGCGGGACCGGACGGCACGCCGAGCGCGGAGAGCACGGGCACGTACTGGAAGAGATCGGTGTTGAACTGCGGATTGGTGGCCCCAGCGGGCGTCTTCAGCGTCACATAGGCGTTGCCGGCGCCCGGCGGCGTGAAGCCTCTGCACTCCTGCTGCGGCGGTGAACCGCCCAGGCTGAAGCACTGGTTCGGCGTCACGGCGTTGGGGCCGATGAAGAACTGATTGTTGGCGATCGTGGTCGTATCGAAGCCCGTGCCGTCGATCTCCAGTGCCTCATACCCACCCGGTGCGCCCCGGTTCGGCCCCGAGGGGTTGAAGTCGACCGCGGCGATCGTCGGCGGCGTACCGGAAGTGACGAGGAAGGTCACGGCGTTGCTGGTGAGGCCGTTCACAGCAACGGTCACGCTGACGTTACCAGCAGGCAGCGACGATGGGCTGTTGACGACACACTCCGCGCCGCAGGCGCCGCTGATCGGCGTGCCGCCGAAGCTGACGCCGCCGCCCACCAGGTTCGCCCCGACGATCATCACCTGCGTCGAGTAGCCGACCGGTGCGAAGCTCGGGCTGATGGCGGAGATGGATGGCGCTGCGTTTTGCGGCGCTGTGTAGGTGAAGGCGATACTGTTGCTCCGACGACCGGTCGGGTCCACCACCGTAACACTGGCGGCGGCTCCCGAGGCAGCGTCAAGCGATGGTGCTGTGGCTGTACAGCTACTCCCGTTGCAGAAGGCGTTCCCAGCCGGTATCGCTCCGACGTCAACGGTAGAGCCACTTGGAAGGTTCGCTCCGGTGAGGGTGAAAGATACACCGCCACTACCGCTCGATGGCGCCGCAGCATAAAGGACCGGCCAGTTTGGAGCGACGCCTGGCACATACTCATAGTCATTGCTCCAGTAGTCCCATTCTGACTGTACGGAGTCCCATCGATAAGGGAAGATGCTGCCGCTGCCGAGTCATAGCCCGTTCCATACGAGGTGCCCCACGTGACCAACGCAGCGGCTGGTTGGCTCGCGTTGGTGACATAGTTATTCGTCAGACTAACCATATACGGAGTGTCGATTTGCGGTGCCGGCCAAGAAAGCAATGTGCCGGGAGCATCCCCGATGATGGTGTCGAAGTCCGACTGTGTCCAATCACCGGTTCCACTGAACACCTCAGTAGACCACCTGAACCGCCCCGGGTTTTGTAGAGACTCGGGTTATTGGGAAGCCGCCAGCGGCGTTGGCCGCTGCTCAGCGTAAGCGATCGCCTCGAACTCTGCGGGCGGGATCATCCCGAGTTCACCGTGGAGCCGGCGCTGGTTGAACCAATCCACATATTCCAGGGTGGCGTATTCGACGTCGTCCAGCCCACGCCACGGTCCGCGGTGCCGGATCAGCTCGGCCTTGTAGAGCCCATTGAAGGATTCGGCCAGGGCGTTATCGTAGCTGTCCCCACGCGACCCAACCGAGGCCACGGCTCCCGCCTCGGCGAGGCGCTCGGTGTAGCGGATAGCCAGATACTGGACGCCGCGATCGGAATGGTGGATGAGGCCAGCGAGACGCTGGCCGCGCCGCCGCCACATGGCCATCGCCAAGGCATCGCGGGCAAGGTCGGTACGCAGCGACCGCGATGCTTGCCACCCCACGACGTAGCGCGAGCAGACATCAATGATGAAGGCCACGTAGCCCCAGCCCGTGTGCGTCTTCACATAGGTGAGGTCGGCGACCTACAGACGGTTCGGGGCCGCAGCGCGGAACTGCCGCTGCACCAGGTCCGCTGGGCGATTGCCTGCCTCAGCACTCACAGTGGTGCGGAGCTGGTCTTGCCCCGCACCACGCCACGGAGGCCGAGGCCCCGCATCAGGCGCGCGACGGTGCAGCGGGCCACGCGCACGCCGCCGCGTTGTAGCTGCGCCCAGACCTTGTCGGCCCCGTACCCCCCCATGTGCTCCTGCCAGACGCGCCTGATTGCTTCTTTCAGTGCCGCATCACGGACCGCACGAGCCGATGGCGGCCTCGTCACCGCGGCGTAGTAGGCGGCGGGAGCGACCTGGAGTACCCGGCAGATCGGCTCGACTCCCCAGCGCAGCTTGTTGGCCGTGATGAAGGTCACGACTTCGGCAGTCGCGGGTCGAGCTCCCGCGCGAAGAAAGCCGCCGCGGCCTTCAGGATCTCGTTCGCGCGGCGGAGTTCTCGGTTCTCCCGCTCCAGCGCACGCAGCCGCTCGCGCTCCTCGCTGGAAACGCCGGCGCGTTTCCCGTTATCGACTTCCGCGCGCCGCACCCACTGGCGCAGCGTTTCCGGGGTAGTCCCGAACTTTTCCGCGAGTGAACGCAGCGCCGCCCATTCCGACGGGTACTCGGAGCGGTGCTCGCCGACCATGCGCACCGCGCGTTCTCGGAGCTCCTGTGGATATCGGGTTGACCGTGCCAAGACTCCCTCCTCTCAAGGATTGGAGTCTCCACGATACCCGGGGCGGTTCACTATCGGTGTGCTTGACGAGGTGGGAGACGACGCGGCCGGTGGCAGAGCGCGACCAAGCGTGCCGCACGCCAGGCTGGTGGCCGCGGTGAGCACCGTCAGGCCGATCAGCGCCCGGCGAGCGGCGCACCGCATACCCGCGACCTCCTGTACCACCCACCCTGTCTGTCGCTCATTCGCTCATCTGGGTGCCACCTTGAGGCTACCACGCCAAGGGAACCGGGCGACCTGTCGGGTCGGCGTATCAGCCGGCGCAGACGGAGAAGGCACATCACGGCCTCCGCGGCTACCAGGAATGAATCTGATTCACCCGCGCCGCGGTCGCCTGAGTATGAAGCCCATATGAACCGTTTGCCTATGGGCAAAAGCGGCCATTTCGTGGCCGTTTGCGGCCAAGCTCTGCGGTTTCAGCGCCTGTCTCGCTCCCACGCCTGTGCCCGCAACTGGGCCAGCGAGTGGGCGCCGAGCTTCTCCCGCATGCTTTCGGCCGTCCGGCGCACGGTGCGCGGGCTGAGCGCCAGCTCTGCCCCGATCTCCTTGTAGTTCGCGCCACCGGCAATGAGACGCAGCACCGCCTCCTCGCGTTCGGTGAGCGAGAGCGCCGGCGGGGCGCCGGCCGGCAGCACGGCGCGGCCGATCGCGTCGTGGCGGATCGCTTCCAGCACCGACGGGGCGCAGCGTCGCGATCAAACGTGCCGTAGCCACGGGCGGGGTCCTCCTCGGCGGGCGCGGGCCGCAGCTTCGGCGCCGCCAGCGCACACTTCGCGGCCCCGGCGAAATATTGCCAGCGCCAAAGGAATAAACGCCGGCCAGTCAACGATGCGGGCAAGGCGTACGACGCGGCACCAGACCGACGGACAGAACCGTGCGCGGAGCCAGCGGTGCTGAATGCGATGCTCGCGCCGC
>CALFMN010000025.1 GCA_937879875.1 uncultured Chloroflexota bacterium | reverse complement strand
CCGCGTGCCTGCGCTCCCATGGGTCAAGTCTACGGAGTCAGAGACATACAAGGGGAAGGGGGTTATGAGGGCCACGCGATCGCGCCCGTGGCGACCTCCCTGCCCTCCTCGTCGAGCACACGGTAGCGATGCGTGACCGGCGCGGCCTTGCCCAGCATGGCGCTGGCCGGGCAGTAGCGCGTGGCGGACAGCTCGACCGCGCGGCGCACGCTGTCGGGGCTCAGCGCCCGGCCGCGCACGACATGCTCGACATCCATCGCCGTGAACACGTGCGGATGATCGTCGGCGCGCGGACCGGAGACATGCACCTCGTAGCCGGTCACGTCCTGCCGCATCTTGCGCAGGATCGAGATCACATCGATGCCCGTGCAGCCGCCGAGCGCCATCGCCAGCACGCGCATCGGGCTGGGGCCGCGCTCCATGCTGCCGGCAACGTCTTTGCTCGCGTCCATGACGATGCTGAGGCCGTCTTCGTCCGTGCCACGAAAGGCGAAGCCCTCTTCCAGGCGCACCACCACGCTCGTCTCGGCCATACGCTCCCTCGCCGCCTGGCGCTGGCCCGGCGCGGCGCCGCCGGCGGTGAGCGGCGCCACGGTGTGCAGGCGCATTCTCGCAGGCGAGCGGCGGCGATTCAAAGCGGCGACACGACGCGAACGGCGTGAGACCAGGGCATTAACTGCCGAAGCCGATGCCGAGCGGCTGCAAGAGCGTGGCGAGCAGCAGGAAGGTCGAAAGCGCGATCACAAAGACCGTGGTGGCGATCGCGATCGCGTTGAAGACGCGGCCGTTGCGGTACGTCCCCATCAGCTCGGCATCGTTGGTGAGGCGCAGGGCCGCGATCAGCACGACCGGCAGCAGCAGCCCGTTCACGACCTGGATGATCAGCAGCACCTGGAAGACGGGCAGTCCGGGAATCAGCGCCACCAGCGCGCCGACGCCGATCAGTCCGGTGAAGATGCCCATGAACACCGGCGCCTCGCGGAAGCCCATCGAGACGCCTTTCTCGAAGCCGAACGCCTCGGCTACCGAGTACGCCGTGGTGAGCGGCAGCACGGCGCCGGCCAGCAGCGAGGCGCCGAGCAGGCCGATGGCGAACAGTACCGTGGCGCCCGCGCCGGCCAGCGGCTGCAGCGCCTTCGCCGCCTGGTCCGCGGTATTGATTTGCACGCCCGCGCCATGCAGGAATAACGTCGCGCCCGTGGCCACGATGATGAAGAACGAGATCAGGTTGCCGAAGATCGTGCCGACATAGACATCGGCGCGTTCCAGCGGGTAATCGCGCGGGGTGATGCCTTTCTCCGCCACGGCGGACTGCACGTAGACCTGCATGTAGGGCGTGATCGTGGTGCCGATCAGGGCGACCAGCACCTTCAGGTAGTCGGGGTTTGCCCGCAGCGTGGGAACGAATGTGCCCTTCGCCACCGCCAGCCAGTCGGGGTGGCCGAGCAGCGCGGAGATCGGATAGGCGAAGAAGGCGACGGTCATCACGAGGAAGACGCGCTCGACGGCGCGGTACGAGCCGCGCACGACGATCAGCCAGAGCACGACGGCGGCGACCGGCACGGCGATGTAGCGCGAGACGTGGAACAGATCCATCGCCGCGGCGATGCCGATGAACTCGGAGAAGGCCGTGCCGGCGTTGGCAATGAACAGCGCCACCGTGGCGCCAAGCGTCCAGCGGATGCCGAACTGCTCGCGGATCAGGTCCGACAGCCCTTTGCCAGTGACGGCGCCCATGCGGGCGCACATCTCCTGCACCACGGCCAGCGAGAAGGTGACGATCAGGATCACCCAGAGCAATGAGTAGCCGTAGGAGGCGCCGGCCTGGGCGTAGGTCGCGATACCGCCGGCGTCGTTGCCGGCATTAGCAGCGATCAGGCCGGGGCCGAAGATCGCCAGCCAGAGCAGCGGCGTGCGCGGAATGTGAAAGCGGCGGATGGCGGTTTGCAGCGGGCCCTGTGCGGCGAGGGTACGTTGCGTGCGGCGTTCGTAGGGCGAGCTGCGGTGCGGCTCAGCGGTTTCGGGTCGCGCGGCAGCATCCGACACCGGGTTGCGCCGGAAGCGGTGCAGGAGTGCAGCCCCCAGTCCCAGAGGGCCCGGGGTCCTCCTCGGCTCTGCCACCGATCTGCTCCATCGCGCGCCTTTCGGCGGGTGCGGCAGCGCGGCTGCCGCGCCCGAAACTTATGTGCCGTTCTCGGTGTCGCATCGGCCGCGCCGCCGCGGCCAGATCGCCGTACACGCGTTCAGTATCCACGCTGGGCGACGGCTTTGAACAGGGGGCGGCCCTCTCCTTCTCCCAATGTGTAATCGCGCGGAGCGCGATGTCGAGTCGAATAGAGAGAAGGAGAGGGGCGATCCGGCGTCGGGCCTTCCGGAGGGCGTCGGGTTAGCAACGGATTGTAGGGGCGCACGGCGTGCGCCCTTCGCGGCGATAGCCGCGATCACCCGCGTACCGGTTAGCCGCACCGGCTACGGAACGCACTGCTCAGGATCGTCTCCTTCTCCCAATCCTGGGGGAAGGAGAGGCGAGAGGATGAGGGCCGACGCCGGGTCAGCCGCGGAAGATGCGCGGCAGGCGGTGGCGCACCGGCTCGGGCAGCACCCATTCCATCGCGTCGTCGATCGTGACGATGCCTTGCAGGCAGCCGCCGGCATCCAGCACCGGCAGCGCCACCAGGTTGTACTCGGCCATGAGTTGCGCAACTTCGACCGCGTCGTCATCGAGCGCGGCGGAGCGAAACTCCGGCTCGACGATCTCCGCGAGCGGCGACTGCGGGTCGGCCAGGATCAGGTTACGCAGCGAGAGCACGCCCAGCAGCTTCTCGTGCTGCTCATCGTCCACCAGATAGACGTAGTGCAGGAACTCCGGCTTCCAGTCGAGCGCGCGCAGCCGCGCGATCGCCTCGGCCGCGCTGAGACCGAGCGGCATCGCCACGTAGTCGGTGGTCATGATGCCGCCGGCGGTGTCTTCCTCGTAGGTCATCAGCTCGCGCACGTCCTGCGCCTCTTCGGCCTCCATGCGCTTGAGCAGGCTTTCGGCCTTCTCCTCGTCCAGCTCGGCGAGGGCGTCGGCCGCGTCGTCGGGTCCCATGTGTTCAAGGATGTCGGCGGCGCGCTCTTCGTCCAGTCCTTCGAGGATGTCCGCGCGCTGCTCTTCGCTCAGCTCTTCGAGCGTGTCGGCGGCGACCTCGTCGTTCAGCGATGCGACCAGCTCGGCGCCCTGCCGCACGGAGAGGTCTTCGACAATGTGCGCGATCTCGACCGGGTGCAGGCGCGAGAGCTTCTCGTACTTGACCCGCAGCCGCACCTGCGGGTTGCGCACGGCGAAGCCTTCGACATCTTCCCAGCTAATCACGCGCTCGCCCGGCGCAAGTCCGTGCCCGTAGCGCCCCGTGAGCCGCCGCAGCAGCGCCCGCCCGCTGACACAGACGCCGACCACGCGCAGAGTGCCGTCCGCCAGCACGAGCTGCAGATCGTTCGCGCGGATCACACGCCGGCCTTCGATGTCCACGAGCTGTTTGTCGAGCACGTCGCGGCCGAGCAGCATCTCGCCCTCACGCCGCTCGAAAGGGCGCAGATCGAGCGTGGTGGAGCTGAGCACGATGTCGCGGCCGTCAAGCTCGCCCACATGATCCCAGGGAATGTACGAGGGGCGGCGGCGGATGCCGGCAACGATGCCCATCACGCGGTCGTACGGCTCGTCCGGATCGAGGCGCACGACGAGATCACGCAGCGTGGCGATCTTGTCGGCGGCGCGGTCGCGTACCTCGCCGCCGAGCAACTGCGAGAGGAAAAGCGTCGGCACCGGCAGCGCGGCGATCGGCGCCGGATCACGGAGCGCCATACCACTATCTCCGCGCCGAGAGCGGCGCCACCGCCAGTATACGGAGGCGGGCGCCGCCGCCATATCGCGCTTGCAGGGGCCAACAACGTTTGCGGACCACTCAGCAGCGAGGACCGCGCGGGGCGCCTAACCCTGCTTTGCCTGACGGCAAAGCTGTCCCTTCCCGAAACTGGAAGGGACTTCTGGAGCGTTCCAACCACGATGCGACGGTGGCGGGACTCGGGTGTCCTTGAGGGATATACTGCGGGATTGCCTCCGCCCGATCGTTGGCCGTGAACCCCACCTTTGCCGTGCCGGGCCAGAGCGCAGCGCAACCGTCGGAGACTTTGCATGAGCGCAGCGCAACCGTCGGAGACTTGCAATGACAGACGTCCGCGCCGAGGCGGACGAGGACGGGATACGTGGCCTCACCCCCTGGCCCCCTCTCCACTTCGTGGAGAGGGGAAAGCTAAGGTGTTTTTTGTTGAAAGGGAAGGTCAGCACCTCTATTCCCTAACCCGCATTCCCTGGCGAAGCGCAGCGAAGACCTGCTCGCGGTAGCCGACGCTGTTGCAGGCGCAGAAGGGGATGATGCGGCCGTCGGGAATCAGCTCGCCCACGCAGCACTTCATCAGCGCCTTCAAATCCAGCGTGCAGGGGTCGCCGAAGCTCTGCACGACAATCATGAAGACGTGCTGCTTCAGATACTGCCGCGCACCAGGAAACACCGTGCTGCACGCCACGCAGCGCAGCCGCCGCTTCGCACCCTTCGAGCCGGGCAACGAGGCGGCCGACCACAGCCCCTCAAGCGCCTTGAGCACCTCGGGGCTGGTGTCCGGCAGGGCGCGGTTGCTGATGTAATCGAGATACTGCTCCACGTCCACCATCCGCGGCAGCGGCGTGACCTTGCCGTTCTCGACGTAGGCATACGTCGCCACGCGGCAGGTCGGGTGACAGCAGGGCACGGGGATGAAGTCGCTCAGCTCGAACAGGCCGTCGGTTTGCTCGGCGATGCCGTGCAGCACATCGGCCACGGTTTCGCGCTGCGCGGGTCGAAGCCGGGGAAGCGGCCGGCGTGCGTCACCGGCTGGAAGGCGATGCCGCGCACGGCGCGGTGCTCCAGGCCGAAGCGCACGATCGCGCCGATCTCGTCGTGGTTGATGCCCTGCTCGATCGCCGGCACGAGCACCACGTCGAGCTTCGCCTGCGCCAGCCGCTCCAGCGCCCGCAGCTTGAGGTCGAGCAGCGCCTCGCCGCGCATGCAGGCGTGGGTCTGCGCCCTGAAGCCGTCGAACTGCAGGTAGATCGTCGGATGCATATCGGCGAGCTGGGCGAGGAAGCGGTCGCCTCTGGCGATGCGCACGCCGTTGGTGTTGAGCATCACGACGCCGATGCCCTTGCACTTCGCCAGGCGCAGCATCGGCACGATCTCGGGGTGAATCGTCGGCTCGCCGCCGCTGAACTGCACCACCTCCGGCTCGCCCACAAGCTGCACGAAGCGGTCAATCATCGTTTCGACCTGTGCCAGCGAGAGACTGAAGCCCGGGCCGGCGTTGGCGAAGCAGACGGGGCAATCGAGGTTGCAGTGGCTGTTGACCTCGATCAGGCCGAGGCAGGTGTGCTGCTTGTGCTCGGGGCAGAGGCCGCAGTCGCGTGGGCAGCCTTCGGCAACCTCGGTGCTGAAACCGAGCGGCAGCGTGCCCGGCTTGTTGAAGCGCAGCGAGTTGAGATACAGTTCGGCGTCGGAGCTGATCAGCACCTCGAACCAGCCGTGTTCGGGGCAGCGCTTGCGCATGATCACGCGGCCCTGCCGTAGCAGGATCTGCGCGTCGATCGTGATGCGGCATTCGGGACAGATGCTGTGCGTCAGCTCGTGAAGACGTAATCGGCGTCGCGCTTCTGCGGCGCATGGGGCATCGGCGCCCTCCGCTCTCCGCCGTGCCCCGGCGGTCGTCGGCGTGAGTCTAGCCGGTGCGGCCCGCGGCTGTCACGCCGGGCCCTGTCTGAGACGCTGTCGCGGGCTAAAACGCCGCTGTGGTAGCCGCCAAGAAAAGGGGATTTACGGCTTGACAAACCCAGTAGATGTACGTCATGATTGAATCGCGGGA
>CALFMN010000024.1 GCA_937879875.1 uncultured Chloroflexota bacterium | reverse complement strand
CCTGTCTCGTGGGCTCGGAGATGTGTATAAGAGACAGCCGCTGCCGTGTGCTCGCCCAGACGCGCCGATGGCAAAGCATTGCGCCACGGCGTGCGCGACATGCGGAACGGCGCGCCGGGAGCAGCAACGCCGCCGCCGTCCGGGCAGGAGAGCGGCTGCATGAAGCCGCGGGCGGCCACGTGCTCGTCGGCGTAGAGGTCTTCGGTGCTTAGCACCATGCCGCAGACCACGCGCAGCCGCGCCAGCGCGTCAAACAGCTCACGCACGCCGCGCCGGGCGATGCGCTGCTCGACGATCGATGCGACTTCCTTCGCGTGCTGCTGGCGAAACGACGGCTCGTAGAAGCGCTCGTCGAAGGCGAGGTCGGGCAGGCCCAGCTCGTTCATCGCGTCGCGCCAGAAGTGGCCGCGACTGAGGGTCAGCGAGAAGTAGCCGTCGGCCGCAGGCACCGGGCCGCCGGTGAAGTCGGGCGGGCGCGGCTTCAGCGGCGCGCCCTCGTACTGCGCGGCGAGCAACGCCGGGGCGAAGCTCGCCACGGTCGCGTCGAGCAGCGAGACGTCGACGTGCTGGCCCTCGCCCGTGCGGTCGCGGTGGAAGAGGGCGCCGAGCGCGGCGATCAAGGCGCCGACACCCGCCTGAAACGAAGCCTGGTAGCCGCTGCCCTTGAGCGGCTCGCGGCCGGGCCGGCCGTTGAGCGCGGCCCAGCCGGAGAGCGCGTAGGCCGTGAGGTCATCGAGCGGCAGGCCGCGCCACTGCCCCTCCTGGCCAAAGGGGCTGATCGAAACCATGATCAGGCCGGGGGTTAGCTTCTGCAGTTCGTGGAAGCCCGCGAAGAGCTGATCCAGCCGGCCTGGCCCGAAGCTCTCCAGCACCAGGTCGGCGCGCTGCACGAGCTTGCGCAGCATCTTCGCGCCGTCCAGCGAACGTACGTTCAGCTCGGCCATGCGTTTACCGGCGTTCAGCCAGCGGAAGAAGGCGCTGCGCTCCGGTCCGTCTACGCCGTCAAAGAACGGCGGCAGGCCGCGGCCCTCCTCGCCGCCGGGCGGCTCGATCTTGAGCACGTCGGCGCCGAAGCCGGCGAGCAAGCGCCCGCAAAACGGTCCGGCCACGCCGGTCGAAAGGTCGAGCACGCGCAAATCGTCGAGGGCAGCCATCGCCGCGCTCCGGGAGTGAACGCCTCCGGCACCACGCTAGCGAATGCCGTTCGCAGGGGCAACGCGGCAAAGCTCGCGGGGACGCTACGGCCGCATCAGCCGCGTCTTCGGGCCGAGCTCGCCGCGCAGCCGCAGCTGCGCCGTGCGCACGAACTCCACCACCAGCGGCCGCGTCTCGCGCGGGTCGATCAGGTCGTGCAGGCCGAAGGCCTCGGCACGCGGAAAGGGCGAGCGGTCGCTCTCGTGCCGCGCCTCCAACTCGGCGCGGCGCTGCTCCGGGTTCGGCGCGGCGGCGATCTCGCGGCGGTAGGCCGCGGCCACGCCGCCCTCGATCGGAATCGAGCCCCACTCGCCCGACGGCCAGGCGTAGACCAGCGCCTCGGCGTTCAGGTGCGCCCCTGCCGCCACGCCGTAGGCCCGCCGCACGATAAACGTGATCCAGGGCACCGTCGTCTGCATCACGGCGGCCAGCGCTCGCACGCCGCGGCGCAGTGTGCCCGCCGCCTCGGCCGCCGGGCCGACCATGTAGCCTGGCTCGTCCTCGAAGCTGACCACGGGTAAATGGAACGTGTCACAGAGGTCGGCGAAACGCGTGAGCTTATCCGAGGCCGGCCCGTCCATCGCGCCGCCGACGTGGTTGGGGTTGTTCGCCAGCACGCCGACCGGATAGCCGTCGATCCGCGCCAGGCTGGTCACCAGCGACTGGCCGTAGAACGGCTGCAGCTCGAACAGGCTGTCACGGTCGACGACGCAGCCCAGCAACTTGCGTGGGTCGTACGTCCGGCGGCGCTGGCGCGGAATCAGCGAGAGCAGCGCCTCGTCGCGGCGGTTGGGGTCGTCGCAGGGCTCGCGGCGCGGCGGCAGCTCCCAAACGTTCGACGGCAGATAGCTCAAAAAGGTACGGATCTGGCGGATGCAGTCCGCTTCATCCTCGGCGATGTTATCCACCAGTCCACTCTTGAACGCGTGGACATCGACGCCGCCCAGCTCCTCTTTGGAGGGCAGCATGCCCAGCGCCCGCTCGACCACCGGCGGCCCGCCGGCGAAGATCACGGCGCCGCGTAGCATGATCGAGAAGTGCGCGAAGGCCATCCGCGCCGCCGGCAGCCCGGCCACCGCGCCCAGCGCCGCCGAGACGACGGGCACCATGCCGAGCAGATCGACGTAGGGCGAGATCGCATGGCCGCCGATCGCGCGGCCGGAGTGGGTGCGCCGGTTGCTGCGTACGCTGCCGCCTGTGCCCTCGATCAGTCGCAGCAGCGGCACGCGCTGCTGCCGCGCAAGATGTTCGAGGTAGTACATCTTGGCGCTGCCGCCGCCATCGGCGGAGCCGCCGCGGATCGTGTAGTCCTCGCCGCCCGCAACCACCGGGCGCCCTTCGATCATGCCTGTGCCGGCGACCGCGTTCGAGGGTCGCAGGCTTGTCAGGCGGCCTTCGTCGTCGTAGTCGGCGGCGCCCGAAAGCACGCCCAGCTCGCGGAACGAGCCGGGGTCGAGCAGCAGATCGAGCCGCTCGCGCACGGTGAGCCGGCCCTCGCCGTGGTGCCGCGCCACCGACTCTGCGCCGCCCAGACCGTGGGCGATCTCCTGCCGTCGCCGAATCTCCTCGACCTCGGGTTGCCAGACCATCTCGCTGTCTCCCTGGCGCAGTTTGCGGACCGCGTGAACGCATGCTGCGCCTGCATCCTAACGCAGCGCCGGGCGCTGCGCCCGCTGAGATGCGCCCGCCCGGCCCACGCGCGGCCGTGACAGTCGTTCACGATCGCAGCATCATTCGAACCCGCGATCAACGGAATAAAAAGCCGCGCACTGCCGCTAACCCAAAGCTGCAAGCAGATCGTCGGCGAGCGCGATGCAGGACTGAGCCACGGTTTCCTCATCCTCAATGCCGGAGACAGCGGCACGCAGCAAGCCGATACCCATGCCCGCCTCGCTGGTAAACAACTCTCTCAGGTATCGGAGAGACATCTCGACCGTTGGCGCGGTCGCCGGCGTCCTCCGTAGCCGCTCTATGGTGGCGGCCAACGCCGCCGTTTGCGTCGCGCGCAGGAGTAAGAAGAGGTCGGAGGCGTCTTTGTTTTTCAGCCGGTCCGGCGTCTGCTGCAGCCGTTCGCCGATCTTGTGAAGCTTCGCCACGAGCAGCGCCCCGGGGCCGGCGATGGCGATCACAAACGCTCGATTGTCGTTTGGATCCAGCGACGCGATCGGTTGCGGTGCATTGTCTGCCAGCGCCGCCTCCAGCCCCGCGGCACGCATCGCCGCCATCCGCCCATGAAAGGGTCCGAGGTCGACGCCGCGCCGCCCCGGACCTGCGAGCGAGGCTGGCACCAGCAGATCCACCTCCACATCGTCCGGAGTGAACCACAGCCCCGGTTGTTCCTTGCGCCGGAAGCCCGCCTCGCCGAGTGCCGTTTCAATCGCGGGTGTATCGGGCAGTTCTGCGGGATTCAAGGCCAGGTCGGCGTCGATCGTGAATGACGAGAGCGTGTCCTGCGCCTCGCCTACGTGAAGATAGACGGCCTGGGCACCCACCAGAATCATCGCCCGACGGTGCGGTCCAAGCGCCTCCAACGCGTCCAGCAGTGCCCGCCGCGCCCGAACGTAAACCGGGTCAGGTCTGCCAGTCTGCTTCATGTGCCTGCATCCACTGCAACACCGCTTCGCTCTCTGCCGGCCAGCGTCCCGGTCCGGTCATCAGGTCCAGCGCGACCTGGCTGCAGGCGGCGTACTGCACTCCGTCCTGCTCGAAGCCACGCGCGAAGGCCACCAGGTCGAACGGCTCTGCCAGCAGCACGTTTCCACCGCTCTCGGCGCGCCGCAGGTCCAGGGTCTTCGCAGCCGTTTCGGCATGCTCGATGTACACCGCGGCCAGGCGCGGCGCGGTGATCGGGGCGATCGTATTCGCGGCCAGCGAGCCGGTGACCACGCAGCGTATGTTTATCTCGCGCAGCTTCGCCAACAATGCCGGCAGTCCGCGTGGTTCCAGCCAGGTGCTCGTCCGGTTGGAGTCGGTGAACTTGTAATCCTCCGCCCAGCGACGGAGCGCCGCCTGCCAGTCCACGGCGACAATGCGGCCACGGTTGCGCTGGCGCTGCAGGATTCCGTCTCGTTCCAATAGTCCCGCCACGCGCGAGAGTGTGGGCGCGGGGACGTTGGCGCGGTCGGCCAGCTCGCGCGTGCCGTAGGGTGGGGCGAAGTCGCAGAGTGCACGGACGGCACGCCCGGCTGCGGCGCCGCGAAGTGACCGCAGCGGCTGGTCATCGGGCCACGGGTCACGGTCGGCGCCGCTCGTCTCGATGAAGAGAGCAGGCGTGTCCAGTGCGAGACGAAAGTTGCCGGTGGCATCGGCATAGGCGATGTTGCGCCGGGCAAGTGCAGTCCGAATGTTGCGGCTAAAGTATGGTGCAACCGCGAGCAGCGCCGCCTCCGGCATCTCCTGGCGAACC
Source organism: uncultured Chloroflexota bacterium (assembly GCA_937879875.1). Taxonomy (GTDB): domain Bacteria; phylum Chloroflexota; class Dehalococcoidia; order CAUJGQ01; family CAUJGQ01; genus CALFMN01. Next base: position 67,195 of record CALFMN010000024.1, on the reverse strand, counting down.
CGGCCCATGATCTCCAGCACGTATCGCAGATATGGCGCAGTGCGGGAACTGATCGTCTCGATCGCGATGGTCGAGCGTATACCGCCGGGTTCCGTGAGTTGCACGCGGGCGTCTGGCCGGCTTCGACCGGCAGATTCCTGGTCCACCTTCATGGTCCAGGTAGAGGGCAACCGCTCGCGTAGCCAGTCAGTGACGAGGCCGATCAGCTCTGTTTCAGAAAATACTCTGTTTCGTGACACATGAAACAGACTAAAACACGAAACAGACCGTGTCAACGGCGGCTCAGGTCAGCCCACCTTCGGCAAGGCGGGCTCCGTCCGCCGGGCCGACCGTAACCGCGGAACGAAAGCTCCTGCCGATACTCCCATCTGCCCTGGTCGTTCCAATCGACCGCGACCAACACACGCGCAGGTACAAACGCAGGTACAAAACCGTTCGAAGAACGCGTGGGTCGGGGTGAGCCGGGTGGGATTCGAACCCACGATCAACGGATTAAAAGTTGCTCCACGGCCCGACTTTCGGCCGTTTCAGGCCGTCCTCTGATGTCCATCGTTGTCCATCGGCCACGCGTAGAAACTCGCTCATACTCGCAAAATCTCTTGATCTGCCGTCCGCCGTTGTTCGGGGCTGTTTCATGCTGCCCGCGCTCCGGTTGCTGTCACGGTTGCTGTCAAACTGAACCGCGCTGAAGCGGGCCATCGCCGGCTACACGCGGAGCACCTTCAGCACTTCGTCGCCGTAGTGGTTGATCACCTTGATGGCGATCTTCCCGGTCTGCGGCCGTGGGAATGGACGGCTCTCCGTCCGGTACACCGAGGCCCAAGCCGCTTCGTCAATCTCCGCTCGTAGCGCCCGCTTCAGCCGTGTGTATGGTTCGTCGGCGCCGGTGAAGTAGGCGTGGCGGACGAAAAATGATTCCTCGTTGTAGTCCGTATCGATGAACCAACAGGCAATGTCATCGGTGGAACTGGAACGGATCTCGCCGGTGGTTGGGTCGTATACGTCCACACCGCGGAGCGCTGCGACAAGCTGACCGTCTGCCTCGTGACGCACCTCGATGTCCGGCTCGCCGAAAACCATGAACAGGTTGGCGGCGCCGGTCTTCTTCAGCAGGTCATCGCCCATTGCCAGGTCGGGATTCATCCGCGCGAGCATGACCTGAAGCTTGCCGTAGCGGCGCCGCGACTCAGCGACGGCCAATCCCTCCAGGTTCCGCGCCGGCGGCGGCGAGAACTGCTCCGCCGCTTCCCCTGCGTACGCGTCGAAGGCGAAGCCGAGCACGACCAGCAGGTCAAAGCCGGCCCCGCGCATCGCCTCCTTGGCCGCCTCCTTCACCAGCTCAGGACCAACCGTGCCATGCTCGGGACCAATGGCGAGTGCGACGCGCCGGAACTGTCCGCCCTTGTCCGTGTACTCCCCTTCTGCCTGCAACCACTCCCCGGCGAACAGCTCCAGGCGGTCGAAGACGAGTCGTTCCTCTCGCACGGTATTTTGCACGCCGGCCCTTCGCAGGTACTCCAGAATGGTTGCTTCGAAGCTGTCACGGCCGGCGGTTTCCGGATCCACTGCGGCTGCCCGTTCACTCGCCGGGAGTGCTGCGTCATCTTCCTCCGGGGTGATCATGCGATGGGGAGCAAGGCTCTCGACGGTGAAAGGGCCGCTCACACGCACGCGCTTCAGATCCTCGAAGGGCTGGTCATAGAGCTGTTCCTGATCGCCGTGGCGAGCAATTGACGCATCGATCTCACGCTGGCGTTCGCGGCGCAGACGCCACCAATCGGCGAGCACCTCGGCGGCGCGCTCTGGCCAGCTTGCGACGGGCTCACGCGGCAGTTCCCATTCCTCGTAAGCGGTACCACAGAGCTGATTCAGTGCATCTCGCAGCGCATCGATCTGCGGCTGCCAGCGAGCATGAATGGTGTCGATTTCTTCGTTGTGGGCGATCGACCGGAGCGTAATATGCGGTACACGACGGTAGACGAACCCCTGGCGCACGTCGCCTTCGACTTCCGGGACGGGCAGTGCGACGGGTTGACCGCTCAGCTCCGATTCCTTCCTGGCGCCCTCAGCCGAAGCGGCGAGCAGGTACCAGGGATACCGGGCAGCCATGAGGCGGGTACGGGCGATTGCAAGAGCGACACGGCTGGTGTCGATCGTGATCCATCGACGGCCCCACTGCTCAGCGACATAGGCCGTGGTGCCCGATCCGCACGTGGGATCGAGTATCAAATCGCCCGGATCGGTGGTCATCAGTAGACAACGCTCGACAACCTTAGTGGCCGTTTGCACGACGTACACCTTCGGATCGGATCGACTTTGAATCCCCCCTATATCGGTCCACACGCTATTCAGCGTGAACGCAGGAAAGTCATCGAGAAAGCGAACGTACGATAGGCTACCGCTACCCGCCTCAAGCCGACCGGCGACCTTGAGCCGCTCCATTCCGGCCTCATTGGTCTTCCAGCGATTTTGTATGTTGGGGAGGAACCGTCGGCCGGCGAAATTGACCGGGAACCATGACGCTGCGCCTTCGCCTTTCTCCCGCCCGACGCTCTGACTCATCAGGTTGTCCAAGCGATAAGCCCGAGCACCAGAGGGCAGTACATCTCCAAGCTGACCGATCGTTCGGTGCGATCCGTCGCTCAGCTCAACTTGGTAGTATTTCTCGCCACCCTCACCGCCGGCGATCTTGTCAACGAAAAGACGACGGTACTTCACAGCCTCGATGTTCTTCGCAAACCACAGGATGTGATCGGCGACTCCCGGCAACAAGTCCGCTGTCTGTCCGCCGGTCTTCGTAAATACGATCTGGCTAATGAAGTTGTCTATCCCAAACACTTCGTCTAAGAGGCAACGTACGAGGTGGGCATTCTCATCACCTATCTGGATAAAGATGCTGCCGGTCTCGGTCAGCAGATCACGGGCGACCGTGAGGCGGTCGCGCAAGAAGGTCAGGTAGGAGTGGATCCCCAGCTCCCACGTATCCCGGAAGGCACGGATCTGTTCCGGTTGGCGGGTCACGTCCTCGACTTTGCCATCGCGCACGTCGCGCTTCCGCGTTGAGACCTGCCAATTGGAGCCGAACTTGATCCCGTACGGCGGGTCCATGTAGATGGTCTGGACCTTGCCTTTGAGCCCTTCCTTCTCAGCGAGCGAGGTCATCACCAGCAGCGCATCGCCGAGAATCAGGCGGTTGGTCCAGTGCTGACTGTGCTGGTAGAAGTCCACGAGCTGGTCGAACGCCAGCCCGTTAAAGTCGGCGAAGAGGTTGAGTTGTTGAGCGGCAGCCCCGTGGCGGGCCGTTGCCCGCAGATCCTCGATGAGGGCGCGCGGCGCGATCTTCTCCTGGATGTAGATCGGCACGGCCGGCACGGTGAGCGGATCGCGGTCCTGCGCGTCCTTGCCCTTCCAGACGAGCTGCGGGTCAAGCGAGGGGTCACGCGGATAGAGCATGGATTTGGGTGCCGATTCGTCCACCGCAGCGAACGGTTCCAGCTCGGCGGTTGGAATGTTCGGCCGGGTCTCCCGACCATGTGTAATCGCGCCAATAGGGATCGGTTGGTCGTTGGGCATGAATCGTATCCCTACGCGTAGGCAGCGGCACGAATCGCGGAGGCCGCTTCCCACGGATCGGTTACTTCGGTGAAGGCCCACCGGCCGAAGCCGCCGTGGTTGTTCACGGCTGGCACCCAGAGGTTGCGCGCCGTGGCAACCTTGGCCGCCTTATCGCGCCGGCGCTCTCCCGTGACCTCAACGATCAGATGTCGGGGCTCAGGGAAGCCGTCGCGAAGCTGAACAATGAAGTCCGGTTCGTAGCTGTGCTCTTCGCCATCGATCACGTAGGGAATGCGGAACCCCAAGCCCTGATTCTTGACGTACGAGAATATCTCGTCCATCTCTTCAAGTGACGCGGCGAGCTTCTGCTCCCACGATTCCGTGTCGGCAACGACGTAGTTCACGTGGCAGCGATCCGGGTGGGTTTCGTACACCGGCTTCGTCGTGTCGAAGTCCACAAAGCGGGTCGAGCCAATCGTGTCGAAGGTGCGCAGCACCGGCTTGAGCAGCTTCTCACCGGCCGTGCTGGTGACCACTGCCTGGTAAATCCGCTCGGCGGCCGTCTCTGCGAACTCGGCCAGCAGCAGCAATTGCGGAAAGGCGTTGTCCTTGCACGCGACACACTCGGCGAGCCAGGCGCGGGCGATGCGCAGCAAGTCGGGGAATAACCACGGCCGCTCATTCCCCTCTTCGCGGAAGTACCGTTCCAGCGTGCGCTTGGCGATGCCGAATGCCACGGTCTGCGGTCGCTCAGTGCGAAGCGAATCGAGCGTATGCGTGCTGGACTCGCCGACGAACGGCCGAAGCTCTGTCACCGTTGGCACATCCTCGGTGGACAGGGTGAGGCACGAGTCCGCTGTGAAGCCAGCGGTCAAGCGCTCTCCGGGCAAATCGTAGCGGTAGCCGGTCAGACGCGGGAACGTGATTTCCAGTGATGTGCGGGCTTCCACGGCGCGGACGCGGACCGGGCGTCGCGGCGGCTTGGGATCCAGCATGCCGCCGGCGGTAGGGATGAAGGAGAACGGCACACCGTAGACTTCAGCGTACTCCGGCTCGAACTTGCCATCGTCGCCAGCGACGTAGGAGATGCGCCGCAACCCGCGGCCGACGACCTGTTCACACAGCAACTGCGTGCCGAAGGCGCGCACACCGAGAATGTGGGTCACGGTGTTGGCGTCCCACCCCTCCGTCAGCATCGAGACGCTGACGACACAGCGCACCTGCTCGCCCAGCAAGCCGGGCTTGCCGACGGTGTTCATCACCTCGCGCAAGAGGTCTTCGTCGGTCAGCGCCTCCGCATCGCGGCCTGGATAGCGCTGGCGGTACTCCGCCTTGAAGCGGGCAATCTCCGTGGCCGCGGCCTTCTTGAAGGCATCGTCCATCGCTTCGCCGCTTTCGAGCTGGACGGAGTCCACCAACAGCGTCAGGGGGCGCTCGCGCCAGCGGCCATCGACTACGTTGCTGAAGAGCGGCAGTCGGCCCAGTACCAACACGCTTGAACCGTCAGGCAGTGGCTTTCCCCAGCCGCCGATCCAGTCGGCCACGAGCTTCGAGACGTTGGTGTTGTTGCAGACGACGATGAAGACCGGAGGCGTGCCCAGACCGCTCGCCTGCCAGCGGCTGAAGGCTTGGGCATAATTCCCGTAGAGGCTCAGCAGCGCGCCTTCCAGCTCAACCGGAAGCTGTGGCTCGGCGCCAAGTCGCTCGGCGGCACGGCCCTTCTTCGGCAGATCGTCGCGGATGCGCGGCCACAGGTCGCGATAGGTGGGCTGTTCGCCCGTCATCTGGTCGTCGGCGACGGGCACGCGCGGCACCTTGACGATGCCCGATTCAATCGCATCGATCAGCGAGAAGTCAGACACGACCCACGGAAAAAGCGTCCCTTCCGGGTAGCCCGAGCCGCGGAGAAAGAACGGTGTGGCGGACAGGTCATAAATGCCGCGGACGCCGAACTTGGCCTTGACCGATTCCAGCCCGGAGATCCAGATGCGCGCCTCCGACTCGCGTTGCAGCGCCTCGCGTCGTTCGTCGGCGGTGAGCTTCTCGGCTTCCGCACCGGGCTTGCGGCGGTAGCAGTGATGCGCTTCGTCGTTGATGACCACCAGGCCGCGCTTGTTGCCCAGTTCGCGGCAGACACGTCGCACCATCTCATCGGCCGATTCGCGGAAGGCGCCCGACTCCTCACCGCCTAACAGCCGCTTCGTTAGCCGCGACGCATCACCGCGCTCGCGGCGGTTGAACGCGTGAAAGTTCGTGATCACGATCTGCGCTTGCTGCATCTGCTCCAGCAGCTCGGGCGGAAGCAGGTCTCGTTCGACATAGTAATTGGCCGGGTCGTTGGGGAGCAGCACCCGTAAGCGGTCGCGAATCGTGATGCCAGGGGTAACGATAAGGAAGGCGTCAGAGAAGCTGCGATCGCGGGGGGTGGCCAGCTTGTTGAGCGCCTGCCAGGCGATGAGCATCGCCATCACGACGGTCTTGCCCGAACCCGTCGCCATCTTAAAGGCGATGCGGAACAGGTCGGGGTTTGCGGCCTCGTTCGCATCGCGGAGCGTTGTCTCGATCCAGTCGTCCCCGTACTTGCCGGCAACTTCGGCGCAGTAGATCGCCGTTTCCAGCGCCTCGATCTGGCAGAAGAAAAGCCGCTTCTCACGCTCGGGATCCTGCCAGTAGTCCAGCAGCCGGCGGGTGGTCCGCGTCACGCCCTGGTAACTGCCCTGGCGCCAGACAGCAACGCGGCCGCGGATGCGGTTGATGACGGCGTTCTCTTCGATCCGCTCACGCGTCCACTCGGTATCGAAGAGGAGCTGCCGGCCCTTCTTCTTCGGTTGGGCGATGGGGATGAAGTAGGAGCTGACCCGGCGGCCCGTGGCGACTTCGTTAGTGATGCCGTCGTCATCGAAGCGGAAGTGGCGAGTTGGCTCGGCAAAGGGCGAGTTGAGAACCGGGTTCTCGATCACGGCGGGCATGGACATCCGACCCCCGGCGCCCACCGCGGCGGGCAGCTTGTGGCAGGAATACTACCACGGGGGCGGGAAGATATGTCTCGGAACGTGACAGAACGGCAGCGCCGTGCGAGCGGCTTGCGGCGAGCGGGAGCGGCTGGAGGTGCTGTTCCAGGTCATGTTCGCGCCAGCGTTCGGGAGAGTTGCGATGCTGCTATCCATCGCCTGGAGCAAGCGCTGCGATGCAGGGCGCTCCGAGCGTCCAGCCATGACGGCCCACCGACACAAATGCGGCGTTCGTCGTCAGAAGCTCACGCACCTCTCGGAACGTGTTGCGGTATGGCGAGCCGTCCTGCCTTTCCCACACGGCTCGCGCGATGGCCGTGGCTGTCAGCGGTGCAGAAGCTACCGCGAGCAGGCGGCTTACGTCTTGGCTCAGTTCAACGGTTGAGGGCTGAACGGCGGTGGCGCTGAGTAGTGCTGTCGCCGATCGCCGCCGTTCAAGTTGCTTGAAATAGATGGTGCCGGCACTCTCGACCAGAGGCCACCCGAATCGCTGCCACAGCGAAGGCAGCCTCCGCCGATGCGTGGTCGCCAGTGCACCGATCGCACCGGCCGCCACAAGCAAGACGTTTTGCAGCAGGCGCGAACCGCGTACCTGCTCGATGAACGCCGTCGTCGTGTTCACGGCGATCGTAAGCCCGGCAATCGTGATCATTGCCGCCTCGTCAACCGCACCAAGATCCCCGGCGGCCTGCGTTAGAACCAGCCATGCACGGTCTCCGAATCCGTTGTCGATCAGGTCAGGGTCTTCGGTTAGCACATGCACCGGAGCCAAGAGCACAGCGAGGGCCGCTGTCGGAGCGTCGTTGATGTGTCGCGTCGCCACGCGTCGGACTCGATCGTCATCTGGTACGCAATCGGCTACATCGACGAACCGTAGGAACGGCGCATAGCGGACCTGCCACCGCGCAATCACCTGATCGACGTTCAACCCGCGTTCTCTGGCGCGCCTGAGCAAATGCTTCTGCAACTCTGGCAGCACGTGCCGAGCGGCGAAGCATCTCATGCTGCCGCTGCGCAATCCCCTCTGGTAAGCCGTGACCCGATCGTGCGCCACGCTGTAGAGCGCATCGCTCAGCAGGAAGTTCGTGTCGGCAACCATCGGCACGATCGCCGGCAACAAGTCGGCGTTGCTCGCGGGCAGCAAAAGGTCGCGAGTGGTCCGAACTGGATGGGCTTGGCGCGGCCGAGTCCCTTGCGGCGTCATCCTGAGGTACGTCCTTGCTCCTTACTCGACCTTCAGATCGTACGTATCGGATCGTTCGGCCACAACACATACGCACGTCACTTGCCGAGTGCTGCCAGCGCCTCAAGCTCGGTCAGATCGTCGGTGAAGTCGAACACAAGCTGGATGGGCGGCCCGGTGTTCGAGTTGTCGTTGAAGCTGTCCACGTCTGTTTTGAGCTGCCGGCAGTCGCCCACGATCTGCTGGCGCCGCTGCTGGAACGCGATCTCCATATGCGGACGATCGGCGGTGCGAATGTCCGCCCATAGCGTGAGTTGTTCGCCATCACGCTCAACCTTGGCCGCGTGCTTGGCCCGCACGACGCGCCCTTGCGGATCGCTGATGTACTCTTCGCGCATCGCCCGCGACAACTGTTCGGCGCACTGACTGATCAGCGTGCTGGGCTGTGGCCACCATTGCTTTTCGCCGATCGCCCACGCAGCGATCTCGCGCGACGTGGCCGGCCACGGCTGGCCGCATGCGATGTAGGCGTTCACCAGACGCTGAAGCTGCTCGTGATAGCCGACGCCTGACATGGTTGACCCCATCCTCCACCCACGGACGCTACAACTGGGCCCGCAACCGGCTGTCCCATCCATCGGTCAGGGCAGCGCCGGTGATGAACTCCCGAATAGGCACGAGCGTCCGACGGAAATTCGCCCACGCCACTTCACCACGGTGCTGCAACTGTCCGACCACGATTCCTGGGTGAACACCGACCGTTTGGGCAAATGCTTCGATCCGAGTAGCGGAGTACAGCGGACGAACGCGAGCGATGAAACCATCTAACTTCTGTTTCGGTACCAGATGCTCACCGGCAAACTGATCTGCACGCCGCTCACTCTCTGGCTTCTCGCCTTCGTCACGGTGAGCCTCCAGATCCACATCCAGCCTGCCATCGTTGGCTAGGAGGTGCGCAAGCTCATGCATGAGCGTGAACCAGAAGCAGTCAATGCGATCGTATCGCAGTGACATAGCGATGACCGGCATTTCATCCACCCAGAGGCAGGCACCATCGATGCGCGTATTCGCGAGGGCTTCGAGGATCACGAATTTCACGCCAGCGTCCGCGAGCACTCGCGGCACGTGTCGAATCTCCTGAGGTACATGCAGTAGCCCCTGGAGTTGGGTGATAGCCGCATCCAGTTTCTCGACTGAGTAAGGCCCAACGCTGACAGCACGGGCCATCTTCTTCGCTCTGGCCAGCCACGCCTTCTGGCCGGGCGTCAGCGCATCGTCATAGGAAGTAGACTTTCGGGCAGCGAAGAAGAAGACCAGTTCTTCGTCGAAGCTGGCGATCTCGAAAAAGTCAAAAACCTGCTGCTCAAGCACCGCCACGCTATCAGACGGCTCAATCCATCCCCGGCGCACCATCTCCTTCACCGGCGCGTAGCCGTAGAGCTTCGCGCGCCGTGAGACCGTATCACTATCCCGGTTCTTGAGGCGCCCAAGCTGATAGGCGGCTTCGAGGTTGAGCCAAAACTCTGGGGTTGTATCGAGCGCCGCTGCGATCCCGTTGGCCGTCTCCGGTGAGATCCTCCGCTTGCCGGCGATGATCTCATTGATAAGTCTTGGTGGGCGGCCAAGGATGTCGGCGAAGTCCGCCTGAGACCAGCCGCGCGCCTCCAGCTCTTCGCGGAGAAACTCTCCGGGCGGGAATACTTCTGCGGGTCGCACTGTCATCGCATCTCTCCCTTGCAGCCTGTCAGTGGTAGTCCTCGATTGCGATGATCCGGACCTGCTTATCACGGCCAGTCCCCAGCAGTTCTACGATCAGCCTGAACTGGTCATTCAGGCGAACGGAGTGCTGATGCTGGCGACTCCCCTTCAGCTTCTCAAAGCGCCAGGACTTCATGGCTCGGAGGTCGCGTTCATCTACCGCGGCACGGATACCTTGCAGTCGCCTACGATACGCCGACACGAGCGCAGCGGACATGCCCTTGGTGAAGTTGGCGTCCGTCTCCAGCCGGGCGAGGTCGGTGTCGGCGAACTGCACTTCCACTCGCTGGCGCTCTCCGGATATTGCACCGGACGCCAGGGCCACGGCTCCCGTGCCGCGGGCGCCACGCGATCCGGCGTTTGAACATGCCGATTACTTGGAGCCGAGCACCGCAAGCAGGCTGAGCCCCAGGCCAGCAGCCGCGCCCACGCATCGAGGGCAAGCGGTGCTGCCCCGACATTCGGTGCTGAGGTGATAGACCGCATAGATAACCGATGCAATGGCGCCGAGCGTGCCGAGCGTCTTCATTTCAGCCCTCCAAGCCACCGCCTCCCACACGGCGAGGGCGGGATGGCAACCCGGGTTCTCAGACTACAGCCAGTGTAGTTGCATAATGGGTGTGTGTCAATCACCTTTTTTACACTTAGTGTAAAGATGGTATGATCATGATCGCGTCAGTCGCTGGAGGAGCCGGGCACGACCGAGGCGGGGCGATTCACCGCAACGATAGGGCGCCGTCGGACAGTCAGGACCGAGCAGGCGCTGACACGGATACATAGATACACTCAGGCACGGTACACTGATTCCTGTTACAGGATAATGCCGCTCGGCTGGCAGTGCGGCGCGGGCGGCGAGCAGACCGCTGTAGTGGAGCGTCCTACGATGTCCTCAGTATCGCCGACACCTGACTCCCCTCGACCCCGCTGCGTTCACTGCGGTAAGCCGGCGACGCACAATGCCGGCGGCAAGCTCGTGTGTGCTAGCTGCGTCGCTGCTCGCCGTGGCGAAACGGGGAAACTGCTTGGTGCGGCCGCGGTGGCTGCTCAGCGCGTCACTGACGGCTTGGGGCCGGCGATGCAGGCTACCCAGCGGGTAGCTGAGGAGTATATGCGGCAGGAAGAAGCGGCCAAACGCGACTATTGGAAGACCCTGCGCGCGGCCGGCTTCACCGACTATGACTTCGCCAGGCCGATCGACGGGGAAACAAGATCGTCGTCCAGCACGATCGAGACGCCATCGGCTACCACGGGGCGCCAGCGCGCCGATCAGGTGAAAGCAGTGGGGTCTCCTGCAATGGCCGCCGTACCACCTGACGTGCCTGAACCCGAAGCGGACGAACTGCCGTACACGCTGGGCAAGTGGAGTGTTTATACGCACTACAAGTGCAACGTAGGTAACTGCGAGTGGAACACGCTCAACGGAGAAGACGCCTACTGGCAGCACTACGACCAAGAACACCGTCCGTTAATCCGTTCCTCAGATTTCGCGCACGCCGATGCCCCGGCCAAGTGTCGCTTCTGCGGTCGGTATTTTCCGCGAGCCGCGATCCTATGCAGCATCCCGATCTGCCTCTACTGCACAAAGCTGGATCGCCGCCTCAAAGAAGAAGCGATCCAGCAGGAACGCGAACGGCACATCCGCATTGCCACCATCGATTACGCCGTTGCGGCCGTGTGGAAGCAGGCGACGAAAGACACGAAGGCGTGCCCCGACTGTGGACGCCCGCCAGACAACGGGAACCCAGACCGGCTGAATACCACCATCGGCATCGATGGCAGGTGTATGCGTTGTACCGTCAACCGGCTGCGTGATGAGCAGGACGCCGCTGCGCGGCCAGCCGTCGATGTGCATGGGATACCCGAGGTCGCCTGGAGCCGAGCGCGTTGCGGTGCCTGCCTGCAAGACAAGGGTGCTCTGGTCAGCGAGGAGATGGTCATCAACGACGTGCCAACGCGCGTCTGTATGGATTGCTGGCACCTGATGAAGGAGCATCCTGGGATGCCCCTTACTATCGCCGGGATAGCAAACGGCTACAAAACGCGTACGCTTCAGATGAATGAGAGCCTGAAGTATTCCACTGCACATTCAGCGACTCGCCCCCGTTCGTCCAACACGTCTGAAGTGACACCGCCATCGCCCGCCGCTCCGCCAAAGACACGGCGCCGAGGGCGGCCCAAAGGAAGCCGGCACCACGTCTACATCCGCAACAACTACGCGCGTACATATGCCGAGTGGTTGCACGAGACAGGAGAACATCCGCGGCAAGTAGATGTTGCCCAGAAGCTTGGTGGCTACTCTGAACGAACGTTCCAGCGAGCGATCATGGGTCTTCCCTGGCCGCCACAAATTGCTGAGTAAATATCTGACGGCTACTTTGACGCTTCTTGACTGGTGAGCTGACGCTTTCTGTCGTGCGGGGCGACTGGCATCAGCGAGAGACTCTGTTCATAGCGGAACCCGCATGAACAGAGGTGCCCACATGTCTACCAAAGCACAACCCGCTACCCCGATTGCTGTTGGTCCGGCCGACGCCGCGCGCATGTTGTCGTTGAGCCGCACGCAGGTGTATCGACTGGTGTCCGCCGGCGAATTGCGGATCTGCAAAGTGGGCAGTCGCTCACTGTTACCTGTCGCCGATCTGGAGCGATGGCTTGAACGGCGTCTTGCCGGCAGTCACGCGGACCGCCCGTAATGGCCGCCCCATCGAGGCAGCGCCCGGCGGCCCTGATCCCGCATCCTGAAGCGGTTCCCGCGGAGTTGCGCTCGCAGCCGCACTGGGTCGTCTGGCGCTTCGAGGAACGCCGCGACCTACAGACCAGCGCGCAGAAACCAACGAAGGTGCCGTACCGAGCGGACGGTCAAGGCCGCGCGACGACGGACGACCTCGCGACGTGGACCACCTTTGACGCTGCCCTGGCAGCCTACCGCGCCGGCAGTTACGACGGCATCGGCTTCGTACTCACGCCCGAATGCGGCATGGTTGGCACCGACTTCGACGCGTGCCGCGACGCTCTGACGGGCGCCATTGACCCGGCGGCGCTAACGGATGTCCACCGGCTCGACTCGTACGCGGAGATCAGCCCGTCGGGCACGGGCTTGCGCGCCTTCGTCTTCGGCACCCTGCCCGGCGGCAAAGGGCGCAATTGGCGGGCGATCAAGGTCGAAGCCTACGACCGGGGCCGCTTCCTGACCGTCACGGGGCAACGACTGGATGGCACGCCAGAGACGATCGAGAGGCGACAGCCTATGATCGCCGCGCTGTACGCGGAATGGGAAGCGCGCACTCGCCAGGCGAAGGCTGCCGGCGGTATTGGCGGCCGCGCGAAGCGCGAAGCCCCGCTCAGCGATGACGCGCTCATCGAGCGCGCCCACCATGCCAAGAATGGCGAGAAGTTCCGCGCGCTCTGGACTGGCGATGCGTCGGGCTACCCGTCCGATTCCGAAGCCGACCTAGCCTTGTGCAGCCTGCTCGCCTTCTGGTGCGACGGCGACGCGGATCGGATCGATCGGCTCTTTCGTCTGAGCGGGCTGTACCGCGACAAATGGGACCGAGCTGACTACCGCGAGGCGACGATCTGCCGCGCCCTCGAAGCGCAGGCGCCGCACGTTGAATGGGATGCCCATCAGGCCGGTCGCTCGGTCATCGCAGAGACGATCCAGCGGGACGGGCGCACCAAGGCGCTGGCCGACACCATCGGCGCGGAGACCCGCTTCGCCACTGATGCAGGGCGGCTGCTCTACCGCTACACGAATGGTGTGTACCGCCCCGATGGCGAAGCCCACGTCAGGAGGCGGGTCAAGGCGTTGCTGGAGGCGTGGGGACTCGCGAAGGAGTGGACGCCGACGCGGGCCGATGCCGTGGTCGAATACTTGACGGTCGATGCACCGCGGCTCTGGGAGCGGCCGCCCATCGATCGCCTCAATGTCGTGAACGGCATCATCACACTTGACGGGAACACGTTCGACCTACTGCCGCACTCGCCGGATTTCCTGTCGAGCGTACAGATCCCCGTCTCCTACGACCCGTACGCGACGTGCCCAGCATGGGATCGCTTCATCGCAGAGGTGTTCCCGGAAGACGCACACACGGTTGCCTTCGAGCTGGTGGCGTACGGGATGACGCCTGACGCGCCCTCACAAACGGCGATCCTGCTGACGGGCGAAGGGGCGAATGGCAAGAGTACCTTTCTCCGTGCCGTGATCGCGTTGCTTGGTTCGGGCAATTGCGCCGGCCATTCGCTGCATCGGCTGGAAGGCGATCGCTTCGCTGTCGCGGGCCTCGTCGGCAAACTCGCCAACATCTGCGCCGATCTGCCCAGCCGCGACCTGGAACAGACCAGCATCTTCAAGGCGATCACCGGCGGCGATATGGTCATGGCGGAGCGGAAGTTCCGGGAAGCGTTCGAGTTTCGGCCGTTCTGCAAGCTGCTCTTCAGCGCGAACCACCTGCCCCGCAGTGCCGACGCGACCTTCGCCTTCTTCCGCCGCTGGCTCGTGCTGCCCTTCACCCGTACGTTCGGCGAGCAGGGCGAGCGCGCCGCCGCGAAGCCGGAGGACCTGGATGCGCGCTTGGCCGACCCGCGCGAGCTGAGCGGCGTGCTGAACAAGGCGATCGGAGCGGTGAAGGGGCTGCGGGAACGCGGCTTCACCGTCTCCGCGTCGATGCGCGAGGCGTGGACCGAGTTCCGGGGAACCACCGACCCGCTGGCGATCTGGCTTGATGCCGCTACCGTGGAGAGCCCGGCGGTGCTGGTCAGCAAGGATGCGCTACGAACCACCTATTACGGCCACTGCAACGCCCAGAGCCTGCCGACGCCGAGCGCGAAAGCGTTTGGCCAGGCACTCATGCGATTGCGCCCGCACGTCGAAGAGGCCCAGCGCACCATCGGCGGCAAGGTCACATGGGTGTGGCTGGGCATCGGCTTGCGAGCTGGTCCGCAGCCGGACGCACCCGATGCCTCACGGGATTCACGGGTTTCACGGGATTCTGCTTCCTTTTGTGATTTTGGCGATGCCGTGACTGGAAGGGGAGAGACAGAGAACGGAGAAAAAGAGAGGCGCGATCCCGTGAATCTCGTGAATCTCGTGAGGGCGATGAACGGGAGCGACATGGACGATGGCGCCCTCATGGGCGACTGCGCCGGCTGCGGCTCGTTTACTTATCGGCCGGCCGGCGCAGCGGCTCATGGATGGCTCTGCGGCGCGTGTGCCGCCGCGGCCACGGCCGCAAACGGGCGCATGTGATCGGTCCCGAGCTTCATGGTGAGGTGGAAGAGATGGCGAAGCGCCCTACGCCGGAACCCGAGCCGCCGCGGCAGCTCACTGCGGAACAGATGACCGTGCTGCAACTCCTGGCAACGGGACAGACCGCCGACGAAGCGGCGAGTGGTGCGGGCCTGACCGTCCGCGTTGTCACGGCCTGGATGCGCTATGAACCCGCGTTCATGGCAGCCCTGAACGCCCGACGCGGCGAAGCGCGCCGCGCCGCCATCGCCCGGCTGGAGCGCCTGATTTCCCCGGCACTGGACGCGATCGAGGCGGCGCTCGGTGGGCCCGAAGGCTGGAAGGTTGGCCTGGCGATCTTGAAGTTCACCGGGGTGAACGAACGCCATGACTTCGGTCCGCAGACGGTGGAAGCCGTCATTGACAGCGAAGGCGAGCGTCTCCACCGGAGCAGCCTGTTCGGCCCGAGTGACTGGGACCGCAACAGAGCGACCAGCCTGCTCGTCGCGGCGCTCAAGCGCGAGAGCGATGCGTGACCGTGTTCTCAATGTCACGCGCGAAAGCCGCAACTTGCCAAATGATTTCGGCAAAAGCGATGGACTGAGCGATGGGCGGGATTGGCTCGGGGAGCTGGGATCGGTCAGGCACAAAGGGGCTCGCCGATGTGTGCGATCGGATTGACGTGCTGGATCGCTACCGCGCCGGCCGCTTGGCGCCTGGCGACGTGTGTGAACGGCTGGGTGGTGTGCCGCTGCTGGGCTTTACCGAGGATGGCCGCGTGAACCGCTCGGACCTGTACCTCGTGCTCATCGAATGGACGCCGTGCCGCTACGGTGGCCGCCGGCCGTGGTTCCGTTGTCCTGGCGTGAGCTGCGGTGAGCGTGTGCGGCTTCTCTACCGGCCGCGGCGGTCGCGCTACTTCGCCTGCCGGCGCTGCTACGACCTGGCGTACGCCAGTCAACGCGCCGACGCGTTCGGGCGTGCGCGCGAGCGCGGCATGAAGATTCGGCGCCGGCTCGGCAGTTATCAGATCATGGACCCGTTCCCGGAGAAGCCGAAGTACCTGCACTGGCAAACGTACTTTCGGTTCTGGGAGCAAGCTGACACCGCGGAGTCGGAGGCGCTGGCGCACATGAGCGCGGGGATCAGTGCATTGCAAGCATCCATCACGCGTCGCACGACAGGCCGGGGTGACCGACCTCAGCCAAGTCACATATCGCGTGCGAGCAAGCGCGTCGGCGGCCCGCCTCAACCGATTGCGACGAGACCCTGAACAAGAGCGAAGACGTGACCGCCGGCATGCAATCCCGCGCTTCGCGATGCCCGTGAGACGTTAGCGCATGGAAGGGCGAGTCTCCCATGATCAACATTTCGGACAAACCGGCCCCCAAGACGGTGCCGGCCGGGATGCCTGGCCACCTAGAGGCGAAGTACGTGCGCTGCGGCAAGCCGCGCTGCCGCTGTGCCCGCGGCGAGTTGCACGGGCCGTACTACCGTCGGGCGTACTGGGCTGGCGGACAACGACAGCGTTGCTATGTGCGGCTCGACACGCTGGACACGACACGCGAGGCCGTCGCCGAGTGGCGCGCTGAACGCGAGAAACAGCGCACTGGCCGCATGACGGTGCGGGCGTTCCGCGCCCTGGTGCGTGCCTATCGCCTGTTGTCAGCCGACGTGATCGGGGCGTTGGGAGGATGAGGCCATGACGATTGAGGAACAGGCCGTCGCATCGGCGGAACAGGCGGAGGATGAGGAAGACTGGGATACGAAAATCCGGGAGTGGCGCGAAGACCGTGACCGCCGCTTTCGCGAGATCCGCCACGATGCCCGCGCTGTCTTTAAGACCGTGGGGCGCTGGGGCGGCCTGCGTGACGAAGCCGAGTGGCACGCGATCTGCGAGAAAGCGCGGACCGACTACGCCTCCGGGCGCTTTCTGATCGAGCAACTGGGCGCGGAGCAGTACATCTATCCCGAGCTGATGGCGACGATTTGGAAGCTGCGCCAGGGCTTGCTCGACCAGTTCGACACCGCCGGGCCGGCGGAAGAGATGCTGGTCGATCTGGCGATCTTGGGCTACTACAACACGCTGCGCATCCAGGGCTGGATCGGCAACAGCGCAACACTGATCGAGGCCGAGCTGTTCGGCCAAGAGTCGCCCACGGCGAAGTTCAAGGAGCGGTATGGCTACGGCGCAGCGAGCGGGCTCAAGGTCGAAGAGATGGTGCAGGGACTGGTCCAGACGCTCTTTCCGCTGTTGGACCGCTGCAACCGCATGTTCATCCGTAACCTGCGAGCCATCAAAGACCTGCGAGCGCCGGCCGGGCCGGCGGTGGCGATCGGCGCCGCCGGACAGGTGAACGTCGGCACGCAACAGGTGAACGCTGTCACGGCAACGAGCCGTGCTGAGCCTGTTGGCGATGGCGCTCGAAGCCGCGGGCGCCGCGAGCGTGGCATGGAACCGCAGACGTGAACCCCGCGCCAAGCACCTACAATCGGGCGCGAGGGCGCGCTGAAATGTCACAAATTGTCGGCGTATACACGGGCTTCGTGGGCTTCGAGGTATTGGCGGGTGACACCTGGCCTCGCGGGCCGTTCGTATGCTTGGCGATCGGGGCCGCATCGTCGAATGCTGTCGCGCTAGGCATTCACACGCGAGGGCGCCGCGCTGTTCTCGCATTGTTTTGCAGTGGCGCTCGCGGCGCACGCGGGGTGGGCGTGGCTACGGATCAGGTGCATCGCCGCCTGATGCGATGCGCGGCCGTCCGACGGGCCGCCGCTGTTCCAGGGCACGATCGAGGTCAGCAAGACGCACCATATTGGCGCGCACCCCGACGCGCTTATGAAACTCCAACAAGCCGATGCGATGCAACCATCGCACATTCTCCACCGAAAGCCCGCGCAGCGCGGCTGCCTCATAGATCGTGACTAAGTCATCCATGCTCTCAGCCTAGCATAACTCGCTAATCTCGGAGGATTTTGTAGCACACCTGCGAGCTGAACCGACTGTTTATTCTCCGATATCGGAGTATTATTGAAAGGAAGAGAACAGCAAGGAGCACCACCGATGACGACCGCTGAACTGACCGCCCGCGCCGCCGACCGCGCCCGCACCGAGCACGTCCAGATCCGCGCCATCGCCGGCCGGCCCGGCTTCTACACGACGCGCTCGAAGACGAATCGCGCGGAGCACTACACGCTAGTAGACATCGACGGCGGACAAGCTTGCACCTGCAAGGGCTTCGAGTATCGGAAGAGCTGCAAGCACGTTGAGGCGCTGCGCAACCGGCTGGCGCGCGAGGCGGTCAAGGCGGCCCGCTCCGCAGCGGTGCTCCCGACTGAGGAGCCCGAGCCGCCAATACCAACCCACCCGGCTGGCCCGTCGGCGCGCCGCGCCTGTGTCTGCGGCCTGTACGAAGTCGAGCCCGGCGGCTGCCCGCATATGCCGGCGGCCGCCTAACCCGCAGACGAACGAACGAAGGGACGGCAAATCGTGGTAGCGCAGATCGTGACCGAGAGCATCGAGGGTGTGGTGAGCCGCGCGAATGGCAAGGGCTTCACGCTCGCCGGGCGCGACGGGTGGTTGAACCTGTCGCGATATGCGGACCCAGTGCCGGCCGTCCCGGCGGAAGGCGCCCGCGTACGCGTGGGGCTGGACAAGGCTGGTTTCGTCCGCGTGATCGAGCCGGCCGGCGCTGGCGCGGAAGAGGCACCGGGCGCGCAGCCGCTCGCTGCTTCGCTGGGCGACAAGGATACGCGCATCACGCGGCTGGCGGCGCTGAACACGGCGACGGCGATCCTGTCGAGCGGCCCGCGGGCTGCGCGGCTGGAAGCATGGGTAATGCGGTAGTGTCGGGCTTCGCGCCGCACGATGGCTCCGAATGCTATCCGGCGGCGCGAAGCCGTCAGATTCGCGGTACAGCGCGCATACGCGCGCAAGTTGAGGTAGGAAGGCAAAGTAATGGGTAAGCGGGCGAACGGTGAGGGCAGTCTCTTCAAGCGCAGCGATGGCCGCTGGTGTGCGACGATCATCGAACCGAGTGGCCGACGGCGCTACCTCTACGGCAAGACGCGCCAGGACGTGAAGGGGAAACTGCACACCGCACAGGAGAACGTCAAGAAAGCGCTGCCGGTAGTGACGAGTAGCGAAACGCTGGCGCACTTCCTTGAGCGGTGGTTACGCGATGTGGCGCCGAATCGTTTGCGCCCTGCAACATTGGAGCGATACCGCGGTGACGTTCGCCTGCACATCTTGCCGGCGCTGGGCCGGCTGCGACTTGCCGAAGTCACGCCGCCTGCCGTGCAAGCGTTCGTCAACGGTCTGGATGCAGGCGGGCTCAGTCCAGCGAGCATTCGGCACGCGCGCGCCGTGCTGCGTGTCGCGCTGCAACACGCGCTCAGAGAAGGCTCGATTGGCCAGAACAGCGCCAAGCTGGTGGATACGCCGCGGGCAGCGCGCAAGCCCGTTGCGGCGCTCGCCCCCGAAGACGCCCGCGCCTTGCTTGCCACCTTCGCCGGCCACTCGTTGGAAGAACTGGTGATCACGGCGCTTGCCACCGGGCTGCGGATGGGCGAGTTGCTGGGACTGACGTGGGAAGACGCCGATCTGGACGCCGGCACACTGCGTATTCGCCGGCAGCTTCAGCGGCTCGATGGCGCGTTCCGATTGGTCGATCTCAAGACCGAGAATAGCCGCCGCGCACTGTCGCTGCCGCTGATCGCGGTGGAGGCGCTGCGCCGACAACGTGCCCATCAGGCCGAAATGCGACTGTACGCGGGGTCGGGGTGGCAAGACTTGGGGCTGGTTTTCACCACGGACATCGGCGGCTATCTGAACGGCTCAAGTGTGACTCACCGCTTCCAGAAACAGCTCGCCGCTGCTGGACT
Source organism: uncultured Chloroflexota bacterium (assembly GCA_937879875.1). Lineage (GTDB taxonomy): Bacteria > Chloroflexota > Dehalococcoidia > CAUJGQ01 > CAUJGQ01 > CALFMN01. The sequence continues at coordinate 47,580 of CALFMN010000024.1, read as the reverse complement.
GCCGTCAATGACGTGGCACCATCTCCGTCACGGCGCGGCGTCGCTCTTGTTGGCACAAGGCGCCTCAATGCGCGTGGTGATGGAGCAACTGGGTCACTCGCAGATCGCGTTGACCATGAACACGTACGCGCACATTACCCCGGCGCTGCTCCAGGACGCAGCGGACAAGCTGAACCGCGCGCTGGGCGGCGAAACGGCGGCCGGCTGACAGCAACCGGCTCCGCGTTGCTGTCATGGTTGCTGTCAAAATGGAGCAGAGTACGACAGAAACCCCTCGGAACCGAGGGGTTTCACGCTTGGAACGGGGTGAGCCGGGTGGGATTCGAACCCACGATCAACGGATTAAAAGTCCGCTGCACTGCCGCTGTGCTACCGGCCCGGATGTGTGCATTTGCTTACGGATGTGCCGCGCATGGCATGGAGCGCGTACCGCATGAGGCCAAATGCGGGGTCAGCCACAATCCGCTGCATGGCTCGATTCTACGCCCACCGCACCCCGCGATGCACCCGATGCGCGGCGCTCCGGCAAAGCAACTGAGCCTCAGGCCAGCCATACCTCCAGCCGGCCGACGCCGCGCGCCACACTGCCCTGTTCGAAGCAGACGCCGGAGCCATTGCCCGATGTCGAAGCGAAGTCGTTCGGGCGTTGCGCCGACGGCACATGGGAATGGGTCGCTGCCGCGACCTGCAGCGCCGGCGCTGCCGCGGGGCGTGCGCTGACCGTGGCGGATGTGGTGATTTTCACCACGCCGGAGGAGGAAACCCAGGCGCCCTGCCCCGGCGAAAGCTGCGTGGTGCTCTGATAGCCCGTGTCCGGCGCGTAGGTGTACGCCAGGTCGGCGCCGGCAAGCGTGATGCTCGCTGACCCTGAGGGGTTGCCGACCATGAAAAACTGCCCGTTCGAGGCGCCGACGGCGCAGTTGACGCTGGCCGCGCCGAACGGGCCGAAGTCGATGCTCCCGCCAGTCGGGAAGTACGCCCAATAGCCGACACAGGCGGTCAGGGGAGCGTTGGCCGGGAAGCGCTGGTAGTCGGCGTCGCCCGGTTGGATGGTGTAGATCTGGCCGGTGGCTCCGGTGAGACGTGCGCCCTGCGGACCGGCAACGAGGTTCCAGCCGGGCGCGTAGCTGACAGCCTGCGCGGTTCCGGGGCCGTGCAGCTGCACCGCGGCAACGCTGAGGAGTGCGACGAAGGCGACGAGGATAACGGCGATGCGGCGCATGGCGGGTGCCTCCTGCCTGCTGGATGCTTCACTGGCTCACCCGAGCGGTAGCCTTCATCGCGATCTGCTGCAACTGTGCGGCGTCAAACGGCGAGAGAATGTCCGAGCCGTTAAGCGTAAGGTCCGCGCGGCCAACCTGGATGTAGACCAGGTCGGCGAAGACATCCGCCTCACTGCCAAAGCCGGTCTGCCCTTTGGCCTTGACGTGAAGCTGCAGGCGGTATGTGGTTGACCGATCGCCCACCGACGGGAAAGAGACCGGGCTAAACGAGACATTGCTGAACACCGCCTTGTCGGTGTCGAGCTTGCCAGCTTGGACGGCCTTGATTATGCAGTCACCCAGGGCCGGGACGACGTCCAAGGCCGCGGCGGCATGCGCCGGGGTGTCGAAAATGGCCACAGATTCAGAGACGCTCTGATCGCCGTTGCCCGGTGCAAAGTCGCCCGTATCCGCCGTGCCCGTTTCGCCTGCGGGCTTTGGCGGCTTGCACTTATCGAGCGGGCTGGGCGAGGTGTCCTTCGGCTTCTCTGCCCAGCCAGCCGGAAAGTCACTAACCGCGAGGAGCAACTGCCTGGCGAGCGCCGTCCCATCCTTCGGCGGCGGGGTGACCTGGCTCGGAACCGCAGATCCCGCTGGCCGCGCCGCCGGCGATGGCGTCACCGTGTCAACGTGGTCGGGCGTCGCGTTGGTGGGTGCGCTGCTCGCCGCCACCGTCGAGGCCGTGACCAACGCAGTCGTGGGTGCCGGCTTGTTATTAGTGGACGAGCTGCAGGCGATCAGCAGGACAACGGGCGCAATCAATACGGCGGGGTGAACGCGCATTGCACGGAACTCCTCCGCAGTGGCGGCAATGAGCGGTCGGCCAGCGCGCACCGCCCGGCGTCTTCACGGCGGATTACCTCGTCGCGGCTCGCGTCCTTGAACGGAAAGCCACGCCCGTAACGCCCCTGGACGATCTTCGTGTTGCCGCCGCTGGTCACCGGGGCCAGATCGGAGATCGCCATGCCGCCGAGCAACGTGTCGCCGTGGTTGCGGATTTCCAGCTAGCCGCGTTGCGCAGTTCTTTCGTCCGGCATCCGCGCGCCCGGTAAGGAGATGCCGCGGATGAGCGCCATACCACGCCAATCCGGTCACCATCGATGGCGAGCGTCCTTAGTGTACGCCGCGCCCTAGATAGGCGGGATATGCGCTCGGCTACTGGCCTTCGGGTTTGGCCGCGAGTTTGGTGCTGTGGTTCGGCGCCAGTCCGATGTTGTCCCAGCCGTGTTTGCACTGCGCGCCGCCGCACCAGTAGATCAGCAGCGCCTTGCCGATCACTTTATCCGCCTGCACCGGCCCCCAGAAGCGCGAGTCGCTGCTGTTGCCGCGGTTGTCGCCCATGACGAAGTACTGGTCTGCCCCCAGCACGACGTGGCAGTACTGCCCCTGGCAATCCGTACGCTGCTTGATATAGGGCTCCTCAACCTGCTGACCGTTCACCGTCACCACGTTGTCGTGCACGTCCACGGTGTCGCCCGGCTTGCCGATCACCCGTTTGATGAAGTCCTTCGAGTCGCCGCCCATCTGCGGCGGCGGATGGAAGACGATCACGTCGCCGCGCTGCGGCCCATGGAAGACGTATCGCAGCGGCTGACTGCCCGCCGAAACGAACGGCAGGAACTTGTGCACCGTGCGCATATCGATGCGCGCATAGACGGCCTTGTTGACCAGCATGTACTCGCCGTCGATGAAGCTCGGCACCATGCTGGAACCTTCGACCTTGAAGTTCTGCACCACCGCGCGCACGGCAAGGAAGATCAGCACCGCCAGCACGACGGTTTCGACCACTTCGCGCACGATGTTCAACGTCGAACGGCCGCGGCGCTTCGGCGCCGGCGGCGGCGCACCCTCGCTCTCCGGCGGTTCGTCTGCCGCGACGGCGGGTCCGAGCTGGGACGATGGGTAGCCGATCTCCTCCGCCGCCGGCGGCGCCAGGCCACCCGCCATGTCGGGGAAGCGCGACACCAGCCGCGATGGCTGACCGGGCAGGGAAGCGGCGCCCATCAGGCCGTCGTCGGACTCCGCCGGTGAAGTGACTGGTGCAGCAGAGAGAGGAGGAAACCGCCGCTCGCGTTCACCGGAGGCGCCGTTCTCGGAGGGCGGAGGATAGTTGCTGCTCAAGGTGTCCGATCCACTCCGCCGTCCGCTCGGCGGAGATCCTCCGCGGGCGCCGGCCGGCCGCACGGCGGAAGGGCAGGCTTCCGGCGCGCACGTAGTCCGAGTATAGCATCGGCCCGCCCGCGCACCGAATAGAGGCGCGCGGGCCAGGAGAACGAGCCGGACCGACGTGCCCTCATCCGATTCTCATCACCAGGGAACAATCTTCCGGCAGGGCGTCGGGTTGGGCGCCCGGTTCGGCCGATACTGCACAAAAGGCAGCGTCGCGGTTCGCCCGGTTCGGCAACGATTCGGACACGGCTGAAACGCGCGCAGCGCGGCCGTCGTGCTGCATAGCGATGAGCGCGGCGTGCGACGCCGCCGAGTTCTCCCAAGAGCCAATTCCGCGAGGCGGTGCGCTTCGCGAGGAGGTCGGGCAGTGGACGGGCACAGGCAATCCTGGGGCGGGCCGGCGGCCAGCAAAGCATCGCGCCGCGCGTTCTTGCGTGGCACCGCGGCTGCCGGCGTCGGCGCGGCCATCGCGACGTTGTGGGATCCGGCAAATCTCGTACAGGTGCGCAAGGCGCAGGCCGCCGCCGCGCCGCTCGCCGCCGTCCGCTCGCCCATACGTGGCACCTGGATCGCCGACAGCGGCGGCGGCCTCAGCCAGGCTTCAGACGACCGTGTCCAGATGGCGCACCTGCTGCGCCGCGCCGGCTTCTCCGCCACACCGGCCGAGATCGACGCCATGCTGCCGCTCGGCGTCGCCGGCGCGGTGGATGCGCTGCTCAACTACGACCAGGTCAACGACCCGGCGCTCGACTACGCCAACAGCGTCGGCCTGGACCTGAGCAAGACCACCGACGCGATCCGTTGGTGGCTGCTGCGCATGGTCTACACGACCCGTCCGCTGCAGGAGAAGCTGACGCTCTTCTGGCACGGTATTCTGACCTCGGCCGTCTCCAAAGTCAGCCAGCGCTATCTGAATACGCTGCTGGCGCAGAACGAGTTCCTGCGCGCCAACGCCACCAGCACGTACGATGTGCTGCTGAAGGGCATCTCGCGCGACCCGGCGATGATGGTCTGGCTCGATCTGCAGACAAGCACGAAAGCGCACCCCAACGAGAACTTCGCCCGCGAGCTGCAGGAGCTATTCTCGCTCGGCATCGGCAATTACAGCGAAGACGACGTGCGCGAGGTGGCCCGCGCCCTTACCGGCTATCAGCTGGATAAGGACCGCCATTTCGTCTACAACGCGAAGCAGCACGACGACGGCTCGAAGACCTATCTGGGCCAGACGGGCAACTGGAGCGGCGACGACATCATCAACATCATCCTGCAACAGCGTGCCGCCGCGGAGTACATCTCGAAGCGTCTCTGGACCTTCTTCGCTTACCCGAACCCCGAGTCAGAGGTCGTTTCCACGCTGGCAGATACCTTCCAGTCGTCGAACTACAGCATCAAGACCGTGCTGCGCCAACTCTTCAACATGCCGCAGTTCTACAGCGACGCGGCGCTGGGCGCGCTGATCAAGAGCCCGACGGAGTTCGTGGTCGGCGCTGTGCGCAGCCTCGGCCTGCAAACCGATGCTTCGACCTTTCCGCAGCAGATGTCGCTGATGGACCAGCTGCTGTTCGATCCGCCGAACGTGGCCGGCTGGCCCGGCGGCACTACCTGGCTCAGCAGCAGCACCTTCTTCGCCCGCATGAATTTCCTCAATAACCTGATCTACGCCAAAGCCGGCGGGCCGACGAGCCAACCCGACGCGACGCAGCTTTTGGGCGACTACGCCAGCCTCTCGCCGGACGATGCGATCGGCGCCGCGGCAGCGCGTCTGCTGAGCGCGCAGCTCGGCGGCTCCAGCTCGCAGGTAATCACGCAGTTCCTGAGCGATTCGAACGGCGGCATGGCGCAGGTCACGGACAAGAACGTCAAGAGCTTCCTCTACCTCGTCCTTGCCACGCCCGAGGGCCAGCTTGTCTAGGGCGAAGGGCACAGGGCGTAGGGCGTAGACGTGCAGGGGCGTACGGCGTGCGCCCGGCGCGGCGCAGCCGCGAACAGCCAGGCCTCGCACCGGCATCGTACACCGAATGCAAACCTCGCCTTATGCGAGCGCCACGAAACGGAGAACGACGATGTTTACTCGACGCGACTTCATGAAAACCGGCGCGGCGCTCGTCTCGCTCGGCGCCGGCGTGCCCAAAATCTTCCGCCAGGGGCTGGCGCTGGCCGACTACGACGCCTCCGACCAGCCGGAACGCACGCTGGTCGTCGTGCAGCTCGCCGGCGGCAACGACGGCCTCAACACGGTGATTCCGTACAGCGACGGCAACTATCACACGCTGCGCCCGTCGCTGGGCATCGCGCCGGACAAAGTCATTCAGCTGAACGATACGTTCGGCCTGCACCCCGCCATGACCGGGCTCAAAAGCCTGTGGGACCAGCACATGGTCGCCATCGTCAACGGCGTGAGCTACCCCAACCCGAACTACTCGCACTTCCGCGCGATGGAGATCTGGCAGTCGGCCCACCCGGAGACGGTGCCGGGCGAGGGCTGGGTCGGCAAGTACCTCGATGCTCAGGAAGCCATCCACAACTCGCTGATCGGCCTCAACATCGGCGCGTCGACGCCGCCGGAGTTCTACTCAGCGCTGCCGCCCGTGCCCTCGTTCCAGCGCTCGCAGGACTACCAGCTCCGACCCGGCTCCGACCCGACGCCGCAGAACAAGCAGCGTGACACCTCGGTGCTGCAGCTCTACGAGCTGCTGCCGGGCGAGACGAAGTACGGCGCCCTGCTGCAAGGCACGGTGCAAGACTCGTTCGACAGCTCGCAGAAGCTGACGGGCATCGTCAGCGGCTATCAGACGGCGGTGCAGTATCCGCAGTCGGGCCTCGCCAACGGGCTCAAGATGATCGCCTCTGTACTGGCCGCGAACGTGGGGCTGCGCGTGGCGCACGTGACGATCGGCGGCTTCGACACGCACGCGCGCCAGGCGAACACACAGGAGACGCTGCTGCAGCAGCTTTCGGACGGGCTGGCGGCATTCTATCAAGACCTGGCGCAGCACAACCGCGCGCAGAACACGGTGACGATGACCTGGTCCGAGTTCGGCCGCCGCGCCGGCCAGAACGCGTCCGATGGCACCGACCACGGCTCGGCCGAGCCGCTGTTCGTCGTCGGCGGACCGGTGAAGGGCGGCTTCTACGGCGACATGCCCTCGCTCTCGAATCTCGACGCGGGCAACCTGCGCTTCACGACCGACTTCCGCTCGGTCTACGCCACGCTGCTCGACAGCTGGCTGCAAGCCGACGCCGACGCCTTGCTCGGCGCCCACTTCGGCCGGCTGGGCTTTATCGCCGCATAGGGCGGTCCCATGCGTTGCCAGATGGACCGTAGCGCATACCACCTCACCGAGCGCCGAGCGCGGAGACCCCGCTGTGCCAGCCGCGCTTGACCGGGGAAGAGCGTAGCGGTCCGCCCCGCGGCTGATCCGATTGCTCTCCAGATTCAGCTACCCCTGTGCAGTGCCGCACAGGGGTAGCCGCGTTTTGAACGGCTGCGTCGCTGCCAGGTGCAAGTCTTTGCGATTACCGCTGAAAGTACTTGCTACTGACGACGTTGATGTCGTAGCGTAGCCGGCAGGGATAACTGTCGACGCCGGCAGCCGCAGACACCCCGCGCACGGAGGAGCGAGCGGCGGTCGCGGGACAACTACGAGGCGGCCCGGTGATCCACATGAGGGTCGCGTGCGCACGCAGTGTGTCGGTCCGGCTCTGCCTGGTCCGCGCTGCCGGTCACCGCGCACGGACACACCGCCAGCGGTCGTGGACGCGGCAGACTAACGAGGGAATCCGGCATGCAGCTAGCACTACTCACCATGGGGCTCCTGCCCCTGCCGCCGCTGGTCGTCGGCATCGGCGGCACGGCCGCCATCCTCGGCGGTGCGCTCGCGCTGGGTATTCGGCACGGCATCGACTGGGACCATATCGCGGCCATCACGGATATCACCAGTACGTCGGCGACGGTTGTCCAGACGCCGGCTGAAGGTTGGCTGACCGCCGAGCCGGGCATGCAGCTCACGGATGAGAGCCATCATGGCCTTGCGCCGGCGCCAGCGCCCGTCGCGGAAATGGTCTATCGCAGCGTGCCTCACGCAGCACTCCAGCCCGCAGCAGCGATGGCCGGTGGCGGAACTGCTGTCATCCAACAGCGCCGGCGATCGGGCTGGCAACAGTTCCTCAGCCTCCAGCGCCGCCCGCTCTACCTGGGCACCGTGTACGCGCTGGGCCACGGCTCGATGGTGATCGCGCTCGGTTTGCTGGCGATTCTCTTCGCGCAAATCCTGCCGGGCTGGGTGGATCCGCTGATGGAGCGCGTCGTCGGCGCGACGCTGCTCTTCCTCGGGCTGTACCTGTGCTATTCGCTCTACCGCTTCTTCCGCAGCGGCGAGGAGTTTCGCATCCGCAGCCGCTGGATGCTCGTCTTTGCCGGCGTTGGCAACGCCTGGCACCGCCTCACGCACCGCCTGCGCGGCGAACACGGCAATCACGGCGACCACCACGTCGACCCGGGCCAGCAGTACGGCGTGCGTACGGCCTATGCCATCGGCCTGATCCACGGCATCGGCGCGGAAACCGGCACGCAGGTGCTGATCATCGGTACAGCCATCGGGGCGGCGACGAAGGGCATGGGAATCGCCACGCTGTTTGTCTTCGTCGGCGGCATCATCATCTCCAACTCATTCGTCACCGTGTTGACGACGGCCGGGTTCCTTTCCGCCAACCGCAGGCAGTGGATCTACGTTGTCGTCGGGGCGATCGCGGCGATCTTCAGCCTTGTCGTCGGCGCCGTCTTCCTGCTTGCCTCAAGCAACATCCTGCCGAACCTCGACCACTACGTCCGCTGGATCGGCGGACCGAGCAACGGCCGCTAGGGCGTGTCTGAATAATCGACGGGCGGCCGTAGCCCGCATTGGATTGCCGGTTTCGGCGGCCCCTCCCACGCGTGGCGAGGGTGAGAAGAGGCCTCACGACCAGCCACGGAACGATGGTTCGAACATTTTTCAGACACGCTCTAGCGCCGGGGCCGCTGTTGGAAGTGATGAGGGGTATGCCTGCGCGCCGCAAGGTGGCTAGCGCCCTGCCTGGCCGACTGGCATTCGCCGTGGCGAGAACCCCTTTTTTCGCCGGCGAACCATGGCCCATCTTGCTGTGAACACGCGCAGCCATCAGGGCGAGCTAAACCTACGAAAGCGCGGTCGTGGCGAAGATCGTGCCCCACCGGCCGGCCGAAAGCGTTGTGCTGTTTTCCGCGCCGGGGTCGATGGCGTTGATGCTGTAGCCCTCGACGGCGTCCGGATCGAGTGTCGAGCAGGCGGCGGCGCAGATGCTCAGCAGCCAGGTCTGCTCCTGAGGGCTGAGCGTCTCGGAGAATGCTTCCAGCTTGTCGCCAAACGCCTCGGCCCGCGCCAGATCCTGCTCGCTCGCCATGAGTGCGCTCCCAATGCGCCAGCGCTCGATCGTGCAGCCCAATGGCGCTGTGGGCGATCGTAGCACGCCGCATCGAACCCCGGCGACGCCGGTTCCCGCAAAGCCGATGCATGCGCCCAAGGACAGGGCGCGCCCGGGCCTACCCTTCGAACGATGGCCGTTGCAGCGCGTCGGGCACGGCCTGTTCGAAGGCGCGGGCGGCCTGCAAGACCAGCAGATCGTCGCCGAAACGCCCTGCGATCTGCACGGCCACCGGCAGGCCGTCCGGCGTGAAGCCGCAGGGCATGCTGACCACCGGCTGGCCCGTGGCGTTGAACGGCGCGGTGAAGGCGATCAGTCCGAACGTGTTCGGCTGCTCTTCGCCGTCGATCGTGAACGTGCGGGCGCCGATCGCGATCGCCGCGTTCGGCAGCGCCGGCGTGATCAGCAGATCGCAGCGCTCAAAGAACGCCCCAGCCTGGCGGCGCCACTGCCGCAGCGCGGTCAGCGCATCGAAGTACTGCAAGAGCGAGGTCTTCTCCATCTCTTGCAGGCCGTGGCGCACGACGGGTGTCAGCTCTTCGGCGTGCTCGCGCTGCAGTGCCGCCCGCTCGGCGCTGTAGTTGCCGGCCGCGCCAGCCACGCGCCACGCCTCCAGACCCGCGCCGGCGCCTTCCGGCGCGTCCTGCGCAATCGTGTCAATCACCGCCTCGAAGCGGCGCACGGCCCGCTCGCAGACGTCAAGATAGGCGCGGTCGCAGCGGGCGTAGCCGAGATCCGGCGTCCAGGCCACGCGCACGCCTTTCGGCAGCGATTCAAGGTTGGCCGCGAACGCGGGCGGCTGGCCGATCTGCGAGAACGTGTCGCGCGCGTCCGGCCCCGCGCAGGCGTCCATGAACAGCGCCGCGTCGCGTACGCTGCGGGCAAGCGGGCCTTCGTGCGAAAAGAACTCGCCGGTGAGGTTAAATGACGTGTCGCGGGCGATGCGGCCGAGCGTCGGCTTGAAGCCGACCACGCCGCACATCGCGGCGGGGATGCGGATCGAGCCGCCGAAGTCGGTGCCGTGGCCGATCGGCCCGAGGCCCGCGGCCACCGCCGCGCCCGCGCCGCCGCTGGAGCCGCCGGGTGTGCGCTCCGGGTTCCACGGATTGCGCGCCGATTCGCCCAGGCGGTTCTCGTTGGTCGGCAGTGAGCCGAATTCGGGTGTGTTCGTCTTGCCGAGCAGCACCGCGCCGGCCGCGCGCAGCCGCGCCACGCTCCAGGCGTCTTCGTCCGGCACGTAGTCCTTGTACAGCAGCGAGCCGTAGGTCATCGGCATGCCGCGCACCTGCGCGAGATCTTTAATCGAGATCGGCACGCCCGCCAGCGGGCCGGCGTTGCCGGCGCGGTAGGCCGCTTCGGCGGCGCGGGCGGCGCGCATGGCGCCGTCGGCATCGACATAGAGGAACGCGCGCAGCCGCGGGTTCAACTGCTCGATCCGCATCAGCACCGCCTCCGTGACCTCGACCGGGCTGATGCTGCCCGCGCGAAAACCGGCGAGCAGGTCGGCGGCGCTGGTGAAGCAGAGATCCGTGATGGTGACGGTGGTCATGGCGTTCCTCCTGTGCCGTCGGACCGGTGCGAGCGGTTGCCAGTCTAGCACAGGGCCGCGATCGGCTCGGGCCAGATGAAGCATCGCACCGAGCGCCGGGTGTCACGCTATGATGGCCGCAATCACGCCCGTCGCACCGGGCCGGGAGGTAGATCGTGCAGGAGCCGCAAGCAAACGCTGCCAACCCCGCGCTGGTGGTGGATTTCGCCCGCAAGCTCGAAGCGTTCGCGCAGACGTTGGACGAGCAGGAGCAGCAGTGGCTGGCCGAGCTGGTGCAGGCCGCGGTGGATGCGGCAGCCGCGCGGGCCGAAGCGCAGGAATACAATATGCAGGACGGCGCGACAGCGCTTGAGACCGCGGGCGGCACACCGCAGAGCAACCTGAATGAAGGGCTGCTCGGCGGCGTACCGAGCCGGCTCGATAATCCACCGCCGCCCGCCGCCACCGTGGGCCCGGCGGCGGTGAACTACGTCAACATCGTCTTCGGCTGATTCGCGCTGCCCCGGTGCCGCGATGTGCGGGCGCAGGGAAGCCGCGTCAGGAGAACGACACCGTCCACGGCGTCGTGTCGTTAATGTCGTTCGTTACGTAGAACAGATACGGCCCAGAGTCGGGCAGGCTGATCGGATAGCTGTTCGGGTTGTCGGGGAGCGTGAAGTCGAAGATACTCTCTTGACTGCCCATGTATCCCGCCTGCACCGCCTCGCCGCCCAGATCGTCGAGATGATAGAGGTAGCCGACCAGGCTTGAATTGGGCGGCGCTTGCAGACTGATCTGCGAAATGCCATCCGGCAGCGTGAAATAGGGCGTGCTGTCCTGCCCCTTACTGGAGAAGCTGGTTTGCTGCACCGGGCTGACGTTTTCGGGCAGCGGCTGCTCGACCGCGATCTGCCAGGCGGCGCTCGCATCGACCGCCACGTAGTAGGCGGCGTCCAGCGCGGCGAGCGCGACCGAAGCGCCCTTGTAGCTGCCGATGATGTTGTAGACCAGCGAGTTGTCCATCGTCTGCGCCATGTCGAAGGCGTCCTGCGGACTGAAGCCGGCGTTCGGCACGGCCAGGTTGACGATAAAGTTCCCCGTGCCGTTGTGCTGGGCCCGCAGCACGGTGACACCCGCGTTCAGCGTCACCGGCCCGACGACTGATTTGCCGGCGGCTCCCCTGAACGAGGGTGAGCCAGGGATCGCCTGTGCATGCGCGGCCGTGGCGCCGAGCCGCAGGAGCGCCGGCGCCGCGATCAGGCTTCCGACAACGCCGCCGGACAGGGCCAGGAACCGCCGCCTCGTAGTAGGCATCAAATATCGTTCCTCCGTCGATCCGCGGTCACCACGGATCGCGTCATGCGAATCTTACACTACTTCCGAAGCGCACGGGCGACGGCGCCGCCAATTTCCAGTTGCGTGCTCCGGACAGCTTCAGCCGACTGGCGGCCTGACAGCGGGTGAAGCGATCGTGTGCCGGTTGGCTCCGATGGCCTCGCGCCTGCTGGCGGGCTCGGGTGCTCTGCCGCATACTGGCGGGCAGATGACCGGGCGGGAGCGCAGCGCCGGCTGGCCAGGACACGACGGGCGCGGAGGCAGGCGTGGAGGCGGTTGCGCAGTCACCGGCCGCGCCGCGGGGCAGCCTCGCCGCGCGTCTGCTGGCGCGGCAGTTCTCCTCGCTGGCCAGCTACAACTACCGCCTCTTCTTTTTCGGCCAGGTGATCTCGCTGATCGGCAGCTACATGCAGTCCACCGGCCAGGCCTGGCTGGTGCTGAAGCTGACCGGCTCGCCCGCGGCGCTCGGCCTCGTCGTCACGCTCCAATACCTGCCGGTGACGCTGCTGTCGCTGCTCGGCGGGGCGCTGGCCGACCGCCTGCCGAAACGCCCGGCGATTATGGCGCTGCTGGCGCTGGAGACGGTGCAGGCGACAATCCTCAGCGTCATCCTGGCGGCCGGAGTGGCGCGGCTCTGGCACATCTACGCGTTAGCCGCCTTCCTCGGCGTGATGAACGCGCTTGAGCGGCCGGTGCGCCAGACCTTCTTCGTCGAGCTGGTCGGGCGCGAGCGGCTGGTCAACGCCGTGGCGCTCAACTCGACCATTTTGAACACGTCGCAGGTGCTGGGGCCGGCGGTCGGCGGCTTCGTGATCGCCGTCTTCGGCATCGCCGCCACCTTCGAGTTCAATGCGGTCAGCTTCCTCGCGGTGCTGGCGGGTTACGCGCTGATGCGTTCGTCCGAGTTCCATCGGCCGAAGCAGCGGCCCGTCTCACGGGGCATCATGCGCGACATCCGCGACGGTCTTGGCTACTCATTCGGCACGCCCGGTGTGCTGTTCATCCTCTTGCTGGTCTGCTTCACCAGCCTGTTCGCCTATAACTTCCCCGTGATGATCCCGCTGATCGCCCGTTTCGTGCTGCATACGGGCGCGGCGCGCTTCGGCTTCCTCACCGCCAGCCTCGGCGTCGGCTCGCTGGTCTCGGCCTTCGCGATCGCGGGCATGTCGTTGCGCTCGGCGCGCGTGCTCGTGTTCAGCGGCGTCGCTGTCGCGTTGCTCACGGCCCTGCTCGCGCTCTCGCACAACTATCTGCTGACGGCGGCGCTGCTGGTGGCGCTCGGCAGCGCGACGATGGCGCTGTTCACAACGGCGAACACGACATTGCAGCTCACCGCGCCGCCGGCGCTGCGCGGCCGCGTGATCAGCATCTACGTGTTGCTGCAGACCGGCACCATCCCCTTCGGCGGCGCGGTCAGCGGCTATCTCGCCGATCGCTTCGGCGTGCCGCCCACGCTCGCCGTGCAGGCGCTGCTCTGCGCCCTCGGCCTCGGCCTGGCGCTGGCGTGCCGCTCGCGGCGTGCGAGCAGCGCGCGGCCCGCATCTGATCGAATTAGCGCTGGCGAGCCGGTGGCGTAGGCGCGGGATGCGTGAGAGCTTGCGTCCGACGATGGAGATCTGACCATGCGCTTCAACTGTGCGATCTGCGGCGGTAAAGTCTCCGACGAGGAGGCGCCTTCCAGCGTTGTGCTGAGCACGATGGCGGGCGGCCGGTATCTACTCGATCATCTTCCCGCGCATGCGGGCTGTTGGGAGCGATGGGCGGCTGAGTACGTGCTTCTATATCAGGCCCCGTCTGAGGATGGCCGCTGTGCGGGGTGCACGGACCTGATAGGCGATTCCGAAAAACCCTTCAGCATCGATCGCGTGCTCTACCAGGGTGAATTCAAAGAGACGACGCTCGAAGCACTGCACTTCCACGACCGTTGCTGGCCGGGGTGGATGAGGCAGTACACGCGCCCGTACCAGCGCGTCGCGTCGCACCCGCTTCGGCCAGAGCGAGCGGCGTTCATCGAGGCTGCGAGCGAGCAGATGCGGCGCGAATTACGCCAGCGAATCGGGGGCGAGGGCTTCTCTTCGGTATTCCTCGCATTCCTCGACGGCGAAGGGCGTGCTCCACTGGCTGCCGTGCCGTAGTCTGGTCTGTCACGCAGGCTCGATGATCCGAATCACCGCTTCGCCGCAGCGCTGAGCTTTTGCCAGACACGCAGCGTTTCGGCCACACTCCAGGCCTGTGCGATGCAGCCGCGCGGCGCGTGTGGCGGATCGCCGTCCATGATCTCGGAGATCGTGCCCAGGCCGGCATCGCGCAGATGGTCTTCAAGCGGCCGCAGGAAGGCCAGCGCCGCGCCGGCGTCGCAGTAGACGCGATGGTGCGCCTCGGCATACGGGCCGAGCAGCCAGCTCCAGACTGTGCCCTGGTGATAGGCGCCGTCGCGCTGCGCCTGGTCGCCGCCGTAGCAGCCCTGATAGGCCGGCTCGTCCGACGCCAGCGAGCGCAGGCCGCCACTCGTCAGCAGATCGCGGCCGACGGCGTCGACCACGCCCGCCGCCTCCGCGCCTTCCAGCAGCGGCTGCGGCAGCGAGACGGCGAAGATCTGATTGGGCCGCACGCTGAGGTCGTCGCCTTGCGGGCCGTCGACCACGTCGGCCAGGTGGCGGCTGTCTGGCCGCACGAAGCGCCGGCGGAACGACTCGCGCACCCGATCGGCAAGGCTGGCGTACTCGCCGGCGGTCTGCGGGTCGCGCGTCGCGTAGATCGCGGCGGTGATGCGCAGCGCGTTGTACCAGAGCGCGTTGATTTCGACCGACTTGCCCGTGCGCGGCGTCACCACCCAATCGCCGACTTTGGCGTCCATCCAGGTCAGTTGCACGCCCGGCACGCCGGCTCGCAGCAGGCCGTCGTCCTCGTCCATGCCGATGCCGTAGCGCGTGCCGCGGCGGTGGCGCTCGACGATCTCGTGCAGCGCCGGCAGCAGCTCGTCGATCAGCGCCTCGTCGTGAACGGTCTGGCAGTAATCCTGCACCGCCAGCACGTACCAGAGCGTGGCATCGGCCGTGTTGTAGCCGGGCGGCGTGCCGGAGTCATCGGGAAAGTTGTTCGGGCAGAGGCCGTCCGCAATATAGTGCGCAAATGTCCGCAGCACGTCGGCGGCCTCGGCGGCGCGGCCCGTGGCCAGCGCCAGGCCAGGCAACGCGATCATCGTGTCGCGCCCCCAGTCGTTGAACCAGTGATAGCCGGCGATCACCGTGCGCCCGCCGGACGGCGCCGGCGCCGCGCCGTTGTCGCCCGTCACGGACATACCGGTGGCTTCGGCGCTTTCGCCTGGCGCGGGCGAGGCTCCCGCAGCGCCGCCGCCGGAATCGCCGCCTCGCTGCACCAGGAACTGGTCGGCCGCCAGCACGAGCTGCCGCGAAAAGGAATCTCCTCCGCCGGCCGCGCGCACGAGGCTGATCTGCCGCGCCTCGGCCATCGCCAGCGCGTAGCCGCTGTTCAGGTCCGGGCTCTCCTCGGTGGTGAGCACCAGCGTGAACACGGCACCCGGCCAGAGTGTGGCGCTGAACTGGCCCGGCGCGTAGAGATCGGCGCGGTCGTCGAGGCCGCGGGCCGTCTCTTCGCGGTGGTGAAAGTTCCACCACCAGCCGCCGCCGGCCGCAAACTCGCCGCCGTCGGCCAGCAGGCGAAACGGCACGGCGCCGGCGAACGCCTGCACCTGAGCGCCACGCGGCTGCGCCTGCACGACCGGCTGCCAGCCCTGCCCCGACGTCAGGCTGTGAAAGTCACGATAGGTGACGAGCGGCGTGATGCGCAGCTCCAGCGAGCGCGTGCCGCGCAACAGCCGGTAGCAGACGTAGGTCGTGTTCTGGCCGTACGCCATCCACACGCGCCGCTCAAGCAGCGCATCGCCCAGCGCGAAGGTCCAGACGGGCAGCATGCCTTCGAGGTGAAAGGCTTGCAGATAGCGGAAGCCGTGTGGCTCGATCGCGCCGCCCGCGAACTCGTGCGCTGAAAGCTTGTACAGGGCGCCGTCGTAGGTTGCCTGTTCGTCCATTGTGCCGACGAGCACCGTGTGGCCGACGGGCGGCGTGAGCGCGGCGACGAGCAGGCCGTGGTAGCGGCGCGTGGCGATACCGGCCAGCGTGCCGGAGGCGTAGCCGCCCAGCCCGTTCGTCACCAGCCACTCACGCCGCAGCGCCGCCTCGAAATCGCCGCAGACCTCCCGGCCGAACGCGACCAGCGGCCGGCCCACGTCGCGCGGGGTTGCGGCAGGCGTGGCGGCATCGTGTGCCGCGGCCTGCGACGAACCGGCAACGATCGCCTCCGCCATGCCGCCCTCCCCGCTTCGCTGATCGCAGCCAGTTCGCTCAGGCCGGCGCCATCGCCGCGGCCATCTCGGGCTCCGGCATACCGCCGGCGCGCGGCTCGACGTAGGTGCGGATCGCCAGCGCCACGGCCGCACCCTCGCCCGCCGCCGATGCGGCCTGCTTGGTGCTGCCCGCGCGGCAGTCGCCCGCGACGAAGATCCCTGCCACGCTCGTCTCCAGCGTCGGGCTGGAGACGATGAAGCCGCGCTCATCGGTCTTCACGAGATCGCGCACCAGCGCCGTGTTGGGCGAGAGGCCGATGAACACGAATACGCCGGCCGGCATGATCGTGCGTGTTTGCCCCGTACTCACATCCTTCAGCTCCACCGCTTCGAGATGGCCTTCGCCGCTGAAGGCAGCAGGAGAAACGTTGGTCAGCACGTCGATCTGCGGGCTCGCCTCGACCTTGTCGACGACGACACGACTCGCCGTGAGCGAGGGCGCATGCGTGGCGATCGTCACTTTGCTGGCGAACTTCGTCAAGAACAGGCTCTCCTCGCCCGCCGAATTGCCGCCACCGATGACCAGCACCTCGCGGCCGCGGTAGAACGGCCCGTCGCAGGTCGCGCAGAAATGCACGCCGGCGCCGATGAAGTCGTCCTCACCGGGGATGCCGAGGCGGCGGTAGGTCGAGCCGAGCGCCAGCAGCACCGCCCAGGAACGATATCCGCCGCCGTCCGCCGTGCGCACCCAGCGGTAGCCGCCATCGGCGCCGACGCCGGTGACTTCCTGCGCGGAGAGGATTTCGACGCCGAAACGCTCGGCCTGGCGGCGCAGGCGGTCGGCGAACTCGTTGCCCGACACGCCGTCGGGGAAGCCGGGGAAGTTGTCCAGCCGCTCGGTGACGCCGGCCTGGCCGCCCACCCCGCCGCGCTCGATTACCAGCGTTTCGATGCCCTCGCGCGCGGCGTAGAGCGCGGCGGTCAGCCCCGCCGGGCCGCTGCCGACCACGATCAGATCATAGAACGTGCGCTTCGCCTTCGTTTGCAGGCCCAGCTTCGCCGCCAGCTCGGCGTTGGACGGCTCGACCAGGGTTGAGCCGTCGCCGAAGACCAGCGTGGGGATGATGTGCTTGCCCTCGTTGACCCGTTCGACGATCTGCAAACCCGCCGTGTCTTTGTCGATATCGATGAAGTCGTAGTGAACGCGCTGTTCGCCGAAGAACTGCTTTGTGCGCTTGCAGTCGCTGCACCACTGCGTGCCGTACATCGTGATCTGCGTGTGCGCCATGGAATTGAGCCCTCCCCGACTGCCCGCCGCGGCCCGCGCCCCGGCGCTCTGTTGTTCGGTCGCGCGGCGCGTCCGAACGTTACAGGGTAGGCACCAGCATCGTGCATGCGGCCGCAAAAGCGCTATGTACGCCGACACGCGGCGCGATGGTCCGCAATCCCCTTCGATCGATCCCTCCTTCACCCGGAGCAGCTACGCCACCACCAGTCCGCGTGCCCACGGCTCACCGCGGTCTTGACGCGACTCCGGCAGCCTTTCCACTGGCGCCTGTCCGCATGTGCAGGTTGTGTACCGCCCGTCCGGCGGATCTACCCCCTCGCCGAGCACTGCATCCTGACGGAGACGTGGCGCTGCGCGGGTGGACCGGTACGCCGGGGCGCATCAGCGTTGGGCCGATTAAATCCGGCGCCGGGATCGGCGGTGTACATCCAGCAGAGCGATCGCCTGGCGGATGCTCCATCCTCGCAGCAGAGCGATCGCCTGGCGGATGCTCCATCCTCGGCGGCGGGTGTATGACCAGGGCCGATCGCAGAAAGGAACTGGAGTCGTATGAGTGGAACGGTGGATATCCTGCATCCGGACAAGCCGAAGCGCGTGCTGATCCTGGCGTCGAACCCGGCGGTCTCGCGGCAGACCGGCTGGGAGATCGGCTTCTGGTGGGCCGAGGTCACACATCCCTACTGGGAGTTCACCGAACACGGCTACGCGGTCGATATCGCCAGTCCGGACGGCGGTGAGCTGCGTGGCGACGGCTACAGCGACCCACGCGACCCCAGCGGGTACTCAGCCGCCGATCTTATCAGTCTGGGCTTCATCAACTCGCCGCAGCACGTGGCACAGATCGAGAAGAGCCTGGTACTCGCCTCTGTGCAGCTAGACGACTACGACGCGCTCCTCCTTGTCGGCGGGCAGGGGCCAATGTATACGTTCTTCGACGACGCGCGCGTGCACCAATTAGTCGTGGAGTCCTATGAAAGCGGCAAGATAACGGCGGTGATCTGCCACGCGACGTGCGTGCTGCTCAAAGCGCGCCTCTCCAACGGTGACCTGCTGGTCAGAGGCAAGACCTGGACGGGTTTCGCGAACTCTGAGGAGCAATATGCGGACGACTACGCGAAGCAACGCATTCAACCGTTCCGGATCGAAGACGAGGCGAGGAAGATCCCAGATACGAACTTCATCGTGAACGGCCGCTTCAAGGCTCACGCCGTGCGTGACGGGAACCTGATCACCGGTCAGCAGCAGTTCTCCGGGACCGCCGCCGCCCGGCTGGTGATCGAGGCGCTCGGCGTGTGATCCTCCGCTCGACCACGCTCCGTGCATCGGCTACGCTCTCGCTGAGAGGTCCGACGATGACCGCCCCGCTGAGCGAGTCCGGCGCGCCGCTGCCGGTGGCGCATCTGTCCGACGACGATGCCCGCCTCGTCGCGGCGTTGCAGGCCGGCGATGAAGCGGCGTTCGAGGAGCTGATCGGCCGCGATCACGCCGGCATGGTGCGGCTGGCGCTGAACTATGTGCAGAGCCTCGCCGTAGCCGAAGAAGTGGCGCAGGAGGCGTGGATCGGCGTGCTCAAGGGCGTCGGCCGCTTTGAAGGCCGTTCGTCGCTGCGCACCTGGATCTACCGGATTTTGGTCAACACCGCCGTCACGCGTGGCCGCCGCGAGGGGCGCAGCGTGCCGTTCTCAGCTTTGTTCGATGCCGAGCGCGCCCCCATAGAAGCGGCGATGGACCCGGCCTACTTCAACAGCGCCAGTCAGCACTGGGCCACGAAGCCCGCGAGCTGGGAGGGCGAGCCGGAGGAGCGGCTGCTCGCCGGCGAAACGCGCTCGCGCATCAATGAAGCGATCGCCGCGCTGCCGCCGGCGCAGCGCGAGGTGATCACGCTGCGCGACGTGCAGGGCTTCGGTTCGGACGAGGTGTGTAACATTCTCGGCGTCTCCGAGTCTAATCAGAGAGTGCTGCTGCACCGGGCGCGGTCCAAAGTGCGTCGCGCCCTGTCTGAATATCTGGGAATGGAGCCGGCGCCGGCGTGAGCGAGCCGTCAGAACTCAACTGCAAAGAGCTGGTCGAGCTGATCACGGCGTACCTCGAGGGCACGCTGCCGGCCGACGAGCGCACCCGCTTCGACGCGCACCTGCCGCACTGCTCAGGCTGCCGCAACTACCTGCAGCAGATGCGCCTGACGATCCGCACGCTCGGCACGCTCTCGGAAGCCAGCATCCCGCCCGTCGCCCGCCAGCGCCTGCTCAGCGTCTTCTGCGACTGGAAGGCCGGGCGCTAAGCGGACCGGCCGCCTATCCCTGACGTTGATGAGAGGTTGCCGCTCCGCGGCAATGGGGGAGCGAAGTCTGTCCCTTCCCCACAGGGGAAGGGTTGGTCTGAGAATAATCGGTGGTTCTCGGATAACCCCTTCCTCGTAGGAAGGGGACAGACGCCGAAGGCGTCAGGGGTAGACCACGCCGCCGGTTCCTTGTCCGCGGCTGAGCGACTGGCTATAGTGCGGATACGAGCGAGGTCGGACCAGCAGTGTTCCGAGTCGGCGTCATCAACGTTACGGGCTACGCCGGGGTCGAAGCGGCGCGTCTGCTGCTGCGGCATCCGCAGGCGCGTATGGTCGCCTGTACCGGCCGCAGCGAGGCCGGCAAACGGCTTGCGAGCGTATTTCCCCACCTCTTCCAGTACGATCTCACGATTACCGAGCAGATCGAGGCCGACGTTGACGCCGTGATCGGCTGTCTGCCGCACGCGGCGAGCGCCGCGGCGTTGGCGCCGTTCATCGAGCGCGGCGTGCCCGTCGTGGACGTCAGCGCCGATTTCCGCCTGCGCGACCCCGCGGAGTATCGCGAGTGGTACGGCGGCGAGCACCCGGCGCCGCACCTGCTCGCCGCGGCCGTGTACGGCTTGCCCGAGCTGCACCGCGACGCGATCGCGGCCGGCAAGCTGGTGGCCAATCCCGGCTGCTTTCCCACCGCCGCCGTGCTGGCGCTGGCTCCGGCCTGGCAGGCCGGCATCATCGAGTCCGGCATCGTCGTGGACAGCAAGTCGGGCATCTCCGGAGCGGGCCGCGGGCTGGCGCTCGGCTACCACTTCGCGGAGGCAGACGAAGACCTCGTCGCCTACGGCCTCAAAGGTCACCGGCATCTGCCCGAAATCACGAACGAGCTGCGCCTGCTGGCCGAGTCGCCCGCGCCGCGCGTGACATTCGTGCCCCACCTGGCGCCGATGGTGCGCGGCATCGAGAGCACCTGCTATGCCGACCTGCGGCTCGATCGGCTCGGCGCCGACCCGGCCGGTGAGATTATGGCGCTCTATCAGGACTTCTACCGCGACGCGCCGTTCACGCGCGTGGTCGCTGCCGCGCCGCACACCAAGCATACCGCCGGCACGAACTACTGCCTGATCCATCCGTTCGTGGATCGCCGTACGGGCCGTCTGGTCGTCTCCGCCTGCCTGGACAATCTGGTCAAGGGGGCGAGCGGCCAGGCGGTGGAGAACATGAATCTCATGCTCGGGCTGCCGCAAGGCGCCGGGCTCGACGGCGCGGCGCTCTATCCCTGACCGAGCAGTCCTGCGTGGGGCGCGGCGCGGCGGCAACGAGCATCGAACAATCCGTTGCCGCCGCGCTGTTTTCCTGCGATCGACGCGCCGGCAGCCACTGTCCGAGCTATCCATGGAGGCAACCGTAATCATGCACGAGATCCCGAACGGCAGCGTTACCACCCCCGCCGGCTTCGTGGCCGGCGCCGCCCATGCCGGCGTGAAGTATCAGGACGAAGACCGGCACGACATCGGCCTGCTCTTCTCCGAGCAAGCCTGTGCTGCGGCCGGCATGTTCACGAAGAGCAGCGTGGTCGGCGCGCCGGTCGTCGTTTCGAAAGAGCATCTGGCCGACGGATCGGCCCGGGCGATCGTCGCCAACTCCGGCATTGCCAATGTGGCAACCGGGGGCGAGGGGATGCGTGCCGCGCGCGAAATGGCCCAGCAGGCAGGGCATAAACTCGGTATCGCCGCCAGCGAGGTGCTCGTCGCGTCTACCGGCGTGATCGGCTGGCAGTTACCCATGGACCGCATCGAACGCGGCATCACGGCGATCGCACTCAATCCTGACGGCGGCATGGACCTCGCCCGCGCGATCATGACCACAGACACGAAGCCGAAGCACGCTGCCGTCGCCTTCGAGACCGAGGGGCGCCGCTATCACGTCGGCGGCATCGCCAAAGGCTCAGGCATGATCCACCCGGACATGGGCACGATGTTCGGCTTTCTCACCACCGATGCGCCGGTGGCGCCCGCGCTGGTGCGCCCGCTGCTGCGCTCGGCCGTGGACGAAACGTTCAATATGGTCAGCGTGGACGGCGACACGAGCACCAGCGACACCGTGGTCTTGCTCGCCAATGGCGCGGGCGGCGGGGAGCCGTTCGCGCCGGGCAGCGCCGGCGCCGAGGCGCTGCGCACGGCGCTGTTCGCCGTCTCGCGCAGCCTGGCGCGGCAGATCGCGGCAGACGGCGAGGGCGCGTCCAAGTTGATCGAGGTGCGCGTCAGCGGCGCCGCGAACGTCGAGGAGGCGCGGCGTGCCGCCAGAACCGTGTCGGTCTCGCCGCTGATGAAGTCGGCGGTCTACGGCAACGACTTCAACTGGGGGCGCGTGATGATGGCGATCGGCCGCAGCTACGTCGCCATCGACCTCGACAAGGCCGAAGTGCGCATCGGCGACGTGGTAGCCTATGCCTGCGGCGCCCCGCGTGCGGTGGACGAGCAGACGGCGCTCGCCGCGCTCAAAGGACCGGAGGTCGTGATCGCGGCGCATCTCGGCGTGGGCGATGCCGCGGCCACGGCCTGGGGTTGCGACCTCACCGAGGAGTACGTACGCATCAACGCCGAGTACACGACATAGACATGGTTGCGAAACCGGCGATCGGGCGCCATTGGACACTCAACTGCGGGGCTGCGAGCCGGCTTCGAAACCATCTGATAGACGGCGGCGCCCAAATGGCGGATGCTATGCCGCGGCGGGCGTTGGAGGGTGGGGCAGGGTTGTCGGCAGCGGAGACGGTCGTCGTCAAGATCGGCGGCAGCACCTTCGGCTTGGGCGATACGACGCTGGCAGATGCGGCGGCGTTGCACCGCGACGGCAGGCGCGTGCTGATCGTGCACGGCGGCGGCGCCGAGATCACGCGCTGGCTTGGCATCCACCAGGTGCCGTCTCATTTCGTCGATGGCCTGCGCGTCACCGATGCAGCCGCGATCGACGTGGTCGTGGCCGTGCTTGCCGGCGTGATCAACAAGCGGCTGGTCGCGCAGCTCGGCTGCCTGGGTGTGCCGGCGCTCGGTCTTTGCGGACCCGACGGCGGTGTGCTCGTGGCTGAGATCGACAATCCCGCGCTCGGCTTCGTCGGCGCTGTGCGCCAGGTGGGCACCGGCACGATCGCGGCGCTGCTCGACGCCGGGTTGCTGCCAGTAATTGCGCCGATCGCCGTGCAGCGCGGTTCGGCGCAACTCCTGAACGTGAACGGCGACACGGTGGCGGGCGAGATCGCGGCGGCACTGCCCGGCGCGCGGCTGATCTTTCTCACCGACGTGCCAGGCGTGTTGGACGGCGACGGCAGGCGCATCGAGCGGATCGACGCGGCAGCGTGCCTGCGGCTGCGTGAGGCGGGCGTGCTGAAGGGCGGTATGCTGCCGAAGATCGATGCCTGCCTGACCGCGGCGGTGGCCGGCTCGCGCCCCGTGATCGTCGACGGCCGCCTTCCCCACGCGTTGCTCGGCGCGATGGCACCCGAGCCGGCCGGTACGGTCTTCGCCTGACGGCGAACCGAAGGAGCGAGCAGTGGCGTCCGGCGACCCGCCGAGAGAAGACCGCGAGGGACTGGGGCCGCCCCCGATTCCGTTCCGGGTCGGGCGCGACCAGTTGCCCTCGTTCCATGCGATCCGCTGGCTGGCAGTCGTCGCGGCGCTGATCGTCCTGTTTGCCCTCGCGTCAGTCGGCAAGGGGCTGTACGCCGACTATCTCTGGTTCGACAGCCTGGGCTTCGCTTCGGTATACAACACACAGCTCATCACCAAGACGGTCCTCTTCTTCGCCGGCGCGTTGCTTTTTCTGGCGTTCATCGCCGGCAATCTCTGGCTGGCGCGCCGCCTGGCGCCCGCCGGCCTCGAAGAGAGCTTCATCGCCGAGGTCGAGCCGGCGACGCTGAAACGCATCGTTACGATCGTCGCGGTCGCCGGCTCGATCTTCCTGGCGATCGTGTTCGGGTCGGTCGCGTCGAGCGAGTGGGATACCTGGCTGCGGCTGATCAACGGCACCAGCTTCGGCGGCAGCGACCCGGCCTTCCACATGGACCCGGGCTTCTACATGTTCACCCTGCCCGGTCTGTGGGCGATCTTCGACTGGCTGCTGGGCGTGGCGATCGTCACGCTGCTCGCGGTAATCGGCGTCTACGCGTTCGTGATCAGCCTGCAAAACTTCGAGATCCGGCTCAGCCGCGCGATCAAGGCGCACGTCGGCGGCCTCGCGCTGCTGCTGCTTGTGATCTTCATCGTGCGCTACCGGCTGGATATCTACACCCTGGCGATCACCAAAAACGGAGTCGTGGAAGGCGCGACGTACACCGACATCCACGCGCGCATTCCGGGCTATTACATCCTCATGGTCTTCGCCGTGGCCGCCGCGGTCTGCGTACTCTGGTCGGTGTTCCGGCACAGCCTGATCGTGGCCGGCGCGGGCGTCGGCGCCTGGATCGTCGCCGCCATCGCGCTGCTCGGCATCTATCCTGCCGCCGTGCAGCGCCTGAACGTCGATCCGAACGAGCTGGCGAAAGAGTCACCGTACATTCAGCGCAACATCGACGGCACGCGCACGGCCTTCAACCTGCAAAACGTGGACTTGCAACAGTTTCAGGCCAGCAGCGACATCACTCGCCAGACGCTCAGCCAGGATCAGGCGACGATCGACAATATCCGTCTCTGGGACCCGCGCTACGAGATCCAGACGTACAAACAGCAGCAGGAGATCCAGCAGTATTACGTCTTCGACGACGTGGATGTGGATCGCTACCCCCTCAACGGCACGACGACCGAGGTCACTCTCGGAGCGCGGGAGTTGTCACAGGACGGCCTGCAGCCGAGCGCCCGCACCTGGGTCAACGTGCACACACGCTACACGCACGGCTACGGCGCCGTGATGAACCCGGTCAATCAGGTTGATGCCTTCGGCCTGCCCGCCTACAACCTGCAAAACATCCCGCCGCAGGGCCAGCCGGCGATCGATCAGCCGCGCATTTACTACGGCCAGCAGACCAAAGAGTACGAGATCGTCGGAGCGAAGCAGGCGGAGATCGATTACGATGACAACACCGGCACACAGCAGGAGACGCGCTATAACGGCAACGGCGGCGTGGGCATTGGCTCGTTCTTCCGCCGGCTGATTTATGCCTGGGAGTTCGGCGATACCAACCTGCTGATCAGCGGGCAGATCACCGGGCAGAGCAAACTGCTCTATCGGCGCACGCTCAGCGACCGCATCTCGCACATCGCGCCGTTCTTGACGCTGGACAAAGATCCCTATCTCGTGATCGCGGACGGCAAGCTCTACTGGCTGCAGGACGCTTTCACGACATCGGACAGCTTCCCCTATTCCGAAGACACCGGCGCCGGCCTCAACTACATCCGCAACAGCGTCAAAATTGTGGTCGACGCCTACACCGGCGATGTGACGTTCTACCTCGTCGATCCGAGCGATCCGGTCGCGAAAACGTATCAGAAGATTTACCCCTCGCTGTTCAAGCCGTTCGATTCGATGCCCGGCTCGCTGCGCGGCCATATTCGCTATCCAGAGGACCTCTTCCGCATCCAGTCGGACGTCTACCGCACGTATCATATGACCGATCCGAGCGTGTTCTACGGCAAGCAGGACCAGTGGGCCACGCCGCAGGAAGGCACCGGCGGCTCGGCCAAAGACCTAGACCCGTACTACCTGATCATGCGTCTGCCCGGCGAGCAGCAGCAGGAGTTCGTGCTGATCCGCCCGTTCACGCCGGCAAACAAACCGAACGCGATCGCGCTGATGGCGGCGCGCATGGATGCGCCGAACTACGGCCAGCTGCAGGTGTTCCGCTTCCCATCCGGCCAGGTGATCGCCGGTCCGGTGCAGGTGCAGTCGAGCATCGATGCCCAGCCGGAGATCTCGCAGAAGCTCACCTTGCTGAACCAGCAGGGCTCGCACGTGCAGCGCGGCAACTTGCTGATGATTCCAATCAATCAGTCGTACATTTATGTCGAGCCGATCTATCTGGAGGCCGATCAGAATCCGAAGCCCGCGGTGGTCGCGGTCATCGTCTACGCGGCGGGCAAAGTCTTCATGGAGCCGTCGCTGAGCCAGGCGCTCGCCGCCGCCGTCGGTGAAACGCCGCCGACCTACACCTTCAGCAGTTTTGCCGCGAGCGCGGCCGCCGCCGCCGCCCAGAGCAGCGGGAGTAACAACGGGCAGCCCTCGTCCTCGGCAACGCCTGGGCCGTCAGCTTCGCCGGCGCCCGCCGGTACCGCCCCCGCCAGCGCGCCGCTGCCGCCGATCACGTCGGTAATGCCGACGGCTACCGACATTCCCGGCCTGATCCGTGAGGCCGCCGATGCGAACGCGCAGGCGCAGCAACGGCTGCGTAACGGCGACTTCGCCGGGTACGGCGAAGAGGAAGCCCGTCTGCAGGCGGCGCTGAACCGGCTGAATCAGCTCATCGTTCAGCCGACGGCGTCGCCCGCACCACGCTAGTTCGAACCAACCGCATGGGTTCTGCAAGGGCGTACACTGGCCCGCAGACGCAGCACTGGGAGCAGCGACGATGACTTCAACTTCCACTACTCACCCCGCCGGCACCGGCTCCAGCGCGGACTGGCAGCAGCGCGAAGCCGCGGTGTTCTTTCAGGCGGCGAAGCGCGTGCCGCTCACGATCGCGCGTGGCGACGGCACCGCCGTCTACGACGTGGAGGGCCGGCGTTATCTGGATTTCGTGGCCGGCATCGCTACCAATTCGCTCGGCCACCGGCACCCGGCGGTCGTCGACGCGATCAAGGCGCAGGCCGACACGCT
This sequence comes from uncultured Chloroflexota bacterium, assembly GCA_937879875.1. Taxonomy (GTDB): domain Bacteria; phylum Chloroflexota; class Dehalococcoidia; order CAUJGQ01; family CAUJGQ01; genus CALFMN01. The sequence continues at coordinate 21,171 of CALFMN010000024.1, read as the reverse complement.
GATCCATATCTCGAACGTCTTTTTCAGCGAGCCGCAGGTCCAGCTCGCGGAGCTGCTGGTGCAGCATTCGGCGCTCGACCGCGCCTGGTTCTGCAACAGCGGCGCCGAAGCGAACGAGGCGGCGATCAAGCTGGCGCGCAAATGGGGCGGCATGCACAAGCAGGGCGCCAGCGAGATCATCAGCACGGCGAACGGCTTCCACGGCCGCACGCTGGCGGCGATCACCGCGAGCGGCACCGAGCGCTACAAGCAGCCGTTCGCGCCGCTGCCCGAAGGCTTTGTGGTTGTGCCTTTCAACGACATCGAGGCGTTGCGCGCCGCCGTAACGCCGCGCACCTGCGCCATCCTGCTTGAGCCGATTCAGGGCGAGGGCGGCGTCAACATGCCGTCCGAAGACTACCTGTCCTCCGTGCGCCGGCTGTGCGATGAGCAGAACGTGCTGCTGATTCTCGATGAGGTGCAGACCGGCGTCGGCCGCACCGGCACGCTCTGGGCCTACGAGCAGTATGGCGTTGAGCCGGAGATCATGACGCTGGCCAAGGGGCTGGCGGGCGGCGTGCCGATCGGCGCCCTGCTGGCGAAGGAGCCGGTAGCGGCCTGCTTCGTGCCCGGCGATCATGGATCGACCTTCGGCGGCAACCCGCTGGCGACGGCGACCGGCTACTCGGTGCTGAAGTTTGTCATCGACAACGACCTGCCGACGGAAGTCGCGCGCAAGGGCGAGCGGCTGATGAAGGGGCTGCATAGCCTGGAAGACCGGCATGGCTCGATTGCAGAGGTGCGCGGCAAGGGTCTGCTCTGCGCGGTGCAGTTCAGCAGCGACATCGCCGACCAGGTGTTGAAGCAATGCATTGAGCGCGGTCTGCTGGTCAACATGCTGCGCGCGAACGTCGTGCGCTTCTCGCCGCCGCTGACGGTGACAGACGACGAGATCGACGAAGCGCTCGGCATCTTCGAGGCGGCGCTCAAGGCGGCAGAGTAGGCGGGCTGGGCGGTCGGCCCTCATCCTCTCGTCTCTCCTTCCCCCAATCCTGGAGGGAAGGAGACGATCTGGTGTTGGGCGTTCCAGTCAGTTTGCGGTTAACCCAACGACTCCATGGATCGCTCCAAACAGGATCGCCCCTCTCTCCATCCCAAATCGCGCTCTGCGCGATGGCAACGGTTGGGCGAGAGGGGAGGGGGAGCGAGGGCCGAACGCCGCGGCCGGCTCGCCATCAGTTCACGCGCCGCTTCTGGCCGGCCCAGTACTTGTCGCGCAGCACGTACTTCTGCAGCTTGCCCGTGGCCGTGCGCGGCAGCTTCTCGACCAGCTCGATGCTCGTCGGCACTTTGAAGTGCGCCATCTGTTCGCGGCAGAAGGCGATCAGCTCTGCTTCAGCCGGCTGCATGCCCTCGCGCGGCACGATCAGCGCCCGCGGCGTCTCGCCCCACTTCTCGCTGGGCACGCCGATCACGGCCGCTTCCAGTACCGCCGGATGCTTGTAGAGCACGTCCTCGACCTCGATCGAGGAGATGTTCTCCCCGCCGGAGATGATTACGTCCTTGGCACGGTCGACGATGTTGAGATAGCCGTACTGATTCACCGTGGCGAGGTCGCCGGTGTGGAACCAGCCGTTTTCAATCGCCTTGTCCGTCTCGGCCGGCTGCCGCCAGTAGCCCGCCATCACCACGTTGGTGCGGGTCAACACCTCGCCGATCTGCTCGTCGTCCGGCGCGACAGGCGCACCTTCCGCGTCCGCCACCTTGATTTGCACGCCGATCATCGGCACGCCGGCGCGGGCGAGAATCTGGCAGCGCTCGTCTTCCGGCAGCGCTTCCATGTCCGGCCGCAGCGTGCAGATGGTCAAAAAGGGCGCCGTTTCCGTCAGGCCGTAGACCTGGATGAACTCCCAGCCCAACTCCTCGCGCAGCCGCTTGATGAAGGCCGCGGGCGGCGGCGCGCCGGCGACGACCAGCCGCGGTCGCGTGCGGATCGTGTACTGCGCTTGGTCGGGGAAGTTGAGGATTGTGCTCAGCACTGCCGGCGCCATGCAGGCCCAGGTCACGCCCTCGTCCTGAATCAAGCGGAAGATATCGGCGCCGTCGACCTTGCGCAGCACGACGTGGCGCGCGCCCATCCCTGTGGCCGTAAAGGGCGTCCCCCAGCCGTTGGCGTGGAACATCGGCAGCGTGTGCAGCAGCACGTCGTCTTGCGAGACGCGCAGGTGACCGATCGAGTTCCAGGCGTTGGCGTAGAGGTTGCGATGCGTCATCATCACGCCCTTCGGCCGCGCCGTCGTGCCGGAGGTGTAGTTGATCGTCGCCAGGTCGGTCTCCAGCAGGCGCGGATCGGCGGGCTCCGCGTCGCTGGCTCCGGCCAGCAGCGCCTCGTAGCTCTGCCAGCCGTCACGCGGCGCGCCGCCGAGCATGACATACTCGCGCACCGTGCTGAGCGCCGGGCGGATCTCCTCGGCCACGGGCACCAGTTCCTCCTCTACAAGAAACACCGCGGCGCCGGCGTGGTTGACGATGTAGGTGAAGTCTGAAGGCACCAGGCGGTAGTTGAGCGGCACCAGCACGGCGCCGATCGCCGTCACACCGTAGAACGCTTCGAGAAAACGGTGGCAGTTGGGGCTGAGAATGGCGACACGGTCGCCCTTCGCCACGTTGAGCGCGGAGAGGGCATTGGCGAGCCGGTTCGCGCGCGCGGCGAACTCGGCGTAGGTGAACCGTTCGTCGCCGCAGACCACGCCCTCGCGGTCGCCGTACAGCTCGACGGCGCGGCGCAGGAAATCCGAAACCAAAAGCGGCACTTCCACGATGACACGCTCCCTTGTTTCGCGTCCGGGCCGTTGCGCGGGCGCGTCTCTGAATCCCAGCCTATGCGCTGCGTGCGTTCCGTCAAGCGGGAGGCGCAGCCCAGTGGGGTCAAGCGCGATCGCAATCGCGTTGCCCCGGCGGGGCACCTAACCCTGGTTCCGCTGAAGCGAAACCTGTCCCTTCCCGAGCCGGGAAGGGACTTCCGGAGCGCTCCCAACACTGTGCGGCGGCGGCGGGGCCGGGGTGTCCTTGCGGGAGGCACGGCCGGCTTGTCTTCCAGCCCTATGTGTGTCCTCGAACCCCAAGCCTTCCCGTGTCGGGAAGGGAGGCGCAGCTTCAGCCGCGACGGGGTTAGGTGCCCTGGCACGCGTCCATCGTTTGATCGCGGGTTCTGCCGGTCCGCGCTATCCTGAGCGCACGATGGCGCTTCGTGCGTTGCTCTTCGACCTCGGCGACACGCTCTGGCAGGCTACCGTACCGGCGCCGGCCGGGCTGGAGGCCAGCCTGGCCGCGCGTCAGTTGCGCTGCGTACTGGGTGAGCGGGCCGCGGGCGTCGATCTGGCGCTGGTCGCCGCGGCCTTGCTTGATGCGACGCGCGCGGCGCAGCAGGCGGCAGCCCAGGGCTCGCTGCTCTCGCCGGACTTCTGCGGCCTTGCCGACCAGGTGATCGGCGGCTTCGGGCTGGCCGATCTGGACGATCGGGCCGCACAGGTCTGGCGCGCCTGCTGTGTGCCACCGGAGCGGCTTGGACGTCAGGTCTTCCCGGACGCCTACGCCACGCTCGCCTGGGCGCGTGCCGCCGGCTTCCGCATCGGCGCGGTCGTCAACCACGCCTTCGGCGCCGCCGCCGTCGACGCCGAACTGCGCGCCGCCAATCTGCGCGAGTTCTTCGACGCGGTGACGGTCTCAGCCGACGCGGGCTGGCTCAAACCCCATCCGGAGCTGTTCTTCGCGGCGCTGGCGGCGCTCGGTGTGGTGCCGGAGGAGGCCGTGATGGTCGGCGACTCGTTGAGCCTCGACGTGAAGGGCGCGATGATGATTGGCATGACGGCGGTTTGGAAGCGCAACGGCCGGCGTGTCCGCGCCGGCGAACGGCTTCCACTTGAGCCGGCGTATCAGATCGACGACCTGAGCGAACTGCCGCGGCTGCTCGGACGCAGTACCGGCAGTGCCCTGCCGATCGATGCGCTCGGCTATCGTGAGACAGGAACCGACCGTTACGCCTGAAGCCCACCGCGGACCCGACCGAGGCGCGAGCCGGCACAGATTCGAGGTGCATGATGGCGAAGAAACCGGGACCGAAGCGCCAGAACGCTCGCGGAGGTCCGCCCGCCGGCGAGCCGCGCGCGGGCAGCATCCTGCACGCCGGCCGTTTTGAGCGCGGCATGGCTCCGCTGGTCGAGGAGTACACCTCGTCGATCGAGCAGGACGCGGCGCTGCTGCCGTTCGATATCGAGGGCTCGCGCGCCCACGCGGCGATGCTCGGGCAGCAGCGCATTATTCCCGCGGCGGACGCCGCCGCGATCGAGCGCGGGCTTGCGGCGATCGCGGCCGACGCCGAGTCCGGCGCTTTCCAGCTCAAGCCGGAGCAGGAAGACGTGCACATGAACGTGGAGTCCGAGCTGGAGCGGCGCATCGGCGCCCCTGCCGGCCGGCTGCACACGGCCCGCTCGCGCAACGACCAGGTGGTCAACGACTTTCGCATGCTCGTGCGCGACACGGCCGAGATGGTGGTCGAGAAGCTCAACGACCTGATCAAGGTGCTTGTCGACCTGGCCGAGCAGCACATCGACACGGTGATGCCGGGCTACACGCACCTGCAACTCGCACAGCCGGTGCTGCTCGCCCACCACCTGTTGGCCTACTTCGAGATGTTCTCACGCGACGCGGATCGCTTCTGGGCCGTGGTCGAGAGCGCCAACGTGCTCGCGCTGGGCAGCGGCGCCCTCGCCGGCTCGCCCTATCCGCTCGACCGCGACTTCACCGCCAACGAACTGGGCTTCGATCGCGTCTCCGGCAACAGCATGGACGCCGTCTCCGACCGCGACTTTGTGCTCGAGTTCCACGCCGCCGCCGCGATCTGCATGATGCACGTCTCGCGGCTGGCGGAGGAGATCATCCTCTGGTCCACGCGCGAATTCGGCTTCATCACGCTCGACGACGCCTACGCGACCGGCTCCAGCATCATGCCGCAGAAGAAGAACCCGGACATCGCCGAGTTGGCGCGCGGGCGCACCGCGCTCGTCTACGGCAACATGGTCTCGGCCTTCGCGCTGATGAAGGCGCTGCCGCTGACCTACAACCGCGACCTGCAGGAGGACAAAGGCCCCTTTCTGCAAAGCGTGGCTCTGCTGGTGCCGACGCTGGAGATCTTCGCGGCGATGCTGCCCACGATCACCTGGCACAAAGCGCGCCTGCGTGAGGCGGTGGCCGCCGGCTACGCGCTCGCCACCGACATCGCCGATTATCTGGTGCGCAAGGGTCTGCCGTTCCGCCAGGCGCATGAAATCGTCGGCAAGCTCGTGCGCTACGCCGAGGCGCAGCAGAAGGACTTCCCCGACCTCACGCTGGAGGAATATCGCCAGTTCTCGAACCTGTTCGACCAGTCCGTGCTCGAGATCAACCTCGACACGGCGATCGACGGCCGCGATACCGTCGGCGGCACGGCGCGGCAGCGGGTGCGCGAGCAGATCGCAACGGCGCGGGAGTGGCTGAACCCGCCTGATCTGGACGAGATGCAGGACCTGATCCTGCGCGCCGCCGCGGCGATGCAGGAGCCGCCGCCCGCCGGCGGGAGGGGCGGCGGTGGCCGCAGACGCTAGCAGCATAAAGATCGCGCCGTCGATCCTCGCGGCCGACTTCGCGCGGCTGGGCGAGCAGGTGCGCGCGATCGAGCAGGCCGGCGCCGACTGGGTGCACGTCGACGCGATGGATGGCCAGTTCGTGCCGAACCTGACCTTCGGTCCGCTGATCGCCGCGGCCGTGAAGCGCAGCACGGCGCTGCCGATCGACCTGCACGCGATGATCGTCGAGCCGGAGCGCCAGATTCGCGCCTTCGCCGACGCCGGCGCGAGCCTGCTGACGATTCACGCCGAGGCGAGCGCCCATCTGCATCGCATCGTGCACGACATCAAGCAGGCCGGCATGCGTGCCGGCGTCGCGATTAATCCCGCCACGCCGCTCGACGCGGTGCAATGGATCGTGCGAGACCTCGACCTCTTGCTGGTGATGAGCATCAATCCCGGCTGGGGCGGTCAGCAGTTCCTGCCGCTGGCGCTGCCGAAGCTGCGCGAGGCGCGGCGCCTGCTCGACGCCGCCGGCAGCAAAGCCGAACTGGAAGTGGATGGCGGCGTCGATCACGAGACGGCGGCGGCCTGCGTGACGGCGGGGGCTACCGTGCTCGTCGCCGGCACCGCCATCTTCGGCGCCGCGGAGGGCATTCCCGCCGCAATTCAACGGCTACGCGCGGTTGTCGCCGCGGCAACGCAACACACGCTGTGAGCGGCATGGCAGCGATGGGCATCCGGCAAGTCCGTGTCGTCGAGTTCACAGCCTGCGTGTGAAGGGGCGAACACTCCGAAGATCGTCGCCTTCCGGTGGCTCCGTACCCCTTGTAGCAGCGACCCACATGGGTCGCTCCATTCGAGGAGGTGCTTCATGCCGCGTTCGTTCCGATCCGCCGTCCGTCTCGGTGCTCTGGCCTTCGCGGTGGGGACCGCAACCCTGCTTGGTACGCATGCCTTCGCCTCGCAGCCCTTCGCCCGCTTCGATATGATCGCCAGCCCGGGCATCTCGTCCTGCCTGCCCAACGCCGTGGGGCACGTCACCATCGTTTCGCAGGGTGTAGTCGAAGTAATGAAGCTCGATGTCTCCGGCCTGCCGGCCAACACCGATTTCGACTTCTTCGTCACCGAATTGCCGAACAAGCCGTTCGGCGTCGCCTGGTATCAGTCCGACCTGGAAACCGATAGCAGCGGCCAGGGCCACGTCGAGGTTGTGGGACGCTTCAACGTCGAGACCTTCGCCGTCTCGACCGGCGGGCCGACGACCACGTTCGCGCCGACGCACATGTACCATCTCGGCCTGTGGTTCAACGACCCGCAGGTGCCCTTCGACCTGGGCTGCGAGCCCGGCAAGGCCGCGCCGGTGGTGACGCCGTTCAATGGCGAGCAGCACGCAGGCATTCAGGTGCTGAACACGGCGAACTTCCCGGACAACGCCGGCCCTTTGAGCCAGGTACAGTAACCGAGTCCGGAAACGCACGGGCCGGCGTGGGACGATGTCCGCGCCGGCCTGCCCGCGCGCCACTCTGCGTGAACGGAATCGAGTTATCTGGAGGCCCACGCCTGAGTCGTCGCACCGGACCGATCGCCGCTTTGCGGACTATGCTGAATGCCGACTGCGTTCTACGTGCGGACCTTCGGCGACTTCGACGTGGTGCGCAGGCAGCGCGTGCAGATATTGACGCGTACGGGTCCGCCGGCGGTGACGATCACCTGCTTGTGCACATTCGGCTTGAAGGTGCGCGGCGTCTCGGGCGCCTTGCGGAACCAGCCGCCGCCGTGCTGATGCCGGATGTTGCGGCCGAACATCGTATGCTTGCCGCAGATGTCGCATTTGCCAGCAGCCACAGACCACCCTCGTACGGCAGCGCTCGCGGCGCCGCGACTTTGACGCCACTTCCAGCGCACCGATACAATTTGCACAACGACCAGTACGAAGCGGCATGAAAATGCTAGCAGACGCCGCCGGGCCCGGCAAGCGCGGCGGCGTTCGCCTGCCCGGAGGCAAAGACCCTTGACCAGCCGCGCCGCGCCCCGCGGCTCGAAGGCAAAACCCAGCCCGCCGCGAGTCCGCCTGTTGAACGGCGATGATCTGCTGCGGGCGTTCGCGAGCGCCTCGGCCTGGCTCGGCCGCAATGCGCAGGCGATCGACGCGATCAACGTCTACCCGGTGCCCGACGGCGACACGGGCTCGAACATGGCCGGCACGCTGCGCGACGCATTGGCTGCGGCAGACGCCTCTGCTTGCGCTTCGGCCGCAGACGTTGCCGGCCGCATCGCGCATGCCGCGCTCGTCAGCGCCCGCGGCAACTCGGGCGTCATCCTTTCGCAGTGGTTCGGCGGCTTTGCCGAGGCAACCGCGGGCGCCGCGGAAATCGATGGCCGGTTGCTTGCCGCGGCACTGGCTCGCGCCGCCGCGCGCGCGCGCGGCGCGCTGCGCGAGCCCGCGGAGGGCACGATCCTGACCGTGGCGCGCGAGGCGGCCGCGGCGGCGCAGGGCGCGGCGGCAGCGGAGCCGGCGGCCGTGTTGGAGGCCGCCGTGGCAGGCGCCCGCGCGGCGCTGGAACGCACGCCGCAACTGCTGCCGGTCCTGCGCGAGGCGGGCGTGGTGGACGCGGGCGGCCTCGGTCTGGTGGTGCTGCTGGAGGGCGCCGTCGCAGGGCTAAGCGGATCGCCGCTTCCCGCGCCGCTCCACACGCCGGCCACTCCGGACAAGGCCTGGCTCGAGGCCGCGCGCGCGGGTGGCGAAGCGGACCACAGCGGCTTCGGCTACTGCACGCAGTTCATGCTGCGTCCCGCGCCGCTGCCGCTCGAAGCGCTGCGAACGGCCCTCGAACGGTTGGGCGATTCGCTGGTCCTCGCATCCGACGCGGATCGCGTGCGCGTCCATGTCCATACCGGCGATCCGGGCGCGGTGCTGAGTCTCGGCATCGCACACGGCTCACTGACGCAGATCTCGATCGAAAACATGCAGGCGCAGTTCGAGCGTTTTGCCGCGCACGCCACACTACCGCCGGCCGTGACGCCCGAGCAGCCGGCGAGCGAGGCCGGCCAGCAAGGCCAACAGACGGCAGTGGTCGCGGTGCTCGCCGGCAGCGGACTCGCCGACGTGGCCCGCAGCCTGGGCGCGTCCGGCATCGTGGCCGGCGGCGCCACAGCAAATCCCTCGGTGGACGAAATACTCGCCGCGATCCGCGCCGCGCCGGCAGAGAATGTAATCGTGCTGCCGAATCACAAGAACGTCGTGCTCGCCGCCGAACAGGCCGCAGCGCTTTCGGACAGGCGCGCCGTCGTGCTGCCGACGCGCTCGGCCGCGCAGGGCATCGCCGTGCTGGCGATGTTCCAGGCGGACCGTTCGCTCGACCAGAACGCCGAGGCGATGCGGACCGCGCAGCACGCGGTGCGCTCGATCGAGGTCACACGCGCGGCGCGAGCGACCCGGCTGAACGGCGTTGAGCTGGCGCGCGGACAACCGATCGCGCTGGTCGATGGGCGGCTCACCACGGCTGCTGAAAGCAGCGCCGGCGCACTGCTGGCAGCGATCGAGCAACTGGCGCCAGAGGCGGGCGCTGCCCTGACGCTGTACTACGGCGCCAGTGTCACCCGACAGGACGCCGACGCGGCGGCCGAGCAGATCAGCGCGCGGCTGCAAGCCCTCGACGTACAGGTGGTTGCCGGCGGGCAGCCGCACTACGACTTTATTGCCGCGCTGGAGTAGCCGCAGCACGGCACCGGCCTGATTAGAGCGCGGAAGAGCACGGAGCCGCTATGCTGCGTATCGTCACCGACAGCACCGCCGACCTCGATGCGGATGAAGCGGACGCGCTCGGCGTCACGGTTGTGCCGTTGACCGTGTACTTCGGTGAGGAGGCGCTGCTCGATCGCGTCGAGATTCAGCCGGACGAGTTTTACACGCGTCTCAAGAACGGCAAGGTCTTGCCCCGCACCTCGCAGCCCTCAGCCGGCCGCTTTCAGGAGGTGTACGGTGATCTCGCCGCCTCCGGCGCCACCGAGATTCTTTCGATCCACATCTCGGCAAAGCTCTCAGGCACCCTGAACGCCGCCCGGTTGGGCGCCGGTGTGCCGCCGTCCGGCTGCCAGATCGAGACGCTCGACAGCGCCACGGTCTGCGGCGGCCTGCAAGCGCTGGTGCGCCGGGCGGCCGAAATCGCAAGCAACGGCGGCACGCTCAACCAGGCGCTCAGTGCGGCACAGGCCCTGATGCCGCACCACCGCATCAGCATCATGCTGGACACACTTGAATATCTGCAGAAGGGCGGCCGCATCGGCAGGGCGCGGGCGCTGCTTGGCTCGCTGCTCAACCTCAAGCCGATCGTACACGTCGAGGACGGCGAGGTAGCTCCCGGCGACCGCGTACGCAGCCGCGCACGTGGGATCGAGCGCGTCTACGCGCTGACTGCCGAAGTGCCCGGCGCCGAGCGCATTATCGTGCAGCACACCGGCGCCGCCAACGACGCCGAAGCGCTGGCCCGCCGCTTCCGTGCCGCGCAGCCGGGCGTGCCGGTCGATGTACGCTGGATCGGCCCGGTGGTGGGCACGTACGTAGGGCCGAACGCCGTGGGCGCGGTTGTGGTGCAGCGAATACCAGCGGAGAGCTGAGTGGCGGCGTTCACGGTCGACGAGGCGGCAGAACGGCTGCGGCGCATCCTGATGGTCGAGCAGCAGCGCGGCTGTCAGGACCGCGCCGTGATGGGTGGCCTCGACCGCTTGCTCGGCAACCTGCTGGCACAGCAGCCGGCGGGTGACACCCCCGTACTCGGCGTCGTGCAGACGCTGGGCCGGCGGCGCTACGCCGACCTGGCCGAAACCGAACGGCGCGACTGGATCGAGCGTGCCCTGCGCCTGCTGGCCGCCCCTGCGCCATCACTGGCGAAGGCCGCGGCTCCTTCACCGCCAGAGAAGCCGCAGCCGGCGCCCGCCGCGGCGAGGCCGAGGCCCGCGGCGCCGATGCCCGCGACACGCGAGAGCCGCTCGGCGGCGCCCCCGGCAGTGTCCCCTGCGCCAGACAGCGCGGCAAAGCGCCCCGCCGCGCCGCAACCGGAGCAAAAGACGGCACGCTCGACTGAGCAGCCGGCCGCTCGCCCGCGACCGCGTAAGGCTTCGGCGCACGGACCGGCGCTCGATTCGCCGGTCACGGCGATCCCCGGCATCGGCGCCAACCGCGCGGAACTCCTGGCCAAGCTTGAGATCGAGACGGTGCGCGATCTGCTCTATCACTTCCCGCACCGGCACGACGACTTTTCGCGCGTCGCCCGCGTGGCCGACCTGCAGGTCGGCGAGACGCAGACCGTCGTGGCGCGCGTCTGGAGCGCGAGCCTGGTGAGCTTCGGGCAGAGCCCGCGCAAATCGACGGAGCTGATCGTCGGCGACGAAACCGGCAACCTGCGCGTGGTCTTCTTCAACAATCCGTATCCCGCGGCCAGCCTGCGCACCAACCAGCGGCTGACGCTGAGCGGCAAGATCACGGTCTTCCACGGCCAGAAGCAGCTCGAAAACCCGGAATGGGAGATCATCGAGCAGGGCGGCGACCTCGATCAGGCGATCCACACCGGCCGCCTCGTGCCGGTCTATCCGCTGACGCAAGGCGTCCAGAACCGGGCGCTCCGCGGCTACGTGCGCCGCGCGCTCGACCTCTGCGCCGGCCAGCTCGACGATCCGCTGCCGCCGGCGCTTCGCCGCCGCCACGGCTACAGCGAGCTGGCGCCGGCGATCCGCCAGGCGCACTATCCCGACGACGCTGAAGCACTTGAAACGGCACGCCGCCGCCTCGCCTACGACGAGCTGCTGGCGCTGCAGCTTGCCGTCGTGGCGCGCAAGGCGCGTCGCGCCGCCAGCGTGCAGACCGCGCCCCTGCCCTTCGCCGGCGCCATGCGTGAGCGGTTCATCTCGGGCCTGCCCTTCCCGCTCACCGGCGCGCAGGCGCGTGCCGTCGAGCGCATCCTTGCCGATCTCGAACGCGGCACGCCGATGGCGCGGCTGCTGGAGGGCGATGTCGGCAGTGGCAAGACCGTCGTCGCCGCGGCGGCGTTGCTGGCCGCGACCGTGAACGAGCGCCAGGCGGTGCTGATGGCGCCCACCGAGATCCTGGCCGAGCAGCACTTCCGCACGCTCGCGCGGCTCTTCGGCCATGCTGCCAATGATGACACGAACGGCGAGCCGCTGATCGAGGCGCGCGTCGACTGGCTGGACCGCCCGCTGCGGCTGGGGCTGCTGCGCGGCGGCCTGCGGGCGCGGGCCAAGCGCGACGTTCAAGACGCGATCGCGGCCGGCGAGGTGGACATCGCCATCGGCACGCAGGCGCTGATTCAGCAGGCGGTCAACTTTGCCCGGCTGGGGCTGACGATCGTGGACGAACAGCACCGCTTCGGCGTGATGCAGCGCAGCGCCCTTGCAGAGAAGGGCGAGAATACGCACCTGCTGGTGATGACCGCCACGCCGATCCCGCGCACGCTGGCGCTCTCACTCTACGGCGACCTCGACATCTCCGTGATCGATGAGTTGCCGCCGGGCAGAAAGCCGGTGAAGACACGCGTGCTGGAGCCGCACCAGCGCGACTTCGGCTACCGCTTCATCAGGGATCAGGTCGGCCGCGGCTTTCAGGCGTTCGTGATCTGCCCGCTGGTCGAAGAGTCGGAGACACTGGAGGTACGGGCCGCAACGGAGGAGTATGAAAAACTGCGAAGCGAGGTCTTCCCCGATCTGCGCGTGAGCCTGTTGCACGGCCGCATGTCGCCGGCGGAAAAGGACGCCGTGATGGCCGGCTTCCGCGACCGCGACGCGGACATCCTGGTCTCGACGGCCGTGGTCGAAGTCGGGATCGATATTCCGGCGGCGACGCTGATCCTGATCGAGGGCGCCGAGCGCTTCGGACTGGCGCAGTTGCACCAGTTCCGCGGGCGCGTCGGCCGCGGCGGCGATCAAAGCTACTGCCTGCTGCTCTCCGACAGTCCTTCGCAGGAGGCGCGAGCGCGCCTCAAGCTGTTGGAGCAAACACAAGACGGGTTCAAGCTGGCAGAGGAGGATCTGAAGCTGCGCGGCCCGGGCGACTACTTCGGCACGCGCCAGAGCGGCCTGCCCACGCTGCGTCAGGCGCGGCTCACCGACACGCCGATCCTCGAAGCCGCACGCGCAGACGCGCTCGAGCTGGTCGCGCGCGACCCGCTTCTGTCGGCGCCAGAGTTGGCCGGCCTGCGCGCCCGCGTGACGGCGCTGGCTGAGCGCGCCGGCGACGCGAACTGAAGGCAGTGCGGGGAACGGTGCCCGTGCGGGGCACCTAACCCTGCTTTCGCTTGCGAAAGCTGTCCCTTCCCGAGCCGGGAAGGGACTTCTGGAGCGTTCCCTACGTCGTGCGACGGGAGCGGGTCGGGCGACTTTGGCGTAGCGCAGACGAGGGCCGCGAGGACTGCCAGGTCCTGCCGCCCTCGCACAGCCAATGGAACGCTTCGAGAGTCCCTTCCAGTTTCGGGAAGGGACAGACGGCGAAGCCGTCAGGGTTAGGTGCCCCGCCAGCCCGATCACGCTGGAGACGCTCCAGAAGGCGCATCGCCATGCCTACTGCCCATCGCACCATTCCTGTACGCTGGACGCGAGCACGCGAGCTTGTTTGAGGGCCAGCCATGATTCGGGACGCGATCGCCACGCTGGTACGAGACGCCGCCGCGGCGGCGCAGCGGGAGGGAGAGATCCCCGCCGTCACCCTGCCCGAGGTGCTGATCGAGCGTCCGCAGCGTGCCGAGAACGGCGACTACTCCAGCAGCCTGCCCATGCGGCTGCGCAGAGCCGTTGGCGGGCAGACGAATCCGATGCAGTTGGCTCAGGCGATCGCGCGTCGCATCGACGCCTCGGAGATGGTGCGCGAGGTCGTGCCGGCGCCGCCCGGCTTCATCAACTTCTTCATCGACGACGCCTGGCTGCAGCGCCAGGTCGAACAGATCGTCGAGGCCGGCCCGAGCTTCGGCACGAATCCGTCGGGCGCCGGGCGGCGCGTGCAGGTCGAGTTCGTCAGCGCCAACCCGGTGGGGCCGCTGCACGTCGGCAACGGCCGCGGCGCCGTCACCGGCAGCACGCTTGCCGCCGTCCTCGAAGCGAACGGCTTTGCCGTGGAACGCGAGTATTACGTCAACGACGCCGGTACGCAGACCGATACCTTCGGCCGTACGCTCTACGCCCGCTACGAGCAGCAGTTCGGCCGCGATGTGCCGGTCCCCGAGGATGGCTACCCCGGCGAGTACATCGTCGAGTTGGCCGGGCAGATCAAAGAAGAGTTCGGCGACCGCTTCCGCGTCGCGCCGGCGGCCGCGCTCAAAGAGCTGGGCATCGCGCGCATGCTCGATTCGATCCGCGATGACCTTGCCGCCCTCGGCGTGCGCTACGATCGCTTCTTCAGCGAACGCTCGCTGTTTACCGACCACACGTATGAAAAGACGATGGATCTGTTGCGGGAGCGCGGCCACGTCAGCGAGAAGGAGGGCGCGGTCTGGTTCACGGCGCCGCAGCTCGGGCAGGACCGCGACAACGTGCTCGTGCGCAGCGGCGGTTCGCCGACCTATTTCGCCTCGGACATCGCCTATCACTACGACAAGTTCGTGCTGCGCGCCTTCGACCGCGTGATCGACATCTGGGGCGCCGACCACCAGGGCCATGTCGCCCGCATGAAGACGGCCGTGGACGCGCTCGGCATCGACCCGGAGCGGCTGACCATCCTGCTCTACCAGCTCGTGACGCTGAAGCGCGGACAGACGGTCGTGCGGCTGAGCAAGCGCTCCGGCGACATCATTACGATGCGCGAAGTCGTGGAGGAGGTTGGCGCCGACGCCTGCCGCTTCTTCTTCCTGATGCGCTCACCCGACTCGGCCATGGACTTCGATTTGGAGCTGGCCAAAGAGCAGAGCAACGAGAACCCGGTCTACTACGTGCAGTACGCGCACGCCCGCATCGCCGGCATTCTGCGCAAGGCGGCGGAAGAGGGCATCGACTGCACGGCAGGCGATGTCGCGCTGTTGCGGCATCCCGCCGAGTTGGCGCTGATTCGCAGCATGCTCGTCTATCCGGAGCTGATCGAGGCCGCCGCGGCGCGCCTTGAGGCGCACGGTCTGCCCCATTACGCGAAGCAGCTCGCGCAGGACTTCCACGTCTTCTACACCGAATGCCGCGTGGTGAGCGAGGACGCGGCGCTGAGCCAGGCGCGGCTGAAGCTGGTGAAAGCCGCGCAGACGGTGCTGGCCAACGTGCTTGGCCTGATGGGTATGAGCGCGCCCGAACGCATGTAGCGGCCGCGCGGCCCCTATCCTCTCTTCTCTCATCTGATGGCCCCCAATAATAGGGGAACGAGACGATCGGGCGTCGGGCGTTCCGTGGCCGGTGCGGCTAACCGTGCACTGGCGTGGAGCATGCCGCCGCTTTGGCTAACCCGACGCCCTCTGGGTCGCCCCAGAGAGGATCGCCCCTTGCCCCTATTGTTGGGGGAACCAGCATCGCAGATGTCACACAGCCGGGGGATAGGGGGCCGCGTCGCTGAAGAGGCGGCGGGCGAGCTGCCAGTAGCGTTCGTCGCCCCGCAGGGCCATGAAACGCCACCACTCGACGCCCCACAGATAGATGCGATCCGGTCTCGCACGGCGCGCCAGCGCCAGGTTACGCTCGATCAACTCCGGGGAGATGCTGCCTGTCTGCTCCGATGTAAGCTCCGTCAGCGGCACAACCTCCCAGGGCTCGGCCTGCAGCTCGGTGATCCAGAACTGCCGCCTGAAACGGTGCGCCAGCAGCGACTGCACCAGCAGATTCGGCCCGACCGGACCGAGCATGTAGCGGTTCCAATAGCGCAGCGGCCCGCCAGCAGGAATGCGCGTGTAGACGTCTTGCGCCAGCACATCGCCGAGGCGCAGTGCCCGCATCCAGGCTCCCTCGACGATCGTGTGCGAAGAATGGTTGATCACGATCGGCCGCTGGCGTGGGTCCGAGCCTTCGACCGCGGCGATCTCTTTGCGCAGCGTCGCCTCATCGAACCGCCAGCCCACCGTGCGGCCGGCGGCGGGCAGGAACGGCTCGTTCTCTACCTGCCAGGAATCGATCGCGTCGTAGTCGGCCAGCAACGCCACGGCGCGTTCGAGCATCAGCAGCAAATGGGCCACGAGGCGCGGCTGCTCGGCGACAGTGCCGCCGTGCGGCGGCGAGCCTTCGCCCAGCAACCAGGCCGGGGGATAGAACTCCGGGTGCCGTTGCGCCTTGAGTCCGACTGTGACCAGCACCCGCGCCCCGCGCGCCTCGGCCAGGTCGAGATAGCGCTGCGTCTGGCTGAGGTCGTAGCGCGTCGGTTCGGGCTGAATCTCGTCCCAGTAGAGCGAGAGCCGGAAGCAGCGCACACGCAGATCGTTCAGCAGCAGACTGAACGTCTCATCCGGATCGAGGCCAAGCCACTCGGCCTGACGATGGCTGAAGTTGACGCCGAGCAGCGGTTGCGGCATGGCGCCAGCGTACAGGGTCCGCCGCAAGCGGGCATCCGGCGCCGGGCGGCGACCGGCTTGCGCGATTTACTAGGGACGGAGCATGGCCTTTTCTGGCAAACCTGCGTTGCTCCCGTATCCGCTTTGCTGAAGGGGTGGTTCGCTGGAAGTCCGGCCGCGTCATGTCGGATCAGCGACCCGGGCGGGCGCCGTCGAGGTGTCCGGCTTACACGCCCTTCAGCAGCGAATAGATGCCGGCGAAGCGGGTCTGGTAGTCCTGCTGGCTGCGGGCGATCAGGTCGTGCGCCTCGGCCGCGCCGTAGACTCCCTCGATCTCGACCTTGTGTTGTGGCGACTCAGGGTCCTGCTTATAGGTCAGGAAGTAGTGCTTCAGCCGTTCCAGCACGCTGTGCGGGCACTCGGCGATGTCCCGGCAGCCACCGTAGACGGCATCGCCCTTGAGCACGGCCACGACCTTATCGTCCGCCTCGTCGCCGTCGATCATGCGCAGGCCACCGATCGGGATCGCCTCCACCAGCACGTCGCCGTGGCTCAGCGTCTTTTCCGTAAGCACGCAGATGTCGAGCGGGTCGCCGTCGCCGACGATGCCTTCGCGGCCGCTCTTCGCCATGCACAGCTCGGCCACGCGCTCGGCGCAGAGCGTCTGCGGAATCAGGCCGTAGAGCGAGGGGCAGATGTTGGAGAACTGCTGCGGCCGGTCGATGCGCAGATAGCCGTTCACTTTGTCGATCTCGAACTTCACGGTATCTGCCGGCACGATCTCGATGTACGCGGTCACGCGCCGCGGCGCCTCGGAGCCGATCGAGACGCCGTGCCAGGGATGCGCTTTAAACAGCAGCCCCATCAGGTTCCAAATCGGATGTGCGTTCCCCTCAGCCATAGTCGATCCCCCAAGAATGCGGAGAGGCGGCCCGCAGGCCGCCCCTCACTGTCACCTGTAACCTGTGACCTGTTCCCTAACGCACTCGCTCGATCACGGCGGCGATGCCCTGGCCGCCGCCGATGCACATCGTCTCCAGTGCGAACTGCACGTTGCGCCGCTCCATCTCGTTGAGCAGCGTCGCCATGATGCGCACGCCCGTGCAGCCCACCGGATGCCCGATAGAGATACCCGATCCGTTGACGTTCGTGCGGTCGAAGTCGCGCTCGGCGAAGCCCCACTCGCGCGTCACGGCCAGCACCTGCGCCGCGAAGGCCTCGTTCAGCTCGATCAGCTCCATATCGGCGAGCGAGAGGCCGGCGCGCCCCAGCGCCTTCTTCGTCGCCGGCACCGGGCCGATGCCCATGTAGGCCGGATGCACGCCGGCCACACCCCATGAGACCAGCCGTCCCAGCGGCTTCAGCCCCAGTTCAGCCGCCTTTTCCGGCGAGGTGACGATGCAGCAGGCGGCCGCGTCGTTCTCGCCGCTGGCGTTGCCGGCCGTGACCGTCGCTTCGGGATCGGCGCGCAGCCGCACGGGGCGCAGCGAGGCGAGCTTGTCGAGCGTGGTATCGGCGCGCGGGTGCTCGTCGCGGCCGAAGAGCGTGCCTTCGCCCTTCTTCGAGGGCACGGGCACGGAGACGATCTCGTTGTCGAACTTGCCGCTCTCGATCGCGGCCACGGCGCGCTGGTGGCTGCGCAGGGCGTACTCGTCCTGCTCCTGCCGGGGGATGTTGTACTGCTTGCGCAGGTTTTCAGCCGTCTCCAGCATGCCGCCTTCGACCGGATAGCGATACGTGCCGGCGGTGACGCGGCCGCGGTCGAGCCGGTCCATCAGTTTGATCTCGCCGCGGTTCGGCCCCCAGCGCGTCTGCGTGCTGTAAAACTCGGCGTTGCTCATGCTCTCGACGCCGCCAGCCAGCACCACGTCGGCCACGCCGGTCTGCACCTCCATCGCGGCGAGGCAGATCGCCTGCAGGCCGGAACCGCAGCGGCGGTCGAGCTGAAAGCCGGGCACTTCGACGGGCAGGCCGGCGTGCAGCGGCGCGAGGCGACCCATGGCCGGCGTCTCGCCGTTCGGATAGCAGTGGCCGAAGATCACGTCGTCCACCTGCTCACCCTTGAGGCCGGAACGTTCCAAGACCTTCTCGATCACAAGGGCGGCCAGATCCTCCGCCTGCACATCGCGCAACGCGCCGCCGAAACGGCCCACGGGCGTACGCAGCGGGGTGCAAATCACAGCCTCACGCATGACGTTCTCTCCTGTCGCATCACGGCAGCGCAGACCGCTGCTTCGTTCCCACTTCGGGTCGGCGGCTCGGCTCAGTGCCGCACATCGACACGCTTCATCGTAGGAGCGGGCCGCCAGCGCGTCAAAAGGACGCGTCTCTACACGAACGGCCGTGCTAAGCTGGCGCCGCGGCGACCGGCCGGAGGCGAGAGCGATGCAGCAAAGCAGCGAACGGCTGCCCGAAGGCTACGAGGCCGGGCGCTTCACCGCGCGGCCGCATCGCTCCGCCGCCCGCGCCGAGCCGTTGGCGTCGGGCGAGCATCGGGCGGCGGCGAGCGCCGGCTGGGACGGCGTACTCTTCATTCCGACGGCGTATGACCGAGCGCGGTCGGCGCCGTTCCTGCTGGCGCTGCACGGCGCAACTGGGAACGGCGAGCGCATGCTCGGCCGCTGGCGCGAGACGGCCGAGGCGTTCGGCGTCGTCGTGCTCTGCCCTAGCTCGGAGACGCGGACCTGGGACGTGCTGATCGGCGGCTACGGCAGCGACGTGGCCCGCATTGACGCGGCGCTGAACGAAGTCTTCGCCCGTGTCAACGTCGATCCGGCGCACTGCCTGATCGAGGGCTTCTCGGACGGCGCCTCGTACGCCCTGGGCCTCGGCCTCGCCAACGGCGACCTGTTTACCCACGTGCTGGCCAATTCGCCCGGCTTCTGCTGGCCGCCGAGCCTGGTCGGCCAGCCGCGAATTCTGATCACGCACGGCACGCAGGACCAGATCCTGCCGATCAACCAGACCAGCCGCACGCTGGCGCCGCAGCTCGAGTTCAACGGCTACGACGTGACCTATCACGAGTTCGACGGCGGCCACCAGCTCACGCCGGAGATCATGGCGCTCTCGCTGCGCTGGGCCGGCTTGGAACCGGTCTGAGCGCCAGCCTGTTCGGCGCTCAAACCGGTTCCACTCCACGGTCCTTCAGCCTCACGACGAGAGGTGTCCCATCAGCGACGCCGCCGACTACCTCGCCAAAGCCTTCGAAAACCTGGCTGCCGCACAGAGCGAACTGGTCGCGGGGCGCTACAATACCTCTGCGAGCCGCGCGTACTACGCCTGCTTCCTTACGGCGATCGTGGCGCTGATTCGAGCAGGCATCCGGCCGTCGAGTGAATGGGGGCATGACTTCGTCGCAAGCCGATTTGCCGGGATCCTGATCGGCCAGCGGCACCTGTACGATCGCGAGTTGCGCGGCGTGCTGAGTGACCTCATCCACCTCCGCCATACGGCTGACTACGCGAGCAGAAGCGTGAGCAAGAATCGCGCTGAGCAAGCGGTACGTACCGCGACGCGGTTCGCTGCTGCCATGAATGGACAGGAACCATAACTGTGACCACATTGGCTAGCCGGAAACAACGGATCCAAAGTGCAGTCGAGGAACTGAAGGCTGAGATTCTCCGAGCCTACCCTGATGCGACGTTTGCCGTGACCCGCGGCTGGGACGATCCAAGTGAAACCTGGCTCTGGGTGGTCGTCAACATTGAGGATCCTTCCGACATGCATGACCTCGTGCTCGACCGCCTGGTTGACATGCAGATCGAGGAACTGCCCATTCACGTTCTCCCAACGAACCGGCTACCCGAGCATCTGCGGCACCGAGTTCTGGGGAAATCGATAGAGCCCGCTTCAACTCCGGCTCCCGAACGGCGGCGGCGCCAGGCGGTTCAGCGCAGGCACACCATCTGACGCTTGACGCCGCCGCACCTTTGGCGACGGCGTGGCGATCTCAGCGCACGCGCGGCAGCGGCAAAGTGGTGACGCCGGTCATGGGGTAGCGCCGGACATTGCCGGTGACGACCTGTGCTCCATGAGCGAGCGCGATCGCGCCGATCAGCGTGTCCGTCGTCGCATGGCTGATCCCCTGCCGCCGGTACGCGAACCGCCAGTCGCCCGCCTGCTCAGCGGCGGCTGCATCGGTGTCGAGCAGGCAGGCGTCATGGCCGATTGCCCACCGAGGCCGCTTCCGGCGCGCGGAGGTCATCGAGCCTGCGCGACTTCCGCACCCAGCGCGACACGTCCTCGCGCGTTCTCCATTCGGGGTACTGCGCCAGGTCGATGACGCCAGCGCATTCGGCCAGCGCCCGCGCCTGCGCCTCCCGCACAATCTTCTCGCGAAAGGCCTCGGCCAGGAAGCGGCTGCGATCGCGCCTTCCAACCACTTCACCGATCCTCCATCGCCGCCGCCCGCGTAGCATCTGGCCACGGGGCATCTGGGAAGCAGGCAGCCATGTTACCCATCAACACGATGCAGTAGCTGCACGCCTGGTAACAGATGAAGTCGCAAAGATCGGGCTCGTCGAGTGATTTGCTGACAGCATGCCCGAGTGCACCGTCGGGCAACTGTACGAGGTTCCACGTAGCGCTTGCGGGATCGCCGTGAACAATATGACCGAAGGTTTCGCACAGCTTCTTCGCCTCGGCTAAATCGGCCTGTCCAGTCATGGTGTCGATCATTCTTGCGAGGCTAGGACGTCGTCCGCTCGGCCAACCGGCATTCCAGGTCGCAATTTCGTCCGGGTTTGTATATAAATAGGAGACAATGGCGGTTCTCTCAATAAGAGGCCGTAGAAGAACAAGTGCTCCAAAGAGGTAGCCCTGCCGAACCAATTCTCTGATTGAAAGCGCCAGATTGATTCCTTGCGAGATTAGCTGGGATGCCGCTGACTGCAAGTCGGACAACTGGCCCTGGCGCACGTACACCATCACGGCCTGATTCGCGCGCAGGCAAGACGGGATAACCCTGTCGAAATTGTATACTGACGGTCGCCCCAAATATGGTTCATTCTCGGGTAAGAACACTGCCTGGCGTTTGGCTCTGCGGTCTAGCATGATCGCGTCTCGACTACGTCACTAAGAGTCTATTCATATAAGGGCAGCGCGTTTGAGAGCGATGTAGGCGCAGG
>CALFMN010000023.1 GCA_937879875.1 uncultured Chloroflexota bacterium | reverse complement strand
TGGCGCATCCTGCACGCCGCTCCACCTGTTATGGAATCTGGGTAACGATGAGCCCCTGTGGGGAAGGGACAGACGGCGAAGCCGTCAGGGATAGGCGCCCCGCCGAGCGTGTATCATGGCGGCAGGCAGCACGCAACCAATCTCGCCTGTGCACAGTTCACCCTCCGGAGACCGCAGATCATGGCCGCACCGCTTGATGGCATCGCGATCCTCGACTTCACCCGCTACCAGCAGGGGCCGTTCGCCACGGTCATGCTTTCCGATATGGGCGCGGACGTGATCAAGATCGAGGAGCGCCGCAACGGCGACCTGGGACGCTCGCTCGGCATGCAGCCGGACGGCTACTCCGGCTACTTCGAGGCGCACAACCGCAACAAGCGCAGCATCACGCTGGATGTGCGCACGGACGAGGGGAAAGCGATCGTCTACAAGCTGGTCGAGCGCGTGGACGTGGTGACGGAGAACTTCCGGCCGGGCGTGATGGAGCGGCTCGGCTTCGGCTACGAGAAGCTGGCGAGCATCAACCCGCGCATCATCCTCGCCTCGGCCTCGGGCTACGGCCAGCTCGGGCCGGACGCGAAGCGGCCGAGCTTCGACGTGATCGGCCAGGCGGTGAGCGGCATGATGCTCTCGCAGGGCGGCGGCCCGGAGCACGAGCCGCACACCGTCACCGGCGGCCACGCCGACCACGTCGGCGCGATGTTCCTGGCCTGGGGCGTGGCGATGGCGCTGATCGCGCGGGAGCGCGACGGCGTCGGCCAGCACGTCGATTCCTCGCTGTTGGGCGGCCAGATCGCCTTTCAGGCGATGGGCTTCTGCCGCAGCCTGCAAGACGGCAGCCACGGCTCGTTCAAAGCGGGCGGTAACCCGCTCTTCCGCGGCTACGGTTGCGGCGACGGCAAGTGGCTGGCGATCGGCATCCTCGACCCGAAGCAATGGCCGCCGCTGACGAAGGCACTCGGTCATGCCGATTGGATGGACGACCCGCGCTACACCGACGCCTTCAGCCGCTGGGAGAACACGGAGGAGCTGACGGCCGAGATGGCTTCCTGCTTCCGCACGCGGCCGCGCGACGAGTGGCTGAAGCTGCTCGACGAGCACGACATTCCCAGCGGCCCGGTGCGCGACCATCTCGAGGTGGCCGCGGACCCCGGCGTGCGCGCGAACGAATATATCGTCGATATTCCGCACCCCACGCGCGGCCAGATCAGCGTGCCGGGCGTGCCGGTGCGGCTCTCGCGCACTCCGGGCAAGGTCCGCGCCCCCGCGCCGGAACTGGGCCAGCACACCGAGGAGATCCTGCTGAACCTGGGATACGACTGGGAGCAGCTGGGCGATCTGCGCACGCGGGGCGTGATCTGATGCGCTTCGCCGTGCTGCACCATCTCGAAAGCGCCGAGGGCGAGCCCGCCGCCGCGGTCTACGCCGACGTGACGGAGCAGGTGCAGGCGGCGGAAGCGCTCGGCTACGAGATCGCCTGGGTGGCGGAGCACCACTTTTCGCCGGCGAAGGGCCGGGCGCCCTCACCGCTGCTCTTTCTGATGCACACGGCCGGGCAGACGCGCCGCATCCGCCTCGGCACGGCGGTGCTGCCGTCGCCGTTCTACCACGCCCTGCGCCTGGCCGAGAACGTGGCGCTGTTCGACCAGCTCACGGGCGGCAGGCTGGAGTGCGGCATCAGCAGCAGCGGCGTGCCGGACGAGATGCGCGTCTTCGGCGTGGCTCAAGAAGGCAAGCACGAGCGGCTGCGCGAGTCGCTGCTCTGGCTGCGCCGCGCCTGGGCCGGCGAGCCGGTCAGCAGCAGCATCGGCGCTGTGGGCGGCGCCGACGGTGTGCGCGTTGTGCCGGAGCCGCTGCAAGACCCGGCCGCGATGGTCTGGGTGGCGGCCTCGACGCCGGGCGCGGCGCGGGTAGCCGGCGAGTTGGGCTACCACCTGCTGCTGCCCAGCCTGAAGACGGTCGAGACCTCGGCGGAGCACGTCGCGATCTATCAAGCAGAGCTGGCGGAGCGCGGCCACGACGCCGCCACGCGCAAGCTCCAGCAGACGCTGCACCTGATCCTCGACGAGGACCACGACCGCGCCATGCGCCGCGCCGAGCCGGTGATCCGCGCCTACTACGAGCGCTACACGAAGAGCGGCGCGGTGCAGCGGCTGGCAAACGAATCGCTGCCGGCGATCATGCACCGGATCAACTTCGCCGCCGGCGGCCCCGAAGCGGTGGCCGAGCAGATCGCCGGTGTGAGCGCGGCGCTTGGCCTCACGCATGTCGCCTTTCAAGCCCGCCTGATCGGCCAGACGCACCGGGAAATCCTGCGCACGCACGAGCTGGCGATGAGCCACGTCGCGCCGCTGCTGGAGAGCACCGTCGCGGCGGGATAGGACCGCGGGTTCGCACGGTTCATCTGCTCGCGGGGCGGACGAATGGTCAGCAGCCGGCATTCGGCGATCCCGGCTTTGGTGGAACCGCGGTTGGTCCTGCGGCGGCGAAGATCACACATGGCTCAAAGCCAGCCAGTGAGTCGCAGTGGGCAACGCTGCGGCGTGTGGTGTCGATGCGGCATGAGGCACCGCCGCCCACCGAAAAGATGGCGATCGGGCCGTCACCGTCGAGGCGAATGTCCAGCGCCAGACCGCAGCCTCCAGGCGCGCTGCTCAACGTCGCGGTTGCGCTCACGTTGCCGGCGTTGCTCACTCGCACCTGGGCCACACACGGCTCGGCCAGAATCGTCCCGTGAGGACCGGATACGCGCGCCGGACTATTGCAGCAGTATGTGACGAAGCTATGTGGCGCTACCATGCGGCTGCCGAGCGGGATGCGATCGGGCGTGGGCTGCGGCGGGGTTGTTGGGGAGGCGCTGTGCCGTGTCGAGCCACAGGCGCAGGCAACGACTAGCAAGGCCAGGAGCAATGAAACGACCAGCGGCCGGCTTCCGACGCGCACTCTCAGCGCCCCACGAAGCGCGGCTGCCGGCCCTCCTGGAAGGCGAGGCGGCCCTCTTTGGCGTCTTCGCTGGTGCGCAGGATGTCTTGCGAAAACTGCTCCCACTCGCCGTGCGCGAGGAAGTCGCGGTCGAAGGCGCGATAGACGGCGCGCTTGGCCGTCGCGATCGAGAGCGTCGCGCCCTCGGCCAGCCGCTGCGCCAGCGCCAGTGCCGCCTCCAGCGCCTCGCCCTCCGGCGCCACCTGCTCGACCAGACCGAGGCGCAGCGCCTCTTCAGCGGAGATCGGGTCGCCGGTCCAGAGCATCAGCAGCGCCCGAGCGGGGCCGACGAGGCGGGGCAGCGTCCAGCTCAGGCCGTTGTCCGGGCCGAGGCCGCGGCGCACGAAGCCGGGGTGCAGCTTCGCGCCGGCTGCCATCATGCGCAGGTCACAGGCGCAGGCGATCGCCATGCCCGCGCCCGCCGCCGCGCCGTTGATCGCCGCGATCACGGGGATGTCGAGCTTGCGCAGCCGATCCAGCCAGGCGTAGTTCGGTTCGAGCCTCTCGGCGCGGGTTTCGGGCGCCGCGTAGGCCGGGCCGGCGCCGCTGCTGAGGTCGGCGCCGGAGCAGAAGCCGCGGCCCGCACCGGTGATCACCAGCGCCTTTACGTCCTCGTGCGCCGGCAACTCAAGGCCGAGCCGGCGCAGGCCGCGGCGCATGGCGGCGGAGAGCGCGTTCAGCTTCTCCGGCCGGTTCAGCGTGACGATCAGCACGCTGCCGCGCTGTTCGAGCAGCAGATCCTCGTAGCCGACCCACGCCGCCGTATCCGTCGCCATTGCACGCCTCCGCCGCGTTCGTCCAGCGCATTGTCCGGTGGCCAGTGGCGGCTCGCAACCGTGCGGCCGGGTGCGGGTTCAGCAGCGTATCACAGTTGAGCACGGCGTGGGGCTGTAGTACCCTGACTCTTGTCGCCCCCTCCCGGGATAGCTCAGTTGGCCAGAGCAGCGGACTGTAAATCCGCGTGTCCGTGGTTCGAATCCACGTCCCGGGACCACGTTTTACGTTCAAAGCCTGGCCGGCGGCCGGGCTCTTGCTTCACATGAGTGGGAGATCCGCCGCGCCGACGGGGTCAGCCCCGAGTGCGTGCTTGATTACAGACGCAGCTTCGGGTCGAACGCGTCGCGCAGGCCGTCGCCGAGCAGGTTCACGCAGAGGACCGTGATCAGGATCAGCAGACCGGGGAAGATGGCGAGGAACGGCGAGCTGATCACGTAGTCCTGCGCGTTGGTCAGCATGTTGCCCCAGCTCGGCGTCGGCGGCTGGATGCCGAGGCCGAGAAAACTGATTGCCGCCTCCGCCGTCAGGTTCGTGGCGAAGAGCAGCGTGCCGCTGACGATGATCGGCGCCATCGCGTTCGGCAGAATGTGGCGCGTGGCGATCCGCCACCAGGGGCAGCCGATCAGCTCCGCCGCCTGCGTGTAGTCGCGGTTGCGCGCGGCGATAAACTCCCCGCGCACGATACGCGCCAGCACCGCCCAGTTGAACAGCCCGAGGATCAGGATGATGCTCGTCACCGACGGGCGCGTGATCGCCGCGGCCAGGATCAGCAGCAACAAGAACGGCAGCGTCAGGAACAGCTCGATCAGCCGGTCGGCCACGCCGTCGATCCAGCCGCCGAAGTAGCCCGCAAGCATGCCGACGGCGGTGCCGATCGCCGTCGCGATCAGCGCCGACAGCAGGGAGATCTCCAGCGAGTTGCGCCCGCCGTAGACGGCGCGGAAAAAGGCGTTGCGGCCGAACTCGTCGCGGCCGAAGATGGCGCTGCCTGAAGGCGAGGCAAAGGTGTCGCTGCGCACCTGCTTCAGCGTCTCGGTGTAGGGCAGCCACAGCGGCGCGGTGAAGCAGATGCCGACCAGTGCCAGCAGGATGATCAGACCGCTGACCGCCAGCCGGTGCCGCAGCAGGCGGCGCACGATCACGAAGCGGCGCGCCGGCGCCTCCTGCGCCAGCGGTGCGATGCCGATCGATTCGATGACCTGCGCCACGGCCCCTCCAGGCCGGCTTGCGTACGCGATCGTGCGCAGGCCGGCAGCGCTTCAGCGAGTCACCGCAGTTTGACGCGCGGATCGACCAGACCGTAGCAGAGATCGGCCAGCAGGTTGGCGAGGATGATCACCACACCGGAGAGCATCACCAGCGCCATCACCACCGGGATGTCGCGGCGCACGGTGGCAGAGACCGTGAGCTGACCGAGGCCGTTCCAGTTGAAGATCTGCTCGGTGATGATCGCGCCGCCCACCATATCCGGCAGGCTCAGCCCCATCAGCGTAATGATCGGCATGATCGCGTTCCGCAGCGCGTGGCGGAACAGCACCTCGCGCCCGGTCAGCCCCTTCGCCCGCGCCGTGCGCACGTAGTCCAATGAGAGCACTTCGAGCATGGACGAGCGCAGATAGCGCGACCAGCCGGCCGTGCGGATCAACGTCAGCACCGCCAGCGGTAAGACCAGATGCTTGAGATGGTCGAGCAGGCTGAAGCTCTTGCCGATCGTCTGGGCGCCGCCCGTGGGCAGCCAGCGCAGATCGACCGAGAAGAAGAGGATCAGCAGGATCGCCAGCCAGAACGAGGGGATGGAGATGCCGAGAAAACTGATCACGGTGACGACGTTGTCCGAGAACGAGTACTGGCGGATCGCCGAGAAGACGCCGATCGGCAGCGCGATCAGCAGCGAGAGCACGATCGAGCCGCCCAGCAGCTCGGCCGTGCGCGGCAGCCGCTCGCCCAGGATCCTGAACACCGGCCGCTGCTGCAAGACGGAGATGCCCAGGTCGCCGCGCAGCCAGTGGCCCATCAGGTGGAAGTACTGCTGATACCAGGGCAGATCGAGGCCGAGGTAGTGGCGCAGGCGGATGATCTCCTCCTGGCTGGCGCGCTCGCCCAGCGCGAACTCGGCAGCGTCGCCGGGCGCCAGGTGGATCATGAAGAACACGATCAGCGAGATGCCGATCAGCAGCGGAATCCCCTGCAACAGGCGGCGGATGATGTAGCGTCCCATACAGGAGACCCCGCCCCGATCGCGCTCGTCGCTAGCCGGACTTCCAGAGCTTCCAGGTGTTCCAGTACTGCCACATCGCGTTCGGCTGGTAGCCGAGGAAGCTCTTCTTGACCAGGATCAAGTCACGCGGGAAGCCGAACCAGAGCGCCGGCAGGTCGTCGTTGATGATCGCCTGGAACTGCCAGAGCAGATCCTTTTGCTTTTTCAGGTCCGGCTCGCGGATGATCTGATCCAGCAGCTTGTCGGCCTGCGGGTTGCTCCAGGCGCCGGCGTTGAGGCCGGAGGGCTTGACGCGCGGATCCCAGTCGCTCTTGTAGTAGCTGTAGTCGCTGAAGCCGGCAAAGAGGATGCGGCTGACAAACCAGAGATCCCAGTCGAAGACCTTCAGCCTCCGGTTCTTGACGGTCTGCGGCTCCTGTGTGTCGATCTGCATGTCCAGGCCGAGTTTGCGGAAGTCCTCCTGGACCGAGACGGCGATCTTATCCACCGGATACCCGTTGCTCGTCGAGAGCAGCGCAATCAGTTTGATCGGCTTGCCGTCCTGACCGACCAGCGTTCCCGAGCTGTCTTTCTTGTAGCCGGCGTCGGCCAGCATCTGCTGCGCTTTGGCCTGGTCGTAGTCGGGGTTCTTGAGATTGGTATTGTAGGCCCAGGGGAAAGCGATCGAGCCGATCTTCGTCTCGTCCACAAAGCCCTTGAAGATCGCCTGCGCGTAGCCCTTGCGGTCGATGCCGGTGGAGAGCGCCTGACGCACCTGCTTGTTCTGCATGAAGTCGGGATGGTCCTGCTTGGTGCTCTTGAAGTTGATCCAGGCGTTCATGAAGGCCACGGCAGGGGGGTCGTAGAGCCATGCCTCCTGGTTCTTGACCTGGTCCACATCCGTTGCCGACACCGGCCAGAGCAGATCCGTGCTGCCGTTCAGCCAGGCAGTGATGCGGGCCTCGGCCTTGTCCACTTCCTGGAAGATGAACTTCTGGAAGTGCGGTTTGCCGACCCAGTAGTTGTCGTTGCGCGCGTACTGCAGGTTGGGCGGCGCATCGCCGGGCGCGTACTTGGTCTGCTTCCAGGCGCCCGTGCCGATCAGCATCTTGTCGGTGTACGGGTAGTCCTTCAGACTCTTCTTCTGATTCCAGAAGTCGATGAACTGCGCCTTCTGCATGATGAACTGGTTGCAGGCGTTGAGGATCCAGTCGCCCGACGTGTCCGAAAGATCGAAGCGGATCGTCTGCGCATCCACGACGACGGGGTCCTTCTGCATCAGCGGGAAGAAGCGCGCCACGGCGCTGTCCGGGTCGTCGCGGTAGGCGACGAACGACCAGGCGACGTCGTCGGCGGTGAAGGGGGTGCCGTCGTGCCACTTCACGTCGTTGCGCAGCTTGAAGGTGTAGCTCTTGCCGTCGGGCGAGATCGTCCAGCTCGTCGCCAGCCAGGGCTTCGGGTCCAGCGTGTACTCGTCGATCCAGACGAGCGGATCGTAGACGAAGGTATACGGCGAATAGCTGTTGAGCGCGGTCGGGTTGAAGGCACTCAAATCCTCGGCGCGGATGATCGTAAGCTGATCGGTGTCGACCGGCGTCCCGGAGTACTTGGGGTACGGCTCGGTGCGCACGGTCAGCTTGCCGATGGTGGATGGCGCCGCCGCGCCCGCGGCGGGGCTGCCGGTTGCGCCTGGCTGGGCGCCGGTGTTCGGCGGTGCGGCCGGCGCCTGCGGCGTCGCCAGGGTGCTCGCGCCCTTATTGCCGGCGCCGCTGTTGCCCGCGCCACCCTTGTTGTTGTTGCCACCGCCGCAGGCCGCCAGCACCGGCCCGACCAGGCCAGCCGCCACGAGACCGCCGAGCAGGCGGCGGCGGCTGAGGCGGGCTTGAATAAAGCGTTGTTCAGCGAGATCGGTTTCGTTCTGTGTGGTCATGGGCGGACCGTCCCTTCACTCCACCTGACGAGCGCGCGGACGCGCTTCCTCAACTATGGAATGCTGATCCCTTCGCAGATAGATCGGCCCAACACTGTCCGAATCTGAACGGCTGGCTGGATTGCCGCTCATTGTAGAGCGGGGCGGTTGCTTGTCAACCGTGCCGTTCGGCCCTCACCCCCGTCCCCTCTCCCAATCCTGGGAGACGGAGACGATCCTGTACGGAGCGTTCCGATCAGCCTACGGTTAACCGGACACAGCCGCGCACAACCTCTGCAGGATCGCCCCTCTCCCAGGATTGGGAGAGGGGACGGGGGTGAGGGCCGAACGGCACGGTTGAGCCAAACGGTAGCGCCGTCGCATGTCGCCTGCGTTACGCCCGGCGCACGCTTTGGTTTCGCGCGGCGCCACCGTTCGGCCGCATTCTCAGGCGATGCCGAGGCTCTGCTCCACCTCCCCGATCGACTCGTCGACGATGCCGACGATCTCATCCACCTCCTGCTTGTTGATGCAGAGCGGCGGCGCCAGGCTGATCATCGCGCCCGCGCGGCTCAGCAGGCCCCGCTGCTTCAGCGCCTCCGTCATCTTCGTGTTCATGTCGTCGGCTTCACCGAACTGCTCTTTGGTCTCGCGGTTCTTGACCAGTTCGACGGCCAGCAGCAGGCCGATGCCGCGCACTTCGCCGATCGAGGGATGGTACTCGCGCAGCCGCCGCAGCTCCTCCAGCATGTACTCGCCCTGCACGCGTGCGTTCTCGACCAGCCCCTCACGTTCGATGATCTGGATGTTGGCCAGCGCCACGGCGCAGGAGACGGGGTGCGAGCCGAAGGTGATGCCGCCGCTGAACGCCATCGACTTTTCGCCCACAAAGGCGTCGGCCACTTCCTGCTTCGCCATCACGGCCGAGATCGGCAGGTAGCCGCTGCTGATGCCCTTCGCCACGGTCATCAGGTCGGGAATTACGGGCGTGTGCTCGATCGCAAACCATTTGCCTGTGCGGCCGAAACCGTTGATCACCTCGTCGGCGACCAGCAGAATGCCGTACTTGTCGCAGATCTCGCGCAGCGTCGGCCAGTACTCCGCTGGCGGCACGAAGTTGGCGTTGGCCGAGGAGATCGGCTCCGCCACGATCGCGGCGATCGTCTCCGGCTTCTCGAACTTGATCGTGTCCTCGATCGTGCGGGCGCAGAACACATCACACTCGGGATAGCTCTTCTCGTAGGGGCAGCGGTAACAGTTGACGCCGGGAACTTGAATCGCGCCGGGCAGCAGCGGCTCGAAGGGGGCGCGGTTGGCGTACTGCGCGCCGTTGATGCTCAGCGCACCGGCCGTCATGCCGTGGTAGGAACCGCGGCGCGAGATGATCTTGTAGCGCTTCTTGTCGCCGCGGTTGTAATGATACTGCTTGGCCATGCGGATCGCCGTCTCGACGGCTTCCGAGCCCGAGTTGGCGAAGTAGAACTTCGAGATCGAGCCCGGCGCCAGCTCAGCCAGCTTCGAGGCCAGATCCACGGCCGGCCGCGTTGCGTAGGCGAAGGTGTTGATGTAGGCGAGCTTCTCCATCTGCTCGGCCGCGACCTGCGCCAGCTCTTTGCGGCCATGCCCCACCGCTACGACCCAGAGCCCCGACATTGCGTCGATGTACGAGCGCCCTTTGATGTCTTTGAGACGCACGCCCTCGCCCTCGGTCAAGACCATGAAGCCGTCGGGCTTGGCGAGGTCATTGTATTGCTGCGTGTGGATCCAGAGATGGTCGAGTCCGCGGCGGACGTAGTCATCGACCTCCGCTTCTGATACCTGAGCAACGAGACTGTCTACCATGCCGGCAACTCCTTTACCCGCTAGACCGGCGGCGGACGCCGCCGAGAATACCCTTCATCAGCTCGCCACCGCGCGTCATGCGCTCGCCGGCAGCTCCTTCAGCGAATCCAGCACGATGCTGCCGGCCCGGATGTTGACCGCGCCGGCCAGCGCCGCCTCGCTCGCCAACGCCTGCACGACACCCAGCCGCAGCACGCGCTCCAGATACGGCACAAGCGCGTGGCTCAGGGCGATGCTGGCCGAGCGCGGCACCATACTGGGAATGTTCGTCACGCAGTAATGCAGCACGCCGGCTTCCTCGTAGATGGGGTTCGCGTGCGAGGTAGGCCGCGACGTCTCAAAGCAGCCGCCCTGGTCGATGGCGACGTCGACCGCGACCGATCGCGGCGGCATCCGCGCGATCTGCTCGCGGCTGACGACGTGCGGCGCCCGTGCGCCGGTAACGTAGACGCCGCCCACCAGCAGATCCGCGTCCTCAAGTTCATCGCCGAGCCTGCCGGAATCGGGCGCAAGCAAGCCCGCCTTTGGATAGCGGGCGCCAAGCTCGTCGAGGCGGCGGGGGTTGGCGTCCACAAAGACGACGCGAATGCCCTCGCCGTACGCCAGCCGGCCGCACTCCTCGCCGACGACGCCGCTGCCGACGACCACGACCTTGCCGGCGTGTTTGCCCTCGATCCCCGGCAACAATACGCCGCGGCCGCCGCTCGTCGCCTCCAGATAGTGTTCGCCGATCTGCAGGGCGAGCGCACCGGCGACGGCGCTCATCGGCCGCAGCACCGGATGCTGGCCATCCTGCGCGATCGTCTCATAGCCGAGCGCGCTGGCGCCGGAGCGCCGCAGCGGCTCGATCAGCTCGGGGAAGGCGGCGAGGTGCAGGAAGCTCATGAAGAGCTGGCCCGGCCGCAGCCGCGCGATTTCGGAGGGCGTCGGCTCCTTGACCTTGATCACCACGTCGGAAGCGGCGAACAGTGCGTCGGGTGTGGCGGCGAAGCCCGCGCCGGCCGCGGCGTACTGTGTGTCCGCAAAGCCCGACTCGACGCCCGCCGTGGCCTGCACCAACACGGCGGCGCCCGTCTCGCGCAGGCGGCGCACGTCGTCGGGAACCAGCGTCACCCGGCGCTCGGCAGGCTTGGTCTCTTTGAGCACTCCCAGCGTAACCACGCATCCCTCCGCGGGCCGCGGTGGCCTCTGGCCGTGGCCGTCTTTCCACCGCAGTATAGAGAGCAGGCTGCGGGAATTCGTGCCATTATTGGCAATATCTGACCGAAATGCCTGCCGATTCGGGCAATTACCGCCCGATGAACGGCCCGAACGGACGGTCTATGTCGAAAGCGTTGAAACTCGCTGCCCAGCCGCGGCGCGCGGCGCTACCCGCGATCCGCGGTCTGCCGCCGCGGCAGCCATGCCTGCCAGGCTGGCCAGCCCTGCACCAACGCGGCCAGTTCGGCATATCCCCGCGCGCCGGGGTGGGCGCCGTCGTTCAGCGCCGCTTCCGGCAGCCAGAACCTGGCCGTGAGCAGCGAACCTGCGACCGGCAGATACGGGACGCGCTCGCGCGCGCAGACTTCGGCGAGGTTGGAGGAGAGGGCGACGATGCGCTCGTTCTGCTCGGCGTCGGCCAGCGGCGCGGGGCCAACCATCAAGACCGGGCAACGCTGGCTTGCGCGGGCGAGGATCGCCGCGGCGTTCGCCAGCGATTCGGCGGGCGCCACGCGGCGCCGGCCAGCCTCGATCGTGGTGTCGTTGGCGCCGAAGGAGAAGACCAGCCCGGCCGCGATCTCCGGCGGCAGCCGGCGGGCGGTTTCATCCTCCCAGCGCGCGCGGATATCCGCGCTCGTGTCGCGGCGAATGCCGAGATTGTAGTACGTGAGGTCGTGGCCAGCGTGGCGTGCGGCGGCGCAGATCCGGCCGGTCCAGCCCAGACAATCCGGATCGCCCGTGCCGTTAACGAAGGAGTCACCCACGAAGCAGATTCGCATCGGCGTCTCCCCGGCCAGACCAGCGCCGGACGGCGCGCCGCCATCCCGCCGCGGGTCACGACCACACGCTAAATACGAGACAGAGCCCGGTTCGTCAAGGAGGCAGGCCATGACTGCGCTGGACCAGATCGATCTCCAGATCCTGCGTGTGCTGCGCAAGGACGCGTCTGTGAGCAACGGCCAGCTTGCCAGCGAGTTGTATCTCTCGCCGCGCACGGTGCGATCGCGCATCCAGCGGCTGCGCGAGGCCGGCGTGATCCGCTTCACGGTCTGCATCAACCGCGAGAAGGCGGGCTTCCCCGCGGCGGCGGACGTCGTCGCACAGGTGGAAGGGAACCGCGTGGCGCGCATCGCGGAGCAGATCACGCAGTTCCCGGAGGTCGGCTACGTCGCGATCACCACGGGCAGCCACGACATCAGCATTCAAGTCTACGGACAATCAACGGACGAGATTCACCGTTTCGTCGTCGAGAAGCTGGCGCTGGTGCCCGGCGTGATCCGCACCAACACCTTCGTGCTCTTCAAGATCATCGAAGAATGCTCGTGGGCGCCGCCGCTGGCGGCGGAGGGCGGCGAGAAGCGCAAGCGCGGCCGGCGCCCACGGGTGGCTGGGTGAGGCGTGAGCGGGCCGCGGCCGCGCGCCGCCGCCGCGAGGTCCAGGAGGTACGCGTCGAGTTTCGTGGCTGGCGAGCCTGGATTCGAACCAGGGTTAACGGATCCAAAGTCCGCTGAACTACCGCTGTTCTACTCGCCAGAGTGACCACTGTACCGGCATGGACCCGGCTCGCTGTGCAGAGTGTAGCAGCGCCGGCGGGACGGCGGAATCGGCGCGGTTCACGGCCCATGCAGGGGCAAACTGATATGCCCAGGCCGGCGCGCCGGCGTCCCGGCCTACTCCTGCTGGCTGCCGGTTGACGATTCAGCAATATTGACAATACAACACTCAAGTCACATACTGAAGCCATCACGAACAACGTCGCGGCGGGACACGACGCCGGGCTTCACGCCCTGCGCCGGCTCGGTCGAGCGCCGCGCCTGCCGCACGGCTGCGCCCCAGCGGGCACGCGCCGCAGCGGCCAAACGAGGTGAACCATGGTGAATCCCAACCGGCTGACCGAGCGGGCGCGCGACGCCCTGATCGAGGCCCAATCGCTCGCCGAGGCGGGCAACTCATCCGAAGTCATGCCCGAGCACCTGCTCGCCGCGCTGCTCGATCAGGAGGGCGGCGTGGTGCCCGAGCTGCTCAAGAAGCTGCAGCTCGACCCGCGCGCCGTGCGTGCCGCCGTGCAGCAGGAGCTTGAGCGCCGGCCCAAAGTCTACGGCGGCGCCCAGCTCTCGCTCTCGCCCGCGCTCCGCCGGGTGCTGACGTCGGCCGATGCCGAGGCGAAGCAGCTCAAGGACGACTACATCAGCACCGAGCACCTGCTGATCGCGCTCCTTGATTCCAATGGAGCGCGCGACTCTGACGCCGGCAAGCTGCTCGCCCGGCTCGGCCTGACGAAGGAGCGCGTGCTGCAGGCGCTCACCGCCGTGCGCGGCAACCAGCGCGTCACCGACCAGAACCCGGAGGGTAAGTACCAGGCGCTGGAGCGGTACGGCCGCGACCTCACCGCCCTCGCCAAATCCGGCAAGCTCGACCCGGTGATCGGCCGCGACGAGGAGATCCGCCGTGTCATTCAAGTCCTCTCCCGCCGCACCAAGAACAACCCGGTGCTGATCGGCGAGCCGGGCGTGGGCAAGACGGCCATCGTCGAAGGCCTGGCGCAGCGCATCGTGCGCGGCGACGTGCCCGACAGCCTGCGCGACAAGCAGATCGTCGCGCTCCACACCTCGTCAGATGATGCTTGACACCGGTGGGTCGTTCGCCTGACCGACGCG